>CACIQL010000001.1:0-155107 GCA_902588785.1 uncultured Pelagibacteraceae bacterium
TTTTTTGGCAAAGTTAATGCCATTAGAGTAATCTTTATCAGTTACATATTCTGCATAGGCAGAATCAATAATTATAAATATCTTCTTAGGGACACGTGAGATAAGCAATCTTAATTCTTCTTTGGATAGATAAAATCCTGTTGGATTATTGGGCTGAGCAATAAATATAATTTTAGTTTTTTTTGTGATTTTATTTAAAATGCTTTTTACATCAAAACGTAAATTTTTTGTTGATGAACGTTTAACAACGCCCCCACTGATTTTAGAGTAAATTTCAAACATTAAAAAACTGTGTTTAGGAATAATAACTTCGTCTCCTTTATTTAGAAAAAGTTGACAAGCCAGGCCTAGTATCTCGTCTGATCCATTTCCAACGAAGAGGTTGTTGATATTTAATTTGGTTTTTTTTGATAAGGCATTTTTTAATTCCAGACTATTTCCGTCAGGATATTTGTGAGTTTTTGACTTAGCCGTTGATATCGCCTTTTGTACTCGCAAGCTCGGACCAAATGGTGACTCATTAGAGGACACCTTAATAACTTGCTTTTTGCCAGGAATTGATGAAATGCCTCCTTCGTAAAGCTTTATATTTTTAAGTTTTTTCATATTTCAATTGGCTATAAATAGGTGAATATCGCTAAATTTGAAAGAAAATCTTTGAAATAAATAAATCTTCTAATTTGACAATATCCTATTGAATATATAATACATGAATTGCGCCGATTTGAGCACAGCTTGCGGGCGCAATAAAAATGCAGCTAAAGAGGTAGTTGAAACCGCCAAACTTAGTTGTTGGGCGGTTTTTTTTTGGAAAAAATTATGAGTGAAAATAAAATTGTTACTTTAGCAGAAGATGAACCATTAAATTTGGATGGAGGTGGAAGTTTATCTAAATTTAAAACTGCATATACAACATATGGCAAACTTAACGATAAAAAAAATAATTCAATCTTGGTTTGTCATGCCTTGACTGGCGATCAATATGTGGCAAGTGATCATCCCATTACAAAAAAAAATGGCTGGTGGTCGATGGTTGTAGGACCCGATAAACCAATTGATACGAACAAGTTCTTCGTCATTTGCCCTAATGTCATTGGTGGGTGCATGGGATCAACGGGTCCAAAAGAAATAAATCCTGAAAACGGTAAAGAATTCGCGACTGATTTTCCTGTAATTACAATTGCAGATATGGTCAGAGCTCAAAAATTATTAATTGATTATTTGGGAATTGAGAAAATATTCTGTGTTACTGGCGGATCGATGGGGGGCATGTTGGTACTCGAATGGCTTTCAAAGTTTCCTGAAATGGTACATTCAGCAGTTCCTATTGCAACTGCAACAAACCATTCGGCTCAAAACATTGCATTAAATGAGCTTGCAAGGCAGTCCATAATGGCTGATCCAAACTGGCAATCAGGAAATTACTATCATTCTGATAAAAAACCCATGAAAGGGCTTTCAGTAGCTAGAATGGCAGCACATATTTCATATCTATCTAAAGAAGCTCTACAAAGCAAGTTTGGAAGAAATCTCCAAGATAAAAATAGCTTGGACTATTCTTTTGATGCCGATTTTCAAATTGAAAGTTACTTAAGACATCAAGGATTTACTTTTGTTGATCGCTTTGATGCAAACAGCTATCTGTATATCACTCGAGCAATGGATTATTTTGATGTTTCCTCAGCAAATAATGGCTCCTTAATAGAGGCCTTTAAAAATACGCAATCTAAAATTCTTTGTGTGTCATTTACCAGTGATTGGCTATACCCAACATCTGAAAACAAAAAAATTGTAAAAGTTTTCAATTCTCTTGGGCTTAATGTCAGTTTTATTGAAATTGAAACTGAAAACGGTCATGACTCATTCCTATTGGATGAACCAAAGTTGTTTGAGGCGATAAAAGGATTCATTAATTCAACATTTGAAAATTTATGAGCTTAATAAACGAGAACAAAGATTTTGGTGTAATTGCTAAGCTAATTCCTAACAATTCTTCTGTTATTGATGTTGGGTGCAATGATGGGTCTTTGTTGGAGTATTTGAGAGAGTATAAAAATATTGATGGTCGCGGGATGGAAATTGATCAAAAAAAGGTTCAGCTTTGTTTAGCCAAAGGCATTTCAGTAATTGAAGGAGATGCAGATACTGATTTGTATGATTATCCAGATAAATTATTTGATTATTCAATACTTACATACACTTTACAAGCTACAAAAAGTCCTAAAACAGTAATGCAGCAATTGGTTAGAATTTCTAAAAAAGCAATTATATCCTTTCCGAATTTTGGCCACTGGAAGATTGGGGCTAGTTTATTGTTGAATAGAAAAATGCCAGTAAGCAAGAAACTAAGTTATTCATGGCATGAAACTCCAAATCTACATTTTTGTACAATTAATGATTTTATTGATTTATGTGAGGAGTTAGAAATCAAAATTGAAAAGAAAGGTGATCTTTCTAATAAAAAACTTTCCAATTTTAGTGGAAAAAATTTTCTTGATAGCTACTTTAATGAAGTCGGACTTTTTTTAGTTTCAAAGGATTAAATATGAATGAAATACTTATTGTTAAATGCTTAAGCGATAATTATGCTTATATATACTCAAATAAAAATGGGGATGCATTTGTTGTTGATCCTTCTGAAGCAGGTCCTGTAATTGATGTTCTAAATAAACACAAACTTAATTTAAAATTCATACTTAATACTCATCATCATTTTGATCATGTAGGAGGAAATTTTGAACTCAAAGAAAAGTATGGATGCAAAATAGTTGGCAGCAAAAAAGATTTTGAGAGAATACCAGGAATTGATATACAAGTTTCAGAGGGTGATATTTGGAATTTTGATGAACACAATGCTCAGATAATTGAAATACCTGGGCATACTACGGGCCACATCGCTTTTTATTTTGGATCCCTAAAACTTGTTTTTACTGGTGACACGCTATTTTCACTTGGATGTGGTAGACTTTTTGAAGGTTCACCAGAAATGATGTGGAAATCTCTTACAAAACTAAGGGATCTACCTGATGAAACAAAAATTTACTGTGGCCATGAATATACTTTAAGTAATGGAAATTTTATAAGCTCTATTTACCCGTCGAATGAAATAGAATCAAAAATGGATCGTCTGAAAAGCCTAGATAAACAAAACATACCATCTATTCCATCAACAATTGGGGATGAAAAGAGATTAAATATTTTCTTAAAGGCAGATGATGAAGATTTGATCAACTCTCTGGGGCTTACGGGTAAAAGTCCAGAAGAAGTATTCGGTCATATAAGAAATCTCAAAGATTCCTTTTAAGTAAAATATTGTCCACCGTTTGCAGATATCGTAGAACCTGTTATAAAGCCCGCTTCATCACTAGCAAGGAATGTTACTATTCGTGAAACCTCATCAACTGTTCCAAGTCTTCCTACAGGAATTTTTCCAATTAAACTTTTCATAAAATCCTCGGAGGCATCCGCTAGAATTTCAGTATCGATATAGCCAGGTGCAATAGCGTTAACTGTAATATTCTTTCTAGCAGTTTCTTGCGCTAATGCTTTGGTAAAACCTAATAAACCAGCTTTTGCCGCACTATAATTTATTAGACCCATCTCACCTTTTTGACCGTTAATAGAAGAAATGCTGATTATTCTACCAAAAGATTTTTCTCTCATGCCTTCAAGTACACATCTTGTCATATAAAAAACTGAATCTAAGTCAGTTCTTATTACATCATCCCATTGTTCAACTGACATTTTATGAGCCATTGAAGCTTTGGAAATGCCGGCATTATTCACTAAAATGTCAACAGTGCCTAGCTTATCAGCAACTTGCTTTACGCCCGCTTCACATGCAGCTGCATCAGCAACATTCCATTGAAATACCTCAATACCGTTATCGGATGAAAACTTATTAGCTGCATCTGAATTTGAACTATAGGTTGCAGCAACATTGCACCCCTCCTTTTTTAAAGCAAGAGATATTGCGGCACCTATTCCCCTTGTTCCTCCAGTTACTAACGCTACTTTAGACATAACTTTCTCCTATCGTTCGACGCACAAAGCGACACCCATGCCTCCACCAATGCATAATGTGGCAAGTCCTTTTTTAGCGTCCTGTCTTTTCATTTGATTTAATAATGTTACAAGAATTCTGGCTCCTGACGCACCAATTGGATGTCCTATAGCAATCGCTCCCCCGTTAACATTAACTTTTGAAACATCCCATCCCATTTCTTTATTTACTGCACAAGATTGAGCGGCAAATGCTTCATTTGATTCAATTAAATCTAAATCAGAAACATCCCACCCTGCTTTATCAAGAGCTTTTCTGCTTGCAGGTATAGGTCCTGCTCCCATCACAGATGGATCAACCCCAGCACTTGACCAGGATACAATTCTTGCCATAGGCTCAAGGTTTCTTTTTTTCATTTCATCTGAGGACATTACTGCCAAAGCAGCTGCGCCATCGTTTATACCACTTGCATTTGCTGCTGTAACTGTTCCCTCTTTTGCAAATGCAGGTCTTAAAGATGAGATTTTTTCTAATTGAACATTGTCTTTAATATATTCATCACTATCAAAAACTACTGTTTCTTTTCTTGATGGGACTTCAACTGGAACAATTTCATCCTTAAATACTCCATCTGCTTTAGCCTTACTTGCTTTCTGTTGTGAGTTAAAAGCAAATTCATCTTGTTGATCTCTAGTAATTTGCCATTGTTGAGCAACATTTTCAGCAGTTGTTCCCATGTGATATCCATTAAAAGCATCCCACAAACCATCTTTGATCATTGAGTCGATCATCTTATCATCGCCCATTTTGGTACCATTTCTTAAGTGCATACAGTGCGGGGATTGACTCATACTTTCTTGTCCACCAGCAATAATAATATTTGCATCGCCATTCATTATAGATTGGTAGGCCAAAGCAACACTTCGTAGGCCAGATCCACAAACTTGATTAACTAACCATGCTGGGGTTTCTTTATTTAAACCAGCATTTATTGATGCTTGTCTAGCAGGGTTTTGACCGGTTGCTGCAGTTAGTACTTGTCCAAGTATCACCTCATCCACATCACCACCTTCAATGCCAGATCTATTAAGCGTTTCTTTTATAACTATTGTGCCTAAATCGTGTGCTGGCATACCCGATAAAGATCCGTTAAAAGAACCAACGGCTGTTCTAACGGCAGATGTAATAAATACTTCACTCATAACTTTCCCTTTTTATTCGCCAATTATTGGCAATTTTTGTGCTCTGGAGGCATCAAGATAACTTGCGGAGTGAATTTTGCAACTATTATTTAAGCTGATAACAAGTGGATTTGCAGTTGGTATTTCTAAACTTGTTATGTCTCCATCAGATACATCAAACAAGTACTTACATAGAGCTCTTAAGCTGTTTCCATGTGCTGAAATAATAGTGGTATTTTTTAGTACTAAAGGTTTTATAGAATTTTCCCAGTAAGGAATTACTCTCGCATACGTATCTTCTAAACATTCCGTTAGGGGTAAATTATTTATTCCTTTATATAAATCGTCTTTATTAGGATTCATTTCACTATCAATTGGTAGTGCGGGTGGTGGTGTACTGTAGCCTCTCCTCCATTTTAAAAACTGATCTTCACCATATTTTTTTTTAACTTCGTCTTTGTTTAATCCTTGCAGTGCTCCATAGTGTCTTTCATTTAATTCCCAGGCAGTTTCTGTGTGAAGATTATATAGATTTAATTCCTCAAGAATTATTTGAAGCGTATTTTGTGCCCTTTTTAAAAATGATGTAAATGCAAATGAAGGAACTATTTCAGCTTCTTTGAGTAACAATGCTGACTTTAATGCCTCTTTTTTTCCTAAATTGTCTAATTCTACATCAACCCATCCGGTAAAAATATTTTTTACGTTCCAAACACTTTTACCGTGTCTGATTAATATCAGTGTATTAGACATTTATTTGTTTACTTGGTTTACTACATTATTATTTAACAGATAATCGACCATTTGCTCTGCGATTTGTATAGCAACTTTTTCTTGCGCCTCTGCAGTACTGGCGCCGATGTGAGGTGTCATTACAACTTTTTTCATACCAGAGAATATACTATCAGTTTGTGGCTCTTTCTCGTAAACATCGCAGCCATATCCTCCTAAACCATTTTTATCAATTGCATTCTTAACATCATTTTCATTTACAATCCCACCTCTCGCACAATTAATAATAATTGCTGTTTTTTTAATTGTTTTAAGGGTGTCTTTATTAATCATATATTTTGATTTATCTGATAGTTTATTATGAAAAGTTATAATATCTGAGTGTAACAAAATTTCTTCAAAAGATACTTTTTCAACTTTATATTTTTTTTGTTCTGTATCACTTAATGAAGCACTATGAACAAGAACATTCATTCCATATGCGTGTGATATTTCAGAAATTTTTTTTCCTATATTACCAAATCCTACGATGCCAATAGTTTTGCCCAACATCTCAGATCCAATGAAATTCTTTTTCTCCCATTTTTTACTGTGCATTGACTCATTTGCCTCTGTAATTTTTCTCATTAATGCATGTATAATAGAAAATGTAAGTTCGGCTGTTGCTTGAACATTTCCAAGAGGAGTGTTCATGACTACGATGTTATTTTTAGTAGCTGAGTCAAGGTCAACATTGTCAACCCCTACGCCTGGCCTACCAATAACTTTCAGATTTTTAGCGCTGCTTATTATTTTATCAGTTACAGTGACTGCTGATCTAATTACTAACCCGGTATAATCTACAATTTCTCTAGAAAGCTCGTCTTCACTAAGACCTGTTTTCTGAACATATTCAATGTTATTTTCATCAAATACTTTAAAAACAGCGTCAGAAACATTATCGGCAATTAGTACTTTATTCACTTTTTAAAGGCTTCTTTAGTTGTTAAATAAGCCCAGTCAATCCAAGGTAGAACAAGTTCAACATTTTTATTTTCAACTGTTGAACCACCCCAAATTCTAATTCCCGGTGGTGCCGTTTTATAGGAGTTTAGATCATATCCTGCTTCATTGCTTTCAAGCAATGAACAAACTTCCTTCATAAAATTTACTTTGTCTTCGTCATTAAGAGATTTAAACCAATCATCCTTTGGAAGTATACAAATTGAAGTACAAGATCTGGTCTCTGGATCTTTAGCTAGAAATTCAAAATTATCATGCTTATCAATCCAATTATTAACTAATTTTAAATTTGTTTCTGATATATCAATTAATTTATTTAAACCGCCTAACTCTAAGCCCCAGTTAAGGGAATTTAATACATCTTCAACACTGATCATGGATGGAGTGTTTATTGTTGCTCCAGAAAATATTCCTGAAATTAATTTTTGATTATTTGCTAGACGAAATATTTTTGGGATGGGCCATGGTGGAGTGAAAGTTT
Organism: uncultured Pelagibacteraceae bacterium; assembly: GCA_902588785.1. Lineage (GTDB taxonomy): Bacteria > Pseudomonadota > Alphaproteobacteria > Pelagibacterales > AG-422-B15 > CACNXQ01. The sequence continues at coordinate 7,400 of CACIQL010000001.1, forward strand.
CAAGTCGTTCAACTGCACGAGGTGATAAAATCAACATACCATGGGCAGCTTCGCTTCCTAAAACTTTTTGCCATGAGTAAGTAATCACATCTAATTTATGCCAATCCATGTGCATTGAAAATACTGCAGATGTGGCATCACATATTGTTAATCCTTTTCTTTGATCACTTATCCAATCAGTATTTTTTATTCTTACTCCTGCGGTAGTACCATTCCATGTAAAAACAATATCGTTGTCAGGATTGCTATCAGAAAAATCAGGAAGTTCCCCATATTCCGCTTTAATTAACTTTTTATCTTTTAGAGGCAGTTGTTCTCCTGCGTCTATATTCCAGTCATGACCAAAATTTTCCCATGAATAAACTTCAACTCCTCTTTGACCAAGCATACACCACATAGCCATTTCAACAGCACCAGTATCAGATGTTGGAACGATACCAATTAAGTAGTCATCAGGAATTTCCAACAGTTGTCTTGACTTATCAATTACCTCTTGAAGTTTTTTAACAGCTGCGCCAGATCTGTGAGACCTTGAAAGAGCTGCATTTTTTAAATTATCAAACGACCATCCTGGAGGTTTGGCGCAGGGACCGGATGAAAAATAAGGATAATGAGGTTTCTGAGTAGGCTTTTCCATTAAATTAAATATCCATAAGCAAATTAACCAAGCCATCTGCTGGCTTCGGATCAAAGTAAGTTGACTTTTTAGGGACAATTTTACCTTTGTCTGCGATGGACATTATCTTTTTCATAGGTAAAGGGCAAATAAAAAATCCTATATCTGCCACACCTTTATCCACTTCATTTGCTAATTTTTTATGATCAAATTTACCAGGAATATTCGACAAATTTACTAAAGAACAATTACATTGTTTTTTAATGATACTATTTATCATTATTTTCTCAACTATGTCAGTGTCAGTTTCATATTTAGTATAGAGTTTTTTATTTGAGGTGAGTGAGACATTGTACCAAGTTTTATTTAAATATATCATCACACTGCCTAGGTCACACGGATTTTTAAATTTTAATTTTTTTTCTAGCTTAAACTTTTTCTTTAAGGCCTGAATTATTTTTTGTTGATTAAAATTTTTAAATTTAGCTAGTCGATGAAAGCTCAATATATTGACAGAATGCTCATCAAATATTGCCGCAAGAAGGTTTATTTTTTCTTTTTTATTTTTATTAAGATTTTTCTTTTTGTTTAAATTTTCAATAGCGGAGTACCTGTGATGCCCATCAGCGATATAAAATTTCTGAATTTTTGATAATTTCTTTCTCAAAGATCGAATTTCATTTTTTTCACTTACTTTCCAAAGAGATCTGGTTGTACCGCCTGGCGACTTAAATTTATAAAGAGGTTTTTTTCTTTCGTATTTTTTAAAATCAATGTATCTGCTATTTTGATTTTTATAGGATAAATAAACTGGACCTATTTGCATTTTTGTGTGTTCAATTGTTTCCATAATAGAATTCGATCGTGCTTTGAATATTGCTTCATGTTTCAGAATTTGATTATTCCCTTCCTCGAACTCTATTGATGCAACTATACCAAACTGTTTCTTATTATATTTATTTAAACAATATACATAAAAACATTCTTCCTTCTCCTGAAAAATAATATTGTTCTTAATCATGGACTCTAAGTGCTCGTATGCGTGCTTTTTTGAATTTTTTTTGGTAATGTTAGGGTAAAATGCTTTTGGGCTTACTACGTTTAAGAAATTATATTCTGACTCTTTTAAGATTTTATTTAGCTGTTTGTTCGTTAAATTATCAAAAGTTGGCAATACCACTTCCTCAACTCTTTTCCGTAAAGGCCTATAGGCTTTGAATGGTTTTATTGATAAGGTCATATTTATTTATTTGATAAAACGCTGATTAAGTAGGGTATTTATATGTATATTTTATGCATAAATCTCGCAGATTTTAAGTTTTTTTATCTGAAATTATGGCTATTGACATAAGAAAAGTGACGTTTATATTCAGGCCACTTTTAATATCAAATAGTAATTTCTATTATGTTTGCGATTATTTCAACTGGCGGAAAGCAGTATAAAGTTAGCGAAAACACTATGTTGAGTGTGAGCAAAATTGATGGCAAAGATGGTGATAAGATCACTATCGATGATGTCCTTTTCGCTTGTGATAAAGAACAATTTTCTGTGGGATCTCCACAAATCAGTGGAGCGAAAGTTAATGCTGAAATTGTTAAACAAGACAGAGATAGAAAAATTTTAGTATTTAAGAAGAAGAGAAGAAAAAACTATCGAAGACTTAATGGTCACAGACAGGATATAACTTTTTTAAAAATTAATTCACTTGATATACCTGGATTTACTTCAAAAAAAGCTGTGAAGAAAGCAAGTGATACGAAGTTAGAAACTGAGAAGAAAACAGTTACAAAAAAGAAAACTACAGTTAAAAAGAAAACTGTGAAAAAAAAGGATAGCTAATAATGGCAACTAAAAAAGCTGGCGGCTCATCGAGAAACGGAAGAGACTCAGCTGGAAGAAGATTGGGTATAAAGAAATACAGTGGTCAAACTGTAATACCTGGTAACATCATAGCTAGACAAAGGGGTACTAAATGGCACCCAGGTGATAATGTAGGCCTTGGAAAAGATCATACAATTTTTTCACTTGTTGATGGCTTTGTAAAGTTTGGTAAGAAAAAAAACGGAAAAACATTTATTTCTGTTGTTCCCAAACAGTAAATCTAAATCTTTTTTCTAAAAATATTCCCTTAAAATGAAGTTTATTGATGAAGCTAAAATCTTTGTAAAAAGTGGTGATGGTGGTGATGGCTGCTTGAGCTTCAGAAGAGAAAAATATATCGAATTCGGTGGGCCCGATGGTGGCAACGGTGGAAAAGGTGGAGATATTATTCTAGAAGGAACAAAATCTTTAAACACACTTGTAGACTTTCGATTTCAAAAACACTTTAAAGCACAAAAAGGTAGAGGTGGAGCTGGCAGGAATAGAACAGGCGCGTCAGGTAAAGATTTAATTTTAAAGATTCCTGTTGGAACTGAAGTATTATTAAATGAAGAAATAATTGCTGATATAATTAATGATGAAAAAGTAACTCTTTTCCCAGGAGGAAAAGGAGGGTTAGGGAATATTAATTTTAAATCATCAACTAATCGAGCGCCGCGCAAGATAACACATGGAGAAAAAGGCCATGAAGCTGAAATTGTATTAAGGTTAAAAATTCTTGCTGATGCCGGGCTTGTGGGATTCCCGAATGCAGGAAAATCAAGTCTTTTGAGAAAGATATCTGCCGCTAAACCCAAAGTGGCTGACTATCCTTTTACAACTCTTGATCCAAAGCTAGGAGTTGTAAGAAAAGACGATCAAGAACTTGTGGTGGCAGATATACCCGGCTTAATTGAAGATGCTCACAAAGGCGATGGTTTGGGATTTAAGTTTTTAAAACATATTGAGAGATGCCATTCAATTATTCACGTAATTGATGTAACTGACGAAGATATTAAAAAATCTTATAATACAATTACCAGTGAGTTGAATAATTATGATGATAGTATAACAAAAAAAAATAAAATAGTTGTATTAAATAAATGTGATCTGATTGATAAAGAAGAAATAAAAATTAAAAAGAATATCCTTGAAAATGAAACACAGTTACAAGTATACACAATTTCAACTATTACAGGTGAAGGAATAAATAATTTAATAAATCATATTTTAATTATTAAAAATTAAATGAAATTAGAACAAACAAATAGAATTATTATCAAGATTGGATCTGCACTTCTATTCAATGAAACTTCGGGAAGTCTTAATAAAGAATGGCTTAATAGTCTTGCTGAAGATGTTAAATATTTAAGAGAAAATGATAAAGAGGTTATAATTGTTTCTTCTGGAGCAATTGCGATGGGCGCAAAAGATTTAGATCTTGATATGAAAAATATGAAGATGGATATGAATCAAGCTGTATCTGCTGTGGGCCAAATACATTTGATGGGCTCATTTAAGAGTGCCTTTGAAAAAAATGAAATTAAAATTTCGCAAATTCTTCTTACCTTAGATGATACTGAACAAAGAAGAAGATCAATAAATGCCAGAAGAACAATAGATACATTATTAAAATTGGGTATTGTTCCAGTCGTAAATGAAAATGATACAATTGCGACAAGCGAAATAAGATATGGGGACAATGATAGACTTGCATCAAGAGTGGCTCAAATAACAAGTGCAGATTGTCTTATTTTATTATCTAATATTAATGGCCTTTATTCTGCTGATCCTAGTACTGATGAGGATGTAAAATTGATAAACAAGGTAAGTGAAATTGATAAGGATATTGAAAAAATGATTGGGCAATCAATTTCGGATTACGGAAAAGGTGGAATGAAGACAAAAATTCAAGCCGCAAAGACAGCTATGCTATCAGGCTGTCACTTAGCAATTACTAATGGTTCTATAATGAGACCTGTAAAGTCCTTATTTGAGGGACGTCCATGTACATGGTTTGAACCAACTAAGACCCCCTTGGCAGCACGCAAGCAATGGATCGCGGGAACAATGAAGCCCGTAGGTAAGATAATAATTGATGATGGAGCTGTTGATGCACTTAAAAAAGGAAGCAGTCTCTTACCGGCTGGTGTAAAGTCAGTAGAGGGAAACTTTGAGAGAGGAGATGTTATTGAAGTATTGTCGTCTGACCAAAATAAAATAGGTATAGGGTTAGCAGGTTACGCTGCAGAAGAAAGTATTAAAATTATGGGACACAAAAGTGATGAAATAGCTAACATTCTAAGTTACTCTTACAGAGAAGAAATGATACATAAGGACGATTTAGTTTTGATATGAGTATTGAATTAGAATTAGAAAAGATGGGTGAAAACAGTGTTAGGGCCTCAAAAGACATTAGGTCTTTGAACGAAAGAGATAAAAATAATATTTTAAAATCAATTATAGTAAGTTTAGAAAAAAATAAAAAAAATATCCTAAATGCTAATTCATTAGATATTAGTAACTCTGAAAATAGTCTTTCAAAAGCAATGGTTGATCGACTTATGCTAGATGACGAACGATTTGATGGAATATTGTCGTCAATTGAAAATGTTATTTCTTTAGAAGATCCAGTTGGAAACAAACTTTATTCTAATAAAAGGCCAAATGGAATGTTAGTTGAAAGAGTGTCTGTTCCTCTTGGTGTTATTGGAATTATTTATGAAAGCAGACCAAACGTTACAGTTGATGCGACAGTTTTATGTCTAAAAGCTGGCAATAGTGTAATACTCAGAGGAGGATCTGAGTGCTTTAACACTAACTCAGAAATGGTAAAATCGATACAAGGGGCTTTAAAGGAAAATTCTGTTAGCGAAAATATTGTTCAATATGTAAGCACCACAGATAGAGCGGCAGTAGATTACATGCTTGCTAAAATGGGAAAATATATTGATGTTGTAGTACCTAGAGGCGGTAAAGGTTTAGTAAAAAAAGTTCAAGACACCGCAAAAATACCTGTTATTGGACATCTCGATGGAATATGTCACTTATATGTTGATGAAACATCAGATACAGAAATAGCAAGCAAAATCATAGAAAATGCAAAATTGAGAAGAACTGGAATTTGTGGTGCAGCTGAAACTATATTAATAGATGAAAACTGTGTCGACACTCATTTACCAAAAATTATTACTGATTTAATTAATGGGGGCTGTGAAGTTAGAGGAGATAATGTTTGTATGAAAATCTCAGACAAAGTTCTAAAAGCATCCGAAGAAGATTGGGGTACAGAATATTTAGATGCAATAATATCTATAAAGACTGTTAAAGGGGTAGATGAAGCAATAGAACATATTGCTACATATGGATCAGGTCATACAGAGAGTATTATTTCTGAAGACAAAGAGAAAGTTGAAAAGTTTTTAAATACCGTAGGTAGTGCAATTGTTATGCATAACACCTCAACACAATTTGCAGATGGAGGCGAATTTGGTTTAGGTGCTGAAATAGGAATTGCTACCGGCAAATTGCACGCTAGAGGGCCAGTTGGATTAGAAGGGCTGACAACTTATAAATATATAGTGAGAGGAAATGGACAGGTTAGACCGTAAATGAAAATTGGCATTTTAGGAAGTTCATTTAATCCAGCACATTTAGGACATTTAAAATTATCAGACAAGGCAATTCAAATTTTTGATCTTGATGAAGTCTGGTGGATGATCACAAAGCAAAATCCATTGAAGGAAAAAAATGATTATATGTCATTTGAAGATAGAAATAATCAAGCAAAAAAACTAATAGGCAATAACAATATTAAACTGAAATTTTTTGAGGATATTACTAACTCAAATTATTTAATTGATAATTTGAGACATATCAAATCTAACTTTACCGAGGATGAGTTCATATTTTTAATGGGTAGTGACTCATTTGAAGAAATGGATAAATGGAAAAATTATTTAGATATTTTTAATCAAATGCCTATTGCTGTATTTAATCGTAATGAAAAATTATATAATCCACTTACTTCTATAGTTGCGGAAAAATTTAAAAACAACCAAATAAAATTGTCTGATGCAAAGTTGATATTTACCAAATCACCTGCTTGGATATTTATTCGTGACTTCAATGTAAGTGAGTCATCAACTGCCATTAGAAATAATAAATGACCCAAATACTAAAAAAAATATTAAGTGATTTAGAGGATAATAAGGCTCTGGATATAGTCTCAATAGATATATCTAAAAAAACTTCACTAGCTGACCACTTAGTATTTGCAACTGGAACATCAAATAGACATATAAACGCGATTTCCCAATCAGTTCATAAAATGCTTAAAAGTCTAAATATTACACTGCCATCAATTGAGGGAAACCAAGACAGTGGCTGGATAGTAATTGATAGTGGTGACGTTATTATACATTTATTCAAAGATGAAATTAGAAAATTTTATAACTTAGAAAATATGTGGTCCGCAGAAATTGAATAATTGATCCTTAAATGAAAATTGAAATTCTACATTTTGATAAATTTAAATTTGATCATGAAGAACAACTTCATGATATTTATATAAAACGTATTTCACAATTTAGAAATATTATAACTGATATAAAAACAGTAAAAATTAATAATAAAGGAATTGAAAATAGAATAGTTAAAAAGAAGGCCAATGAGTGTTTTGTAAGCCTTGATGAGAAAGGTGAGCATTTTTCAACTGAAGAATTAAAAGTATTCTTATTTAATAATAATTTCAAATACTTGAAATTTATTGTTGGCAGTACTGATGGTATTCAGAAAGGTATACTTGAAAAAAGTAATAAGGTTATTTCCTTGAGTAAAATGACATTAACACACTCATTTGCACTAATAATTTTATTAGAACAAATATATAGATCTGCTACTATTGTATCTAATCATCCATATCATAGAGTTTAAAAATGAAAATTTTGTTTATTACACTATCGTTTGTTATATCACTTTTTAGCTTTAATTATATCTCTGCAAATAACCAAGATCTTTATAAAAAATTGGATGTCTTTGGGGATGTTTTTGACATCATAAAAAGTAATTATGTCGAGGATATAGATGACGAGAAGGTAATTGAATACGCAATTAACGGCATGCTTCAATCATTGGATCCATTTTCAAGCTATATGGATTCAGAAATTTATACTGATATGCAAGAAGAAACTAAAGGCGAATTTGGGGGACTTGGAATTGAGGTAACAATGGAAAACGGGTATGTAAAAGTAATTTCCCCAATTGATGATACTCCGGCTGCGAGAGCAGGATTGCGCCCTGGTGATTATATTACACACATTGATGAAATTGACGTGCTTGGATTAACACTAAGTGAAGCTGTTGAACTTTTACGAGGGCCTGTAGGTAAATCATTAACAATAAAAGTGGTTAGAATCGGAGAAGATGACCCCATAGATGTGACATTAAAAAGGGCGGTTATAACTGTACAAGCGGTTAAATTTAAAGCTGAAGGGAACATTGGGTACATAAGATTAATTTCATTTAGCGAACAAGCCGATAAAGGAATTAGAAATGCTGTAAAAGAATTATCAAACAGTATCGGAAAAAATAATGTTGAAGGGTACATAATTGATTTAAGGAATAATCCTGGCGGTTTATTGGATCAATCGGCAAAAGTTACAAATAACTTCCTAAAATCTGGTGAAATTGTATCAATAAAGGGAAGAGATAAAAATGATATATCAAGATTTACAGCGTCAGGCGGGGACATTACGAACAATAAGCCAATTATTGTTCTTATAAATCAGGGATCCGCATCAGCCTCCGAAATTGTTGCAGGTGCGCTTCAAGATCACAAACGCGCGATTATCCTTGGAGAACAATCATACGGAAAGGGATCAGTTCAAACAATCTTTCCATTAAAAGACTCTAGTGCCATCAGAATGACAACAGCGCTTTATTATACACCCTCTGGTGACTCTATTCATAGAGTTGGAATAACTCCAGATATTGAAGTTGAATATATTTATGATGAGGACGAAGAAACCGATAATCAGTTAAATTATGCTCTAGATCTTTTTGATAAAGAAAAGATGTTTGAATATAATTAATATTTTCATCAACAGAACAGAATGGATCAAAAACCAAGATATAGAAGAGGAGTTGGAATGATCATTCTCAACTCTAAGAAACAAATTTTTATTGGACAGAGATTTGATAAAGATAAATCAGCTTGGCAGATGCCACAAGGTGGAATTGATAAAGGGGAAAGTCCTGCAAAAGCTGTTATACGAGAAATGAAAGAGGAAACTGGAATTAAAAAAAATTATAAAATTATATATGAATGTAAAACTTGGTATTTTTATAAACTTCCTTCTTATTTAAGAAAAAAACTTTGGAAAGGTAGATTTATTGGTCAAAAACAAAAATGGTTTATAATAAGTTTTACTGGAAAAGATGAAGATATAAATATTAAAACAAAAAAACCGGAATTTAAGAAATGGGAATGGTCTACACAAAATAATATACTAAAAAAAATCGTTCCCTTTAAAAGAAGACTTTATACAAGCATATTTAAAGAGATTAATAATATTGATGGTTAATTTAAAAGAAGTTTTAAACTATCAATTTTTTTCTGAATTTTCATTTTTTGGGCTTCATCAGCAGCATCAAGAGCTGAAGAATAATTCTCAATTTTATCATTAATAAAATCATTATTCAAAGCAGCTTCTTCATCCAAACCCACAGCTATAACAAGTAGCTCGTTGTTAGAGAATTTAATAAAGCCCTCTTCAACAAACAATGATTGTGTTTGATCTGAATTAGTTACTTTTATGATTCCTGGCCTAAGAGAGGTAATAATATTTGAGTGATTTGGAAGCACTCCAAGATCACCTTCCGCGCCAGGTAAGACAACCATTTGAGCATCACCCTCAAGATATATTTTTTCAGGCGTTACTAATTTATAGTTAAATTGATCAGACATTCAAGTTACGCAGCGGCTTCTTCGGCCATTTTTTCTGCTTTTTGAATAGCTTCTTCTATTGTACCAACCATATAAAAAGCTGCCTCAGGTAGATGATCATATTCACCCTTACAGATCGCATCAAATCCTTTGATCGTATCCTCTAATTCAACATATTTTCCGGGAGTTCCCGTAAAGACTTCGGCAACAAAGAACGGTTGGGACATAAATCTTTGAATCTTACGTGCTCTGGCCACTGTTAATTTATCTTCTTCAGATAACTCATCCATACCTAAAATTGCAATAATGTCTTGTAGAGACTTATAAGTCTGCAGTACAGCTTGTACATTTCTTGCAACTCGATAATGTTCATCTCCAACAACGCGAGGGTCTAATATTCTTGAAGTACTATCTAATGGATCAACAGCAGGATAAATGCCAAGCTCTGCGATCTGTCTTGAAAGCACGGTTGTTGCATCAAGGTGTGCAAACGAGGTTGCAGGAGCAGGATCGGTTAAATCATCAGCAGGAACATATATTGCCTGCACAGATGTAATTGAACCTTTATTTGTAGATGTAATTCTTTCCTGAAGTGATCCCATGTCAGTTGCAAGAGTAGGTTGATAACCTACGGCAGATGGAATTCTACCAAGCAGAGCTGACACTTCTGAACCAGCTTGAGTAAATCTAAAAATATTATCTACAAAAAATAATACATCTTGGCCTTCCATATCTCTAAAATACTCAGCAACTGTCAAACCTGTTAAAGCTACACGAGCTCTTGCTCCCGGAGGTTCGTTCATTTGTCCATACACTAATGCACATTTTGACTCTTTACCTTCTAAATCTATAACGCCGGACTCAATCATTTCATGATAAAGGTCATTACCTTCTCTAGTTCTTTCTCCAACACCAGAAAATACTGAATAACCACCATGAGCTTTTGCAATGTTATTTATTAGTTCCATGATAATAACTGTTTTACCAACCCCTGCTCCTCCAAAGAGACCAATTTTTCCTCCCCTAGAATAAGGCGCTAGCAAATCTACAACTTTAATACCCGTAACAAGAATTTCTGTTTCTGTAGCTTGATCAACAAAGTCAGGGGCATCTCTATGAATTGACCATTTATCTGTAGATTTAATTTCACCCCTTTCATCAACAGGCTCGCCAACAACGTTCATAATTCTACCCAAAGTCTCAGGGCCTACTGGAACCTGTATCTGATTACCGGTGTCAACAACATCGTCACCTCTAGTCATTCCATCAGTTGACTCCATAGCAATAGTTCTAACTGTGGACTCACCTAAATGCTGTGCGACCTCAAGGATCACAGTTTTATCACCAACTTTACATTCTAATGCTGCAAGAATTGGTGGCAAGTTCTCTTCAAAGCGTACATCAACTACAGCTCCGATAACTTGTGATATGGTACCTTTATTATTTGTTGTCATATTTACTCCTTAATTAAACTGCTTCTGCTCCAGAAATTATCTCAATAAGCTCTTTAGTAATAACAGCTTGTCTGGAACGGTTATAAAATAGTGTTAAATTATCAATCATATCAGACGCGTTTCTTGATGCATTATCCATAGCGCTCATTCTGGCACCTTGTTCGCTAGCTGCACTTTCTAGTAAAGCTTTAAATATTTGTATTGTAAAGTTCAGCGGGAGTAGTTCATCGAGTATTTCACTCTCGCCAGGCTCAAATTCAAAAAAAGTATTGTCATTTTTTGTTGTATCTGACTCGTTTTCAGGAATATCAATTGGAACAATTTGTTGTTCAGTTGGAATCTGTGATATTACTGATTTAAACTTATTATAAAAGATAGAACATTTATCAAATTCTTCGTCAAAATACATTTTTATTATTTTGTCAGCTATATTTTTTGCATCCTGATAAGAAGCAGACTTAACAGATCTCATATCAACAACTTCGACAATTTTTTCTTCATGCTGTCTTTTAATAATGTCATAACCTTTTTTCCCGACACAAATAATTTTTACTTGTTTGCCTGACTCCTCAAGACTTGCTACTTTATCTCGGAGTGATTTAGTGACAATTGAATTAAATCCACCACACAGTCCTCTCTCAGATGTAAAAAGGATCAACATATGAATTGAGTCCTTATTATCTCCGGTTAACAAATTTCTTTCATTTGAAGTTGGAGAGTACCCAGATGATATAGATGATATAAGACCTTCCATGGTCTCAGAATAAGGACGACTTGACTCAGCAGATTCTTGGGCACGCCGTAATTTTGCAGCAGCAACCATTTTCATGGCTTTAGTTATTTTTTGAGTAGACTTAACGCTACCAATTCGTTTTTTTAGATCGTCTAAACTTGGCATTTACCTATTTTTTTTAAATTCTTCAATTATTGATGTTAATTTACTGGAAGTATCATCGTTCAAGTCTCCAGATGAATTGATAGACTCAATAATATCTGAATGAGATGATTTTATAAGTTCAAATAGATCTTTTTCGAAATCCCTTATCTGACTCAACTCCAGATCATCTAAGTAACCGTTCACACCAGTAAAAATTGAAACAACTTGCTCTGCAATTGTCATCGGTGAATACTGGTTTTGCTTTAATAGTTCGGTAAGTTTTGAACCTCTATTTAACAGCTTCTGTGTCGAGGCATCTAGGTCTGAACCAAATTGGGCAAATGCTGCCATTTCACGGTACTGGGCCAGTTCAAGTTTTATTGAGCCTGCAACCTTCTTCATTGCCTTGGTTTGCGCTGCAGAACCAACTCGGGATACACTTAAACCTACATTAACTGCAGGTCTGATACCTTGGTTAAACAATTCAGTTTCTAGAAAAATTTGACCATCAGTGATTGAAATCACGTTTGTTGGTATAAATGCACTAACATCATTTGCTTGAGTTTCAATCACAGGCAACGCTGTTAATGAACCGCCTCCATTTTCATCATTCATCTTGGCTGCTCTCTCAAGTAATCTACTGTGAAGATAAAATACATCTCCTGGAAATGCTTCACGTCCTGGAGGTCTTCTAAGAAGTAATGACATTTGTCTATAAGCTACTGCTTGTTTTGATAAATCATCATAAATTATTAAAGCATGCATTCCATTATCACGGAAATATTCACCCATTGAACAACCAGTATAAGGAGCAAGAAATTGTAGTGGAGCAGCGTCACTTGCTGTTGCTGCAACAACTGTGGTATATTCCATGGCACCAGCGTCTTCTAAGGCTTTCACTGTTTGAGCAATCGAAGATCTTTTTTGACCTATACCAACATAAATACAATAAAGTTTCTTAGTTTCATCGCCAGATTCATTAATAGATTTTTGATTTATGATAGTATCAATAGCAATTGCTGTTTTTCCAGTTTGTCTGTCACCAATAATTAATTCACGTTGCCCTCTGCCAATTGGAATCAAGCTGTCGATCGCTTTAAGACCTGTTTGCATTGGTTCGGATACTGATTTTCTTGGTATTATACCTGGCGCTTTAACTTCAATACGACTTCTATTCTGTGACTCTATGTTTCCTTTTCCATCTATAGGATTTCCAAGAGCATCTACAACTCTTCCTAGCAGCTCTTTACCTACTGGAACATCAACAATAGAATTTGTCCTTTTAACTGTATCACCTTCTTTAATATTTGCATCACTTCCAAATAGCACAACACCTACATTATCGTCCTCCAGGTTAAGGGCCATTCCTCTTGTACCATCATCAAACATTACCATTTCACCGGCCTGCACATTATCAAGTCCATAAATTCTTGCGATACCATCTCCAATTGAAAGAACTTGACCAACTTCTGTAATTTCAGAGTCAGATCCAAAATTTTTAATTTCTTCTTTGAGTATTTTTGATATTTCTGATGGTTGTATATCCATTAAGCGACCTCTTTCATTTTTTCTTTTAATGTTTGGAGTTGATTTTTAATACTGCTATCAATCATTTGACTACCAACTTGTATTTTAAGACCCCCTATTAAAGTCTCATCAACTATAGTATTAATATTAAACTCTGAACTAAACTTATCTTTGAGTTTATCCTTAATATGTTTTAATTCTTCTTCTTTCAAAACTTTAGCTGAAGTAATTGTTGCTGACATCTCACCCTTAATTCCTGACATTAATTTCTCAAATGAATTAATTATATCCATTAAGTAGTTTATTCGGTTTTTATTAATTATTACTCCAATAAAATTTTTTGCCAGCTTGGACATTTCGATTTTCTCAGAAAGTGAATTAAAAAAATTAAATTTATTAGATTTGCTGATTGAAGGATTCTTAACCATGGACAGTAAAGTATCATCTTCATTCAGTATTTTTTTTAAATTTAAAAGTTCACTAGAAACAGTTTCGAGTACTTTGGCCTCTTTTGCCAGCTGAAATAATGCATTAGCATATCTATCAACTGATGCGATTTGTCTTGTACTTGCGTTGGCCATTATGTGGAAATTCCTTAAAAATTCACTCTTTCCGTACCATTAACTCTCATATTTTTCAAGTATTGGAATGTCGCAATTCAAATTTTATACAAAGCTAAATGGGTCGATATCCACAGATATGTTTACGCTCGATAATGATTTAGAATTCTTGAGCCAAGCATTGACTATTTTTTGCATATTTCTGGCTTTTTTGTCATGTATCAAAAATCTCTGCCTGTGGCGTCCTTTTAACTTGGACAATGGGGCTGGCGCTGGACCATATATTTCAAGTTCTGAAATATTTGGAATAGAACCGAACATGATACTGCACTGCTCCCTCACCTTGGCAATATTATTTCCACTAACAATTATTGCTGCCATTTTACCTGAGGGTGGAAGGTTATTAAGCTTGCGATAATATATTTCATTTTCATAAAATGCATCTCGATCTAATTGTGCAAGAGACTGAATAGTTTCGTTTTCAGGATAATATGTTTGAATAATCACTCTTCCTTTTGTTTGAGCCCGTCCTGCTCTTCCGGATACTTGGTATAAGGCCTGATAAGTTTTTTCAGAAGCTCTCAAATCACCACCTTTCAATGTCATATCCGCATCAATTATTCCAACACATGCAAGGTTAGGAAAGTGATAGCCTTTAGTTATAAGTTGAGTTCCAATAATAATATCGTATTCATGATCTTTAATTTGTTTAACCTTAATTTCTAATTCATCTTGTGATTTTATATGATCACTAGAGAATAGGCATATCTTTGCCAAGGGAAAAGTTTTTGAAATTTCTGTAAATATTTTTTCAATGCCAGCTCCATAATCAATAAAGTGGCTATCATTATTTTGACATGAAGGACATTCTAAGCCCTTTGTTAAAATACTATAACCGCAGTGATGACATAGTAATTTTTTATTTTTTAAATGTTCTACTAAGTAACTTGAGCAGTTTTTACATGTTATTTTATGCCCACATGACTTGCAAATAATTACAGGAGCATATCCTCTTTTATTGATATAAAGCAGTGTCTGCTGTTTTTTTTTCAATGTCTGACTGATTTCTTTAATGAGTTTTTCAGATAACCATTGATCTTTTTTTAATTTTTCTTTTTTCATATTAACTATGAAAATTTCATTTTCTTCTTGATTAAAATACTTATTTTTAATCGAAACTTTATTATATTTTTTATTCATCACATTAAAAATTGTCTCGAGTGATGGGGTAGCGCTTGTTAAAATGATTGGAATATCTTCTATTGAACTCTTAACGACTGACATATCCCGTGCGTGGTATATGCCTTGTTCTTCTTGTTTATAAGAGCTGTCATGTTCTTCATCTAAGACAATCATTGATAGGTTTTTGTATGGTAGAAATAAAGAGGAACGAGCACCAATAATAATTTGAGAAGTGCCATCAATAATGCTCTTTAATACTTTTGTTTTATAAGCAGTACTTATCTTTGAGTGCCAAACTACTGGTGAGAACCCAAATCTTTCTTCAATTCTATTTACAAAATCTCCTGTCAATGAAACTTCTGGGAACATAATTAAAACTTGTTCACCGTCTTTAATAAATTTTTTTATAACATCAAAATAAACTTCTGTTTTTCCTGATCCAGGGACACCATCAAGTAGGACAGGCTTAAAATTTCGTTGTTGGAAAATTTTTAGCATATCTTGAGAAGCCCTTTTTTGCTCCAAACTTAGCTTTATTGCCTTAACATTTTTTTTAATATTCGAAGTGAGTTCTTTTGTTTTTTTCTTCTTAAAATAAAATTTACTATGCGACAAAATCATTTTGAGAACTAACCCTCTATCAATTAAATTGTAATTACTAACCCAATTTAAAAACTTTATCATTTTTGAATTCAGTCTATATTCGGGTGAAATCTCTTTTATAAATTTCAACTTTATTTTTGAGTCATTTAAAACACTGTTTACTTTGGTGATAACTCCAATTTTTTTTCCTGAGCGCAAAGGAGCTAAAACAATCATTCCAACTCTAGGTTTTTCAATCGTTTCATGCTTATAGGTAAATTCTTCACTTACATTGTGAGCTAATAAGACATCTATATAGTAAATAATTTTATTCATAAATTTTGTTTGAATCTCTAACTATGATATAAATATATCAGTCAAAATATTATTTGTTATGGAATTCTTTTTAGATACAGCAGATGTAGAAGTAATTAGAGAATTTAAAGAAACCGGCTTGATTAATGGAATTACAACCAATCCATCATTAGTGGCCAAATCAGGAAAAGATTTTAAAAAAATACTTAAAGAAATTTCTAAAATGATAAAAGGGCCGATCAGTGCTGAAGTTACAGCCATTGAATGCAAGGGAATGATTGCAGAAGCAAAAATACTATCAAAAATATCTAAAAATATTGTTATCAAATTACCTTTAACAGAAGAAGGACTTAAAGCTTGTAAGATACTAAGCAGCAAAAAGATTAAGACCAATGTAACCCTATGTTTTTCAGCTGCACAGGCATTAATTGCTGCTAAATGTGGAGCAACATATATATCTCCATTTGTTGGGCGATTAGATGATATAGGTGAAAATGGAATGAACCTAATTAGAGAAATCAAAGCGATATATTCAAATTATAAAAATATTAAAACAAAAATATTAGTTGCTTCAGTTAGAACTGTTGATCATGTTATTGAGTCTGGAATGATTGGTGCTGACGTTGTCACCTTACCACCTGCAACGCTTGCAAAGCTATATAAGCATCCCTTAACAGATAAGGGTTTAAAAGCTTTTCTCGATGATTGGAAAAAAACAAAACAAAAAATTCTTTAGTGCGTGAATAATCAAGTTAAAGAATGCTTTCATGATTGGATTGAGAATTTACAGAAAGTTAGAAACTTAAGTGACAACACGCTTACAAGCTACAAAAATGACATTGAAAAATTTTTAATTTTTTCAAAGGATCATTTTGGGGGGAATTTATCAATAAGCGATCTTGATAGAATGCAAATTTCTGACTTTAGAAGTTTCTTATCTTTTTTAAGAAATCGAGGCATTGGAACTGCATCAATAGCACGAGTGATATCATCATTAAAATCTTTTTTTAATTTCTTAGTAAAGAGTGAAAAAATAAAAAATAGAGCGATACAATCTTTAAAATCTCCAAAAGCAAAAAAGTCTTTGCCAAGACCAATTTCAGCTGATCTTGCAATTGAAGCTATTAAATATTCGCGAGAAATTGAAAAAGAGAAATGGGTAGGATTACGAAATAAGTCAATCCTTATGCTTTTATATGGATGTGGATTGAGAATATCTGAGGCATTAAATTTAAATTATGAAGATATTAATGAGAATGAATATCTAGTTATTAGAGGAAAAGGTAACAAAGAAAGACTAGTGCCTTTAATGGAATTTATTAAGCGTGAAATAAAAGAATATATAAAAGAGTGTCCAAAAAGTTTTGAAAATGGTGATCCACTTTTTTTAGGTAAAAGAATGAACCGTCTTAGTCCGAGAATTATTCAATATACTTTGGAAAAAATTAGACATAATTTGTCTTTACCTGAAACTGCAACCCCTCATGCGTTGAGACATAGTTTTGCTACACATTTGCTGGACTCAGGCGGAGATCTGAGAACAATTCAGGAATTATTGGGACATAGCAGTCTTTCCACAACTCAAAGATATACCAAAGTTGAGACTGAGCGACTATATGAAGCATATTCAAAAACCCATCCGCTTGCTAAGAAATAAATAAATTATATATTAACTAATATGCAAAACCCAATATCAAAATGGCATGACGTTGTTAATCTTCGTGACTATAATGCTCTGACTGAGATACTAGATGAACATGTTATTTTTTATTCTCCAGTTGTTTACACGCCTCAGCGAGGAAAAGATATCACATTAAAATATTTAATGGCTGCATCAGAAGTATTTAATGCTTCGAATTTTAAATATCATAAAGAAATAATTGGAGAGACAAATGCCAGCCTTGAATTTACTTTGACTATTGAAGATACTGATATTAATGGAATCGACCTTATTTCATGGAATGAAGCTGGACTCATTACTGAGTTTAAAGTATTTATCAGACCACTTCAGGGTGTTAATATAATACATAAGATGATGGGCAATATGTTAGAGAGTTTTAAAAATGTCAGTTGATTTTCTGTTTCAGTATTCTGCTTTAGAGCTTTTCTGGTTATTGGTACCAATTTTAGTTGGAATAGCAGTCGTAGAAACATTAGCTATATATTTCTTTAAATTGAAAGGCAAAAATGATTTTAAAGAATGGATATTAAATATGTCCATGGGAATTTTAAGTTACCCTGTTAATGGAATATTTGCGTTTATAACACTAGGAGCTCTATTTTGGGCTAAGGAATTTCAGATTTATACATTCCCATTTACCCTAAGTGCTTTGGTATTATGCTTCATACTTGACGATTTAACTTTTTATTTACATCACAGGATTTGTCATCGATGGCGATGGGGCTGGGGACTGCATCGAACTCATCATTCTTCAGAAAGAATGGGCATCGATGTGGGTGCAAGACAACCATTTACAAAACACTTCACTGGGACTCGAATGCTCAAAATTCCACTTGTAATCATTGGCTTTGATCCAGTAATGGTTTTATTTTGTGTATTTATAAACGGCTACTACCAATATTTATGCCACACTCAAACTATATATAAGTTACCTCGCTGGTATGAGTTTTTATTTAACACACCTTCACACCATAGAGTTCATCATGCAAGAAATCCGAAATACCTTGATGCAAATTATGCTGGAACACTAATGGTTTGGGATAGAATGTTTGGAACATTTGTTGCTGAAGATCCAAAAGAACCTTGTGACTATGGATTGGTGGTTCCGATGACATCTTTGAATCCTCTTAGGATATTATTTGAAGAATATGCAAATATATTTAAAGATATTTCAATGCGCGGTATTTCTCTTAAAGATAGATTTATGTATCTTTTTGGCCCTCCTGGATGGTCGCATGACGGAACTCGAAAAACTTCAACTCAAATTAAAGAAGACTATAACAGGGCGATTAAAAGTCATTAATGACACCTCCAGCTCATTTTGCTCTTTCTGAAATACTGATTGTTATAGCTGGCGCATACTCAATAAGAGTCTTTTTGCAACATAAGCTAAACTTTGCTGCTGCTGGAGTTTTAGTACTGGCAGTTGCAGCTTTTTTAGCAACCCTTAGATTTGGTCTGAACATGCATACCGAGCTGAAGTCTTCACATCAATTGTTCACAGCTCTATCACTTCTATTCGGAGTACCACTCATCACGATAGACGTCATTAAAAAAAGTCAGCTCCTTAATGAAAAGATAATTTTAATTTTTGCACTAATAATGGCATTGATAAGTATATATATTTTCTTTCAAGCAAAGAATATAATCATTATGTATGCTGTTATGTGGCTTGTTCTTGGAATAATTTTTTCTTTTTTGATACCAAGAGAAAAAATTTCTTCTCGTTTCGTATCAAGCTTCATTTTTTCAATAATACTGGTTAATTTTATTGTTAGGCAGGTTCAGCTGTTAGAGCCAAACCTCAGCTGGCATTTTTATCATTTAGTTGTAGCAGTCTGGCTGTACTTGATGACTTTATTAATGACAAAAAAGGAAGCTAAATATGAATAGCTTGATTATCCACGTTTAACGCAGCTTCTTTTATAGATTCTGTTAGAGTTGGATGTGCGTGACACGTTCTTGCGATATCCTCAGCTGATGCTCCAAATTCCATTGCAATTGTGAGTTCGCCAATAAGGTTGCCGGCGTCTGCTCCAATGATATGAACACCTAATACTTCATCTGTATTTTTATCAGATAAGATCTTCACAAACCCGCTTGTTTCATTCATCACTTTAGCTTTACCATTCGCTGAAAACGGAAATTTACCTATTTTGTATTTGATGTTGTTTTTCTTTAATTCTTCCTCTGTTTTTCCAACTGATGCAACTTCTGGGGCAGTATAAATAACCGATGGAATTGTATTATAGTTAACGTGTCCAGCCTGACCGTCAATAATCTCAGCTACAGCAGTACCTTCTTCTGAAGCTTTATGGGCAAGCATTGGTCCTACTTTACAATCACCGATTGCATAAATATTTTCAATTGAAGTATTAAAATGCTGATTAGTCTCAATAAAGCCTTTATCATTCGTTTTTACTCCTATCTTCTCTAAGTTCAGACCAAAAGTGTAAGGTTTTCGACCAGTCGATATTAAAACTTTGTCACAATCCATATCAAGAGTTTGACCATTGTTTTCAACCGAAACAGAAAGCGAGCCGTTGCTTTTATTTACCTTTCTTAGAGCAGTGGAAAGTTTAAAATCAAATCCTTGTTTAATGAGTATTTTTTGAAAAGCATCAGAAATTTCTTGGTCCATTCCAGGAAGTATTCGGTCAGCATATTCAATAACCGTTACCTTTGACCCTAGTCTTGACCAAACAGATCCCATTTCCAGGCCAATGTAACCTGCACCAATAACCATTAAGTGCTTTGGAACAGACGATAAACTTAAAGCTCCAGTGGATGATAAGATGTCAATTTCATCAATGACCACTCCCTCAGGTGAAACAACTTCTGAACCTGTAGCAATAATTGTTTTAGATGATTTAATAACCTCAGAACTATCGCCAGTTAAAATCTCAATTTGCTCGTTGTCAATGAACTTCGCAAATCCCAATTTTCTTGTAACTTTATTTTTTTTAAAAAGAAAGTCGATTCCACTTGTAAGTGACTCAACGCTTTCATTTTTAGATTTCATTATTTTATTTAGATCAAACGATACGTTATCAAAATTAATGCCTAATTGATTAAGTTCTGAAGCTTGATGAAATAAATGAGAAGAATGCAATAGAGATTTTGAGGGAATACATCCAATATTTAAGCAGGTACCGCCAAGCGTTTGTCCCTTTTCGATACAACAAACTTTGTATCCAAGTTGTGATGCCCTAATTGCGCAAACGTAACCAGCAGGCCCGCTGCCAATCACTGTGATATCAAATTGTTCCAAATTAAACTCCTAACAATAATCTACTTGGATCCTCTAGACCCTCTTTAACTCTCACTAAAAAAGTTACGGCTCCTTTACCGTCTACTATTCTGTGATCGTATGAAAGGGCAAGATACATCATGGGTCTAATTGTTATTTCACCATCAATAGCTATGGGTCTTTCTTCTATTTTATGCATTCCCAATATTCCTGATTGAGGTGGATTTAATATTGGAGTAGACATTAAAGATCCATAAACACCACCATTGGATATTGTAAATGTACCACCCTGCATATCTTCAATACTTAATTGGCCAGAACGAGCTTTCTGTCCCAGTTGATAGATTTCTTTTTCTACTTCAACAAGAGATTTTTTATCAGCGTCTTTAACAACTGGTACGACGAGGCCTTGATCAGTTCCAACAGCAACACCAATATTGTAAAAGTTTTTATAAATGACGTCGTTGTTTTCAATTTCTGCATTTACTTCAGGGATATCTCTCAGTGCAGTTATACATGCTTTCACAAAAAAAGACATGAAGCCTAATTTCACGCCATACTTTTTTTCAAATTCTGATTTATGATCATTACGTGTCTTTATAAGCTCACTCATATCAACCTCATTAAATGTTGTGAGCATGGCAGCATTATTCTGAGCATCCTTTAGACGTTTCGCTATGGTTTGCCTTAAACGCGACATAGGCACTCGTTCTTCTCTTTTATCGGTTTGTCTAATTGTTTGAGGAGTATTTTCTTTTTTTTCTATATTTTGATAATTTATGACGTCAGATTTAGTAATTCTACCATCCTCTCTTGAAGAGTTTACAGTGCTAATATTTATATTCTTTTCAGCAGCAATTTTTCTTACAGCTGGGGATAATTTTTGATTATTTAAATTATCAATTTGAATGGGCATCTCTTCTTTTGGTGGAGACTTTACTTCTTCAGGAATAATTTTTTCTGGAGTCGTAAATGATTTTTCATTTAATGGTTCTGACTGTTTAACTTTTTGGTCTATAGATGCGTTTTCATCAATAGACCCTAAGATTGCTCCAACTTCAACAGTTGAACCTTCTTCTGCGTTGATTTTTTGTATACAGCCATTTGATGGAGAAGGAACTTCAAGAGTTACTTTATCTGTTTCAAGCTCAAGCAGTGGTTCATCAACGGATACAGAGTCACCTTCATTCTTATACCATTTTGCTACCGTTGCCTCTACAACGCTTTCTCCGAGAGAAGGAACTTTGATTTCAACAGACATATTTAATATTTAACACTTTAAGATTATTATTCAATCGGCAGTTTAAATTTAACTAATGTTACGCCATCCTTGTGTTTTTTAATTTCATTTATATCGCTCTCTACAGCTAGCTTTATAATATTGGCTTGGTTTTCTGCATGACGATTAGCTATACCAGTAGCAGGAGAGGCGGATGCCTTTCTACCTATAAATAGTAGCTCTTTATATTTTCCTGTTACTCCCTGTAATACTGACTCAATACGATGTTTAACAAATCTGAATGCCCCCATATTTGATGGCTCTTCTTGAACCCAAAATATTTCAGCATTTGGAAACTGTAGTACTTCTTCTTTTAAAACTTCATAAGGAAACGGATACAATTGATCAAATCTTAAAATGTGTACATTATCTTTTTTTAATTTTTCAAGATGGTCATCAAGCTCAAAATATATTTTTCCAGAACATAAAAGCAATCTATTTACTTTTGATTTTTGTTCTGAAGTCAGTTCTTTTCTTAAAATTCGATGGAAAGTCGATCCATTTGTAAATTCTTCAATGCTAGATGTATTTTTTTTGTGCCTTAATGTAGATTTAGGTGTCATAATAACCAGTGGTTTTCTGAAATCTCTATGAAGCTGTCTTCTAAGAGCATGAAAATAATTTGCGGGTGAAGTACAATTAACAACTTGAATATTGTCCTCGGCACACATTTGTAAAAATCTCTCTAATCTTCCACTTGTGTGTTCAGGCCCCTGACCTTCATGGCCGTGTGGCAAAAGCAATGTTAGACCAGACATTCTTAACCATTTTCTCTCACCAGTAGTTATAAATTGGTCAATTATTGTCTGAGCATTGTTTGCAAAGTCACCAAATTGACCCTCCCAAAGCACTAAAGTTCTTGGATCAACTTGTGAATAACCATATTCGAAACCCAAAACACCGTACTCAGATAAAAAACTATCAATGATTTCAAAAAATCCTTGTTTTTCTCTAAAATGTCTCAATGGTACAAATCTTTTCTCGCTTACTTGATCATAAAGAACTGCATGTCTTTGACTAAAAGTGCCTCTGCCCGAATCTTGACCTGAAAGCCTTACTCCATAACCTTCTGATAACAATGAAGCAAATGCAAGAGACTCAGCAGTTGCCCAGTCAATTCCATTACCTGTTTGTATACTTGATAATCTATCATCATAAATTTTTTTTATTCTTCTGTGCGGGTTAAAGTTTCCTGGAATGGTATGTATTTCTTCCCCAATTTTTAAAAGCTCATTTTCAGTAATAGCTGTTTTGCCTCTTCTTGCATCAATGGAAGCTACCGTTATACCTTTCCATGAACCTTCAAGCCAGTCAGCTTTATTTGGCTTATACGACTTTGCAAATTTTAACTCTTCATTCAATTTACTGGCGTAAATTGATCTTTCATTTTCAACATCGTCATTAGTTAAAACACCTTCTTCAATAAGTTTTTTTTCATAAATTTTAAGAGTAGACGGGTGAGATTTAATTTTTTGATACATTAGCGGCTGTGTAAATTCTGGTAAATCCATTTCATTATGGCCAGATCGACGATAACAAAACATATCTACTACAACGTCAGTTTTAAATTTATTTCTAAATTCAACTGCTAATCTACATACATGAACGACCGCTTCAACATCATCTCCATTAACATGAAATATCGGCGCCTGTATGATTTTTGCTATTTCGGTACAGTATGGAGCTGAACGACCATAATGAGGCATTGTGGTGAAACCTATTTGATTGTTAATAACAAAATGAATTGTGCCTCCTGTACGAAAACCCCTTAATTGTGACATCGCAAAAGTTTCTGCAACAACACCTTGCCCAGCCATTGCAGCATCACCATGAATTAATAGTCCTATTACTCTGTCGTTTGTTTTATCTTGAAGCAATGTTTGCTCAGCTCTAACTTTTCCTATCACTACGGGATCCACTGCCTCCAAATGTGATGGGTTTGGAGTCAAAGAAAGATGAATTTTTTTATCATCAAACTCTCTATCACTTGAAATCCCTAAATGATACTTTACGTCCCCGGATCCTAAAACTTCATTGGGATCCTCTCCTCCACCCTCAAATTTTGCCATAATTGATCGCAAGGGAACTTCCATAACAGATGAAAGAAGGGTTAATCTCCCACGATGTGCGGTTCCTATATATATGTCCTCGACTCCTGCTAAGCAGCTTTGTTTAATTATTTGTTCAATGCCTGGAACAGTCGACTCACTGCCAACGAGCCCAAACCTTTTGGTGCCTATAAATTTTTTATCAAGGAATTGCTCGAACATTTCAGCTTCAAGCAAGCGTTTGAATATTGCTTTCTTACCATTTGAGGTAAACTGTGTTTTATTTCTAACTTCCTCTATTCTTTCTTGAACCCATTGCTTTTGATCAGCATCTTGAATATGAACAAATTCAACACCTATAGATCCACAATAAGTTTCCTTAAGTATTTCAATAATATTTCTGAGTTTAGCAAAGTTTAGACCAAGACTTCCGTCAATAAAAATTTCTTTTTCAAGATCATTTTCTTTGAAACCATAATTTCTATAATCAAGTTCATAATATGTTTTAATTTCTTTTAAATTTAGTGGATCCAGATTTGATGCGAGATGACCATTAACTCTATAAGCTCTGATAAGCCTTATTGCCCTTATTGAGTCAAAAACCTGTTCTTTAAATACTTCACTCGTAACAATGTTATCTTTATTATATTTTTGAGACTCTATTTTGATTTCACTCTCATTGATATTTTCTAAAATATCTTCTTCATTATTTTTTTCTACATTTTGAGATGCCCAACTAGCACGAAGAATATTTTGTTGATTTAGGTTATCTGAAATACCGGAAAAAAAAATTCTCCAATCATCTGGAATGTCAGCGGGATTATTTTGAAATCTTTCAAACATTTGTTCGATATAAACTGCGTTTGCACCGTGCAGGAAAGATGTTTTATCAAAAATATCGTTTATGGATGACTTTGTCATTAAGCAGCTTAATTTTAGTTTTGATTCTTTAATACCTCAAGTAAAGTTGATCCTAAAGCTGCTGGAGAATTTGAAATTTGAATCCCAGCACTATTCATGGCTTCAATTTTATCTTCTGCTCCACCTTTCCCTCCGGATACAATTGCTCCAGCGTGTCCCATTCTTCTTCCTGGAGGGGCTGACGTTCCTGCAATAAATCCAACGGTTGGCTTTTTTACCTTTTCTTTTCTCAAAAATTCAGCTGCTTCTTCCTCAGCTGAACCACCAATTTCACCAATCATGATTATTGACTCAGTTTCTGGATCAGATAAGAAAAGTTCTAAACAATCAATAAAGTTGGTTCCATTCACTGGATCGCCCCCTATTCCAATACAGGTGGATTGTCCAAGACCTTCCACAGTTGTTTGATAAACTGCCTCATAAGTTAGTGTTCCAGACCTAGATACAATTCCAACATTTCCCTTTTGATGAATATGCGCTGGCATTATACCAATCTTACACTCATCAGGAGTTATGATTCCCGGACAATTGGGGCCAATGAGACGTGATTTGGAAGATCTTAATTTATCTTTGACCTCTAGCATGTCCATAACAGGAATTCCCTCTGTTATACAAACTATTAGGTTCATCTCACTATCTATTGCTTCTAAAATTGCTTTTGCAGCAAATGGGGGCGGAACATAAATTACAGTGGCATTCGCATCCGTTTTATCTTTGGCTTCTTTAACCGTATCAAATACTGGTAACCCTAAGTGCTCTGTTCCTCCTTTTTTTGGAGTAACTCCACCAACCATTTTGGTGCCGTATTTAATTGCCTGTTCTGAATGAAAGGTACCTTGTGATCCCGTGAAACCCTGGCAAATAACTTTTGTATCTTTGTTAACTATTACTGACATTAGACTAGCTTAACTATTTTTTTTGCTGCATCATCTAAATCGTTGGCAGAAATAATTTCAATACTTGAATTATCAAGAATCTTTTTACCTTCATCAACATTTGTACCTTCAAGTCTAACTACAAGCGGTACAGAAATTTCTAATTCCTTTGCTGCAGCAACAATTCCTTCAGCAATGATGTCACATCTCATGATTCCACCAAAGATGTTAACTAAGATGCCTTTTACGCCTTTATCAGAAAGAATAATTTTAAATGCACTAGAGACCTTTTCTTTAGAAGCTCCACCACCAACATCAAGAAAGTTGGCGGGCTCACCACCATACATTTTAATAATATCTAAGCTAGCCATTGCCAAGCCTGCGCCATTGACCATACAGCCTATATTCCCATCCAATTTTATATATGCGAGATCAAATTTTGATGCCTCTCTTTCATATTCATCCTCTTCATTCTCATCCCTTAATTCCTCAATTTCTGGATGGCGGTATAAAGCATTATCATCAAAATTAACTTTAGCATCGAGACACAATAGTTTGTCAGTCTCAGTTATAATCAAAGGATTAACTTCAACAAGACTAGCATCTTTTTCTAAAAAAAATTTATACATATTTTTTATAAGATCAAAAAGTTGGCCTTCAAGATCTTTTTTGAGTTCAAAAGCTTTACTAATTGTATTTACATCGTTTTCAGTAACACCTATTGAAGGTTCTATTTGAACTGTTGTTATATTTTCTGGGGTATCTTTTGCAACTGCTTCAATGTCCATACCTCCCATCTTAGATACAATAAAGGCAACTTTGCTTGTCGCTCTGTCTAATAAACAAGAAAGGTATAATTCTTTTTTAATATCCGACCCATTTTCAATGTAGATACGTTTTACTTCTTTTCCTGCTGGGCCTGTTTGAGGAGTTATTAAATTCATACCAAACATTTTTTCAGCCTCATTTACGGCTTCTTCTCTTGAAGAAACTACTTTAACGCCTCCACCTTTACCTCTGCCACCTGCATGAATTTGCGCTTTAACAACCCAAATTGGACCCTTAACTTTTCCTACTGCTTCATCTATCTGACTTTTTTCATATGCAACGCTTCCTTTGGACACAGGTATATCATAACCGTCAAATAATTCCTTTGCTTGATGTTCGTGTATATTCATTTATTTAAGTAAAGGATCAATATTTTTTGCAGCCTCAAATAGCTCACTGACTGCTTCGATTGAGGTTTTAAAATATTTTTTTTCTTCTTCGTCTAAATCAAGTTCAACAACTTTTTCAATTCCAGCTGAGCCAATAACAACAGGAACTCCAACATATAAATCTGAAACACCGTATTCACCATTTAAATATGCTGCGCATGGTAACGTTTTTTTCTTATCATTTAGATATGAGTCGGCCATTTCAATCCCTGAGGCTGCCGGTCCATAAAAAGCGGATCCAGTTTCCAATAACTTTACAACTTCGGCCCCACCTTTTCTCGTCCTATCAATGATCTCGTCAAGCCTAGCCTTTGAAATTTTTCCTTTATTCACTAAATCAGTCAGGTTTTCACCACCAACCATAGTTCTATTTGGAACTGGTACCATTGTATCACCATGACCACCAAGAACAAATGAGTCTACTTCGCTAATTGGAACATTTAATTCTTGTGATAAGAAATATTTAAAACGTGAGGTATCTAAAACTCCAGCCATACCAACAACTTTATTTTTTGGAAGCCCAGAATATTTTTGAAGAGCCATAACGATTACATCTAATGGATTTGTAATACAAATAACAAAGGCATTAGGAGAAGTTGATTTTATACCCTCAGCTACTTGCTTGATAATTTTCAAGTTTGTTCCCAAAAGGTCATCTCTGGTCATTCCTGGTTTTCGAGGAACTCCAGCTGTTATAATTATTACATCAGAGTCACTTGTATCATCATAATTATCAGTACCAGACAAGGAAACGTTAAAACCATCAATGGCTGAGGACTGTGCTATATCAAGAGCTTTACCTTTTGCAAGTCCAGACATCAGATCAAAAAGAACTACATCTCCAAGCTCTTTCATGGCAGCTAAATGAGCAAGTGTGCCTCCAATTTGTCCAGCTCCTATAAGTGATATTTTTTTATTTGTCATGATGAGTTTATAGCTCGGTAAACTAACTAGATAGCGATTAAAATCAAGATAAATTAAATATTTACTTCATTGTTGGAATGGTAAATTCAGCACCTTTTCTAATACCAGTTGGCCATCTTGAAGTAACAGTTTTGAGACGCGTAAAGAACCTTACTCCGTCCATACCATGCATTGCATGATCCCCAAATAAGGATCTTTTCCAACCACCAAAGCTATGAAAAGCCATGGGTACTGGTATGGGAACATTCACTCCAACCATTCCAATTTTGCATTGATTAGCAAAAGCTCTAGCTGTGTCACCATCACGAGTATAAATAGTAGTACCGTTTCCGAATTCATGATCGTTAACCATTTTTAAAGCATCGTCAAAAGTAGGTTGACGTACAACAGATAATACAGGTCCAAATATTTCTTCTCTATATATCTGCATATCTTCCTTAACATGATCAAATAAACAGCCTCCGATGAAGTATCCATTTTCATAACCTTGAAGAGATATTGATCTTCCATCCACTATAAGATCAGCTCCTTCAGCGATTCCAGAGTCAACATAGCTTTTTACTTTTGATAAATGTACATCACTGATGAGTGGACCCATTTCAACTTCTGGATCTGTTCCGGGGCCAACTTTAAGTCCCTGAACGCGAGGGGTAAGTTTTTCAATTAATTTATCGCCTACATCACCAACAGCTACGGCAACCGAAAGAGCCATGCATCGCTCTCCTGCGGATCCATAGCCTGCGCCGATAAGACCATCAACAACTTGGTCTAAATCTGCATCAGGCATTACAACCATATGATTTTTTGCACCACCTAATGACTGAACGCGCTTATTATGTTTTGAAGAGGTATGATAAATATATTCAGCGACTGGGGTCGAGCCAACAAAACTAACTGATGCAACTTCAGGATCGGTGATCAGGAGATCTACTGCTTCTTTATCGCCGTTAACCACATTGAAAACTCCATCTGGAAGACCTGCTTCTTTAAGTAAATCTCCCATCATGTACGGAACTGTTGGATCTTTTTCACTCGGTTTCAAAATAAATGAATTACCACATGCAATAGACATAACAAACATCCACATTGGAACCATAGCGGGAAAATTGAAAGGTGAAATTCCCACACAAACGCCAAGAGGCTGTCTCATGCTCCAGCTGTCAATATTTGATCCAACATTTTCAGAATATTCGCCTTTAAGCAAATGAGGAATACCACAAGCGAACTCAACTACTTCCATACCTCTTGTTATTGAACCTACTGAGTCTGATAATATTTTTCCGTGCTCAGTTGTTAATTCCAAAGCTAATTTGTCCATATCTCTGAGGATCAAATCTTTGAATTTAAATAAAACTCTTGATCTTGTAAGAGATGGAGTGGCAGCCCATTCTTTACCTGCTTTAACGGCACACTCTATTGCAAGCTGCACATCGTCTTTGTTAGCGAGATTAACTTCCCTGATTTTTTCCCCATTGGCTGGATTAAATACATCGCCAAATCTATCAGAACTTCCAACGTGTTCCTTGCCGTTAATATAGTGAAATACTTTATTCATGATCTTAATAATTTTAATAGAGTCTGATATTGTAGATTAATTGTAATCAATGGCAATGGTGGAAAAGTATGAGAAAACTTGATCTTCACGGCTTCACACTAGAAGAAGCTTATCAAGAATTTACTGATTTTATTTATGCTGCTTATCAAGAGAATATTTCTAAAGTGGAAATAATAACTGGAAAAAGTGGTCGCATAAGGCAAGAATTCCCTCATTGGGCAGAGAGCAGTCATCAAATAAAGTATATCGAAGCTAGCTGGCACGAGGGCAGTTATATCGTGAAAATTCAAAAAAAGTATTGAGACCATGATCTGTCATTTTGGCAGACGTATATGAGTTTAAACCAAAGTAAACAACATTATATGTTACAGTAATGGTGGGTAAGTAATATTTTCATTAAATCCCCTAATCAACTACCCACCATTGAGTAAACAAATAATGTTGAATTATTTTATTGCGGTTTCGGTAATCATACTAATACTCAGTACAATCACACTTTTTGAAATTACAATAATATAGTTATTGTTGGGCAATCATCTGCTTAATTCCAGCAATCGCTTTTGCTGGATTTAATCCCTTGGGACATGCTTGTGTACAGTTCATAATCGTATGGCATCTGTATACTTTAAAAGTATCATCTAATTCTTTTAATCTCTCTTTTCTTTCCTCATCACGGCTATCTTGTAACCAACGATAGGATTGAAGCAGGACAGCAGGGCCCAAATATTTGTCACTGTTCCACCAATAACTTGGGCATGAAGTTGAGCAACAAGCACATAAAATACATTCATATAGTCCATCTAGCTTTTCTCTGTCGTCTCTAGATTGAATATTTTCAGTATCATGTGCATTTTGTTTCTTGTTCATGAGCCATGGCTTTATAGACTTAAGTTGCTTATAAAGTGTTTTTAAATTTGTAACCAAGTCCTTGATAACTGGCATATGAGGCAGAGGATAAATTTTTACATCACCCTTCACATCACTAATTGCTTTAGTACAAGCTAATGTATTTGTACCATCAATATTCATTGCACAAGAACCACATATTCCCTCACGACATGATCTTCTAAAAGTTAATGAAGTATCAATTTCACTTTTGATTTTCATAACCGCGTCTAATACCATTGGGCCACAATCGTCTAGATCAACTTCATAAGTGTCCATTCTTGGGTTTTTTTCATCGTCTGGAGACCAACGATAAATTTTGAATTTTTTAATGTTTTTATTATCTTTTTCAGACTTGTAATAGTCACCGTCTGTTAATTTAGAATTATCTGGAAGATTAAACTGAACCATTAATAAACTCTGGCCTTTGGTGCAATATATTTAACTTCATTTGATAATGTGTATTCGTGCACTGATCGATAATCCAATTCACAACTCTTATCATTCAGCCATGACATTGTATGTTTCATCCAATTTTTATCATCTCTTTCTTTGAAATCTTCTCGAGCGTGAGCCCCCCTGCTTTCTTTTCTATTAAGCGCTGAATTCATTGTAACTACAGCTTGAGCGATTAGGTTTTTATACTCGAGTGTTTCTAACAAATCAGTGTTCCATATAAGTGACTTGTCTTTAATTTTAATATTCTCTGAGTTTAACCAAGTTTCTTCAATAAGTTTTTTTCCTTCAGACATAATCTCGTCATCTCTAAAAACAGCACAATGTTTCTGCATAACTCGCTGCATTTGAGACCTTAATTCTGAAGTTGAAATATCTCCATCAGAAGATCGTGTACTATCAAATCTTGCAATGACTTCGTCTATTACATTACTTGGAATTTCCTTGTTAGGTTCATCTTTATTTACCGTATCATTTATTCTATCTGCAGCCGCTTTACCAAATACAACTAAATCAATTAGAGAATTTGATCCAAGTCTGTTTGCACCATGAACGCTCACACAGGCAGCTTCACCAACCGCCATCAAACCCCGTACGACCGTTTCATTTCCTTTTTCAAGATTCATTACTTCTCCATGAAAGTTTGTTGGAATGCCACCCATATTATAATGGACTGTAGGAATAATAGGAATTGGCTCTTTAGTTACGTCTACCCCTGCAAAAACTTTTGCAGACTCTGAAATACCAGGCAATCTTTCTTCCAATATATCTGAGTCGATATGATCAAGATGAAGATAAGCATGGTCCCTATCTTTACCAACGCCTCTGCCCTCTAAAATTTCTTTTGTTATAGAACGAGATACAACATCTCTTGAAGCTAAGTCTTTTGCTGATGGTGCATACCTTTCCATGAAACGTTCACCCTCACTGTTGACTAAATAGCCGCCTTCTCCTCTAGCACCCTCTGTTATAAGACATCCAACGCCATAAATACCTGTCGGATGAAATTGAACAAATTCCATATCTTGTAGAGGTAAGCCAGCTCTTAAAACCATAGCGTTACCATCGCCTGTGCACGTGTGAGCTGATGTCGCAGAAAAATAGACACGACCATAACCACCAGATGCTAGTACTGTTTGTTTAGAATTAAATACATGTAACTTACCATCCTCTAAGCACCATGCAACAACACCTCTGCATTCACCCTCAACCATTAATAAGTCCAACACAAAATATTCAATGTAATAGTCAACATCGTGTTTTAACGATTGCCCGTATAAAGTATGAATTATTGCATGACCTGTTCGATCAGCGGCGGCGCAAGTTCTTTGAGCAGTACCTTCACCATAATTTTTTGTCATTCCTCCGAAAGCTCTTTGATAAATTTTGCCGTCCTCTGTTCGACTGAATGGAACTCCGTAATTTTCTAACTCTAAAACTGCTTTTGGTGCATTTTTACATAAATACTCAATTGCATCCTGATCCCCAAGCCAATCAGAGCCTTTAACGGTATCATACATATGCCATCTCCAATCATCATCACCCATATTTCCAAGTGCAGCGGAGATACCTCCCTGTGCTGCAACCGTATGACTTCTAGTTGGGAATACTTTTGAAATACATGCAGTCTTGTAACCATTCTCAACAGCGCCTACTGTCGCTCTCAAACCAGATCCACCGGCTCCAACAACAACTACATCGTAATCATGATATTCAATTTCGTAATTCATTAAGTTAACCTATAAAAATTAGTAGTAGGGACAAACAAACAAAAATTAGTATTAATAAGAAAAATATTGAAATTACTACATTTAACATTTTCTTTACCACATCAGAGTGGACGTAATCATCAAGGATTTCGTTCACACCAGTATTCATATGAATTAATCCTAAAACCGTGAAAATCAATATAAACCCAACACCCCATAAGCTGCTAAATTCATTCAAAATTGATTGATACGACAGAGTGGAAAGTTGGATTATTTTTAAAAATAAATAAGTAACGAGCGGAAGTAGTAAGATCGTGCTCCATCGATGAAGTTTCCAAGTATTTTTAGCAGTCATAGAATTAATATCCAACCATAATTAAAACCCAAAATAGAACAGTGAGCAAAACAGTAAACAAAATTGTAATCCAACCTGTCAATTTGGCAGTATTTAAATCAAGCCCAATACCAACATCCCAGAATAAGTGCCTCAAGCAGTTTAAAAAATAAAACAAATATGAAAACGTAAGACCTATTAATATTGTTCTTATAAATATATTTCCTGATAAAGAAATTATAAATTGAAAAGTTTCTTCGCCAGCGCTAATTGAATATAAAAATATTATTAATATGATTACACCTAATGATGAAGCAATACCCGTTATTCTATGAAGAATTGATAGTATCGATGTAATTTGCCATCTATAAACTTGCAAATGTGGTGATAAGGGACTGCTCATTAGTATTATTTATATATACCAAATTGCCAATGATTAAACGACAGTAAATTATTTTTTTCTAGGAATTAAAGCCCAATAATCAAGACTTAACAAAACAGATGGATCAAAACGCTTTTCACCATCCTGATGTTGAAACTGATAAGCTTGTGCATCACCAATTCCATTTGTTCTGATTCGAATAGCACCTAAAGAATCTGATACTTCAACTTTATCTAAAATTAAACTCCAGGCAAAAACAGTTGTTCCCGCAAAACACGGTGATGCATGAGTTCCACCGTTGATCGCAATAATTTTGAAAGCATTTGAAAGTCCGTTAAACGATAAAGCTCTTGTTAAACTTATAACGTGACCGCCGTAAACAATTCTTTTTCCAAACCTACCACCTTTTTCAACAAAATGGTTAAAGTGAACTTTGGCGTTGTTCTGGTATAATTTTGTTGCCATCATATGTTCAGCTTCCTCAACTGTCATACCGTCAATATGATTTATTTTTTCGTTAATAGAATAATCCTCATAACAAAGATCAGAGCCTGAAGCTTTATAATCATATCCTTTACAATCAAAATCATATTTTTTTGCAATTGCTACAACTTCCTCACTTGTAAGCTCTTTTTTTAATTCAGGTATTGACGGTTCTGCTTTAATTAGATTTCTATTTTTTTTTCTAACCATAACCCATCTTTTATAATCAATAACTGGTTCACCATGCTGATTAGTTCCTACGGAGTGAACATAAACTACTCCATTTTCACCACTTGAATTCTCTTTAATGCCAATCACTTCTGACGTTGAACTAATTGTATCACCTGGATAAGCTGGCTTTAAAAATTTACACTCTGCATAACCTAAGTTAGCAATTGCATTTAAAGATATGTCTGGGACAGTTTTCCCAAAAGCTATATTAAATAGAAGGAAATCATCAATTGGCGATTTTTCTAATGAGAGTTTTTTTGCAAACTCATCTGAGCAGTGTAGGGCGTACCTTGAACCGTATAAAGCTGTATAAAGTGCACAATCTCC
This sequence comes from uncultured Pelagibacteraceae bacterium, assembly GCA_902588785.1. GTDB lineage: Bacteria > Pseudomonadota > Alphaproteobacteria > Pelagibacterales > AG-422-B15 > CACNXQ01. The sequence goes on from CACIQL010000001.1 coordinate 41,877, forward strand.
ATATGTTATTGTTCGTGGAGTTGCGTGTATTATTTTTTGTCCTAGCTTAAAATTTTCAAAAAAGTTACCAATTTTGTATTTACTTGAAGAAGTTTGTATAACTTCTGATTGATCTAGTGCTGTAACTTTTGAAACAAGCAATTCTGCTTCTATAATTCGTTTTGCATGATTTACGTGTAATTCCTCTATCTGACTGCCTTCAAGCGTAATTACTCCAACATTTGGATCCTTTTTTCTTGCATCCTCAAAGGCAGCAACAATTCGTTTTGCTTTGTCTAGTTGTTCAGCCGTAGGAGTAAATATTTTATTGCATATCTGTATTTGTCCTGGGTGTATTAAGGTTTTACCATCAAATCCGAGGCCATGGCTATAGATGCACTCTTCTTCAAATCCATTTGCGTCTTTGATGTCATTAAAGACTCCATCAAGCAGTGATAGTTTGTAGGCTTTTGTTGCCATCATACATTTCTCAAAACTTGTAACTAACGCAGTTCTCTTTAGCTCTTCTTCTATACCCAACTCTGCAGATAAGTCATTAGTCCCCATTACAAAACATTTTAAATATTTTGATGACTTTGCAATATCATATGCGTTTACAATGGATAAAGCTGTTTCCATCATAACCCAAATTTTAGTTTCTTTATTTTTAAGATATTTTTCAAAAGCTCTAACATCTTTAGCTTCATTTACCTTAGGAATTAATATTGCATCAGGGTTACATTTGTCTAAGACCTTAATATCTATTTTACCATCATCAGTATCCAAAGCATTTAATCTTATCACCTGTTCCTTATTTTTGTTTACACCAGAATTTATAATATCGATAATCGCTGTACGTGCATCATTTCTGGCATTTGCAGCTACCGAGTCTTCTAAGTCGTAAATAATTGCATCTACATCAAGCGTGCTACTTTTTTTTAATGCTTTTGGATTAGATCCGGGAACATAAAGTACGCTTCTTCTTGGTTTTCTTACATCTTGTCTCATTTAGATAAATGTTCCTCAATTAGCATTTCAGCAATTTGGATTGTATTTAAAGCAGCACCTTTCCTTAAATTATCAGAAACTACCCAAATAGATAATCCATTTTTTGTAGACGTATCCTCTCGAATTCGCGATACATAAGTATCGTCATTTCCAGCACACTCTTTTGGAGTTACATAACCTCCATCAGCTCTTTCATCAAGAAGTGTGCACCCAGGAGCATTTTTAATAGCTTCACGTGCTTCTTCTACTGAAATTTTGTTTTCAAACTCAATATTTACAGCTTCAGAGTGACCAATAAATACAGGAACGCGAACGCATGTAGCGCTAAAGCTGATCTCATTACTTAAAATTTTATGAGTTTCTTGTCTCATTTTTAATTCTTCTTTTGTGTATCCATCATCCATGAATTTATCAATATGAGGTATAACATTAAAGGCAATTGGTTTGGTAAACTTAACATTATCTTTAATATCATCAGAGAACATATTTTTTGTTTGCTCAAACAACTCGTCCATACCAGCCTTACCTGCACCCGAAACAGATTGATAAGTTGATACAATAACTTTTTTTATTTTTGAAATTTCGTGCAATGGTTTTAAGGCAACCACCAATTGAATTGTTGAGCAGTTTGGATTAGCAATTATATTTCTTTTTTTATAATTATTTAGATCACTTGGGTTAACCTCAGGTACGACCAGAGGAATATCTTCTTCCATTCTAAAATGACTAGAGTTATCTATAACAATACAGTTTTTTTCTGCAAATTTTGGTGCCCATGCCTTTGAGGTACTAGCTCCAGCAGAGAAGAGTGCCAATTCTACTTTTGAAGGATCAAACTTTTCAATAGATTCTACAATTAGTTTATCCTCCCCAAATTCAATTTCCATCCCTTCACTTCTACTAGAAGCAACAGGAAATATTTTTGACGCATCATATTTTTTTTCAGAGAGAATATTTAACATTTCTCTTCCGACATTTCCTGTGGCACCCACTATAGCAATATTAAAATTCATAATTTAAAAGTTTTCTTTTATTTGATTTAATATTTGATCACCCATTTCAACTGTTGATAGGTTTTTGTTATCATCGCCAATTAAATCCGCAGTTTTAAAGCCACTGGCAAGTACATTATTCACCGCCTTATTTATAAGATCTGACTCCTTGTCCATATTGAATGAGTACTTTAAACACATTGCAAAACTAAGAATAGATGCAATTGGGTTCGCTATTCCTTTACCAGCTATGTCCGGTGCAGACCCATGAACTGGCTCGTATAAAGACTTTCTAAAATTATTCCTATCGACCGCACCCAAAGAAGCGGAAGGTAACATTCCAAGCGAACCTGTGAGCATGGCCGCCTCGTCTGACAGAATATCTCCAAATAAATTATCAGTAACAATAACATCAAACTGTTTAGGGTTTCTAACTAATTGCATTGCACAATTATCTGCATACATATGAGATAACTCGACATTTGAGTATTCATTTTCGTGCACATAAGAGACTTCTTCCCTCCACAATATTCCAGACTCCATCACATTTGATTTTTCACAAGACGTAACCCTATTACCTCTTTTGCTTGCTAGTTCAAATGCTATTCGTGCAACTCTTCTAACTTCATCAGTGCTGTAGGATTGAGTGTTAATTCCAATACGATTTCCGTTACCTTTATCTTCAATACCTCTTGGTTCACCAAAATAAATACCACCGGTAAGCTCTCTAACAATTAATATATCGAGACCTGATACTAAGTCTGGTTTAAGAGAAGAGGCGTCAACCATTGACTCAAAACATAAAGCAGGCCTTAAGTTTGCAAACAAGTCTAATTCTTTTCTAATTCTCAAAAGGCCTTGTTCAGGTTTAAGAGAAAAATCTAAATTATCCCATTTTTCTCCACCCACAGCACCAAGTAAAACTGCGTGAGAGTTTTTAGCTTTTTCAAGAGTCTCATCAGATAGAGGCGTGCCATAGCGATCATAGGCAGATCCACCAATATCGTCCTCTTCTATCTCAAATTTAACTTTACTAAGTTCACCAATACTCTTAGCAACCTTTATGACCTCCTTCATTACTTCAGGCCCTATACCGTCGCCAGGTAAGACTAATAATTTATAAGAATTGCTCATTTTATTTGTTGGCTATACAACCAGGGTGTTCTTGATATTTGCTTATTTTCAAAATCAGAAATATGATTAACTTTAGCTAGTGTCAATCCAATATCGTCTAAACCCTCTAATAGGCTAGTTTTTTTGGCTTTATCAAGTTCAAAACTTACATCATGATTTATATTTTTATCAATATAAGAAATCTTCTGATTTTCTAAATCAATTGTAAAACTAAGGCTGTTTTCTGCTGCTTTTTGTAATTTAGTTACTTCAGACTCTTCTAATTTGATTGGAAGAATACCATTCTTGAAACAATTATTATAAAAAATATCCGCAAAGCTCGAAGCGATGATGCATTTAATACCATAATCTAAGATTGACCAAGGTGCATGTTCACGAGATGACCCGCAGCCAAAATTTTTACCAGTAATCAAAATTTGAGAGTCTTTATATTTATCTTGATTAAGGACAAACGAGTCTATGGGTGCATCTTTTTCATCATATCTTAATTCATAAAATAAATTTTTACCTAAACCTGTTCGCTTAATTGTTTTGAGAAATTGTTTTGGAATAATCATATCAGTATCAACATTCACCATTGGTAAAGGAATTGCATTACTCTCTATTTTTTTAAATTTTTCCATTATATCTCTCTACAGTCTGATAGTTTTCCATTAATAGCCGCAGCAGCAGCCATAGCTGGACTCATTAAATGAGTACGACCTCCTCTTCCTTGCCTACCTTCAAAGTTTCTGTTTGAAGTGGAAGCGCATCTTTCTTGAGGTTTAAGTTTATCAGCATTCATTGCAAGACACATAGAACATCCAGGCTCTCTCCATTCAAAGCCTGACTCAATAAATATTTTATCCAAACCCTCCTCTTCTGCCTGCTGTTTTACTAAACCAGACCCAGGAACGATTATTGCATTTACATGGTCCGCAACTTTTCTATCTTTTGCAATTTTTGATGCAGCTCTTAAGTCTTCAATCCGTCCATTAGTGCATGAACCAATAAATACCTTATCTACTTTTACCTCTTTAAGTGGTGTGTTCGGAACGAGGCCCATGTATTCCAAAGCTCTAATCATTGATTTTTTCTTTGTCTCATCGCTTTCGTCCTCAGGGTTTGGAACCAATCCATCGATTGAAACGACATCCTCAGGACTTGTGCCCCATGTGACTTGTGGAATGATATCGCTTGCATCAATATTTACTGTTTTGTCATAAGCTGCACCTTCATCAGAAGCTAGCGACAACCAATAATCTGATGCTGATTGATATTCATTTTCTGCTGGTGAAAATGGTCTTCCCTTTAAGTATTCAATTGTTTTTTCATCAGGACTGATTAAACCAGCTCTTGCTCCCGCTTCAATTGACATATTACAGACAGTCATTCTTCCCTCCATTGTTAGGGATTTGATAGCATCACCTGTGTATTCAATAACATATCCAGTACCTCCAGCAGTTCCAATTGTTTGAATAATCTTTAAAACAATATCTTTTGCTGTGACACCCAGTGGCAGTTCACCTTGTATATTAATTTGCATATTCTTAGCTTTAGTTTGTACCAATGTTTGAGTTGCAAGAACATGTTCCACTTCAGAAGTTCCAATTCCCCATGCAAGGGCACCGAAGGCACCGTGTGTTGAAGTATGGCTATCACCACAAACGATAGTCATTCCTGGTTGTGTGAAACCTTGCTCCGGTCCAATAATATGAACTATGCCCTGTCTTTTATCAGACATAGAAAGAAAAGTAATTCCATGCTCTTTACAATTCTCTTCAAGAGTATCTACCTGTAACTTAGACTCTGGATCTGATATTCCCTCATCTCTATTTGTTGTAGGAATATTGTGATCAGCAGTGGCTAATGTAAAATTAGGTTTTCTAACTGATCTGTTTGCAATTTTTAGTCCTTCAAATGCTTGGGGGCTTGTAACTTCATGAACAAGATGTCTGTCAATATAAATGATTGATGTTCCATCTTCATTTTCTGAAACTAAATGATCATTCCATATTTTATCGTATAATGTCTTTGGAGTACTCATAAATAACTTTGATTAACAAAAAAAAACGAGGAAGAAGTAATTATTCTTTTGTTGTTTCTGATTCTTCTGAACTTTCAGCATTATCTTCAGGAACTTGTTCTTGAGCAGACTCATCAACTTCAGATTCTGTTTTTTCCTCAGCTTGAGAAGCATCAGCTGCAACTTCAACACTCTCATCTTGCACAGGCTCATTAGAAGCAACAATTTCTTCTTCTGCAACTTCTTCACTCTCATCAATATATAAACTAGCAAGATCTGGTTGCTTCTTTCGAATTCTCTCAACGATTCTTGCTTTCTTACCGGTTAGATCTCTAAGATAGTAAAGCTTAGCTCTTCTGACTTGTCCACTTCTTACAATCGAGATGGAGTCAATAGACGGACTAAAGATTGGAAATACTCTTTCTACTCCCTCACCGAAAGAAATTTTTCTTACTGTAAATGAAGAACTTAGACCTCTATTTTTCTTTCTGATACAAACGCCCTCGAATGCCTGTATTCTCTCACGTGTACCCTCACGTACCTTAACATTAACTCTTACCGTATCTCCTGGATGGAATTGTGGTATTTTCTTACCTTTGACTAGTGACTTTATCTGGTCTTTTTCGAATTGTTCTATGATGTTCATGGTAGCCTCGCACCGTGTTTTAATACTTTATTTCTTCCTTGTCTTGCTTTTTTTGTAGTTTTTCCATAAATCTGGCCTAACTTTTTGCGTCAGTTTTTCAGATTGTTTTAAGCGCCACTCACTAATATTTCTATGATTTCCAGAGAGCAATATGTCTGGAATTGTTAAATTTTTCCATTTTTTAGGCCTTGTATACTGGGGGTATTCAAGAAGGTCTTTTGAGAAGGTCTCTGAACTAGCAGACTTCATGTCACCAAGTGTTCCTGGCAACAGTCTCACTATTGACTCCACTAAAACCTGGGAAGCTATTTCACCACCCGCTAGTATGTAGTCTCCAATACTTATTTCCTCAATAGGATAGAAATCGAGTATGCGTTGATCAATGCCTTCATATCTACCACAGAGAATATTAATTCCTTTCATCTTTGAAAAATTAATAACTTTACTTTGAGTTAAAGGAGTACCGCGAGGACTTAAATATATCATTGGATAACTATCTTTAGATTTTATATTCTTGTAACATGCATCAACAGATTTCCCGATTACATCTGCTTTTAAAACCATACCAGGACCGCCACCAGCTGTGGTATCATCTACTTTTTTGTAATTACCTTTTGAATATTTTCTCGGATCAATTGTTTTTAATGACCATATTTTTTTCTTTAATGCCTTACCCACGACTCCTGTATTTAAAAGTCCAGGAAAACTATTTGGGAAAAGTGTGATAATTTTTACTCGATACATTACTAGCCTATATACTCATTGATATTTTTTGTAATAATAATTTTTTTTATAAGATCAATTTTTTTTATTGTATTTTCACTTATTGGAATAAAGTAGTCTTTAGCATTTTTTTTTCTTATTTCTAGTAAATCCGATGAACCATAATTCTGAACAGATATTACTTTTCCAATATTTTTTCCATCATTAGTTTTTACAATTAAATTAATTAATTGGTGGTAATAGTATTGGTTTAATTTTTTTATAGCTGGTAAATACGATTGATCGATTTCTATTGTAAGCCCTACAATTTTTTCAGCCAACTCCCTTGTTTTAATTTGTTCACAACTAGCAATAAAACCAGTTTTTAACTCTTTCAATTTTTTAAGAGTGATATTTGAATATTTTTTCCCAAGTCTACAGGGGCCATATCTAAATACATCGTCTGGCGTTTCTGTATATGATGTAACCTTGAAATGACCCTTTAAACCGTGAACTGCTCTTACTTCTCCAATAACTATCAATTGGGACATAATTAATAAGCTTAGTCTTTTTTCTCCTCTTCTGCTGGAGCTTCCTCTGCTGGAGTCTCTTCTGCTGGAGCTTCATCAGTTTTTGCTTCTGCTGCTGGAGCTTCCTCTGCTGGAGTCTCTTCTGCTGGAGCTTCAGGAGCAGGCTGATTTTTTGCTTCCTCAGCTGCAGCTAATCTCTCTTGTGCTTTCTTTTTTGGCTGAGCTTTTTTTGGATTGTTACCTTGAGCTGGCATTGGTATTACGCCGGCTTCTCCCAAAAATCTTGCAACCTTATCTGTTGGTTTTGCTCCTTTAGAAATCCATTGTTTTATAGAATCTAAGTTTAGTTGGATCCTATCCTTATTATCTTTTTGTAAAAGAGGATTGTACAATCCTACCTTTTCAATAAATCTACCATCTCGTGGATTTCTTGAGTCTGCAACTACAACTCTGTATACAGGCCTTTTTTTTGAACCTGCTCTCGATAGTCTTATTTTTAACGCCATTTTATTCTCCTTTTATTTGTTAATAATTAAAATTTATTTTTAAAAAAATCATTCGGCATGCCACTTCCAAGTTGGCCTGCTAACATATTTGGATCAATTGATCCTCCCCCTTTTCTAGATAACTTCTTCATCATGTCTGACATCTTTCTATGTTGTTTTAGAATTTTATTTATTTCAGATACTGAAGTCCCTGATCCTGCCGCTATTCTTTTTTTCCTTGATCCATTAATTATCTTTGGCTTGGTCCGCTCGTATTTTGTCATTGAGAGGATAATTGCTTCTTGTTTAGCGATTGAATTGTCAGGATTAGTATTTTGTGGGATCTTATCGCTCAGATTACTTAGTCCAGGAATAAATTTCATCATACCCGAAATGCCGCCCATTTTTTTCATCTGTCTGATTTGACTAAGCAAATCGTCGAGGTCAAATTCTCCTTTTTGTAATTTTTTGGCCATTTCTTCTGCTTCTTCTTGATCAACAGTTTCAGCAGCTTTTTCAACTAAGGTTACAACATCGCCCATTCCAAGAATACGATTGGCAATTCGCTCTGGATGAAATTTTTCAAGATCCTCAACTTGCTCCCCAACTCCCATAAATTTAATTGGACAATCAGTAATGTACTTCATGCTTAGTGCGGCCCCACCTCGAGCATCGCCATCTATCCTAGTAAGAATAGAGCCAGTAATATTGATTGCTTTTGCAAAATCGCTAGCAACATTCACTGCCTCCTGGCCTGTTAGGCTGTCTAAAACAAGTATCGTTTCTAGAGGGTTAATTTCTTTTTCGAGCAAACTCAATTCGCTCATTAACCCTTCTTCAACATTCATTCTCCCCGCTGTATCATATAAAACACAATCAATTTCCTGTAATTCAGCAAATTGTTTTGCTCTTGATACAATATCGACAGGCATTTGATTTTCGAGTTTGGGTAAAATTGTTACATCAATTAACTCAGAAAGTTTTTTTAGCTGATCAAAAGCAGCTGGTCTTGTAGTATCTAGTGAAACAAATAAAATCTTCTTATCGTAATTACTTTTGAGATAATTACCGATTTTACCAACAGTCGTTGTCTTGCCAGAACCTTGAAGTCCTGCAAATAAATAAGATGAAACTTGATTATCGTTTATTTGGAATTCGGGTGAAGCTGACCCTAAAATTTGAATTAATTGATCATTGACAATTTTTGTTATCATTTGTGCAGGGGTTATTGATCGAATGATTTCCTTTCCAATCGACTCTTTTTTGACATCCTCTATGAATTTTTTAGCAATTGGCAATGCAACATCAGCTTCAAGAAGAGCTCTTCGAATATCTCTCATTGCAATATCGAGAGAGGCCTCATCAATAGAACCTGTCTTTTTTAAACTCTTAAATATTTCCTCAAACCGATTACTAAGGTTTTCAAACAAAATAAACTCTCCTTCAGCAGGTATTGCACCAATGGGCGAAAATCGCTGACTGGTGTCGATACCTTGATTTATGGCACCGCAGAAATAATATTTCTGACGGAAAACGTGAGTTTTTTTATTACTTCAGTAAGTTAATGTCAAGTTTCATTTAATTTCTTATTTGCTGGAAAAATCAAAATTGGCTCAATATAAAGTGATTATGCATGAGTTTAAGTTCATAAAGATGAATGGCCTGGGAAATGATTTTATTGTTATTGACCAAAGAGTATCTGAATTTGATTTATCAGAAGAACAAGTAAAATTAATTTGCAACAGAACAAAAGGTGTTGGCTGCGATCAACTAATAATGATTAGGAAGTCACAAAATAACAGAGATCCCCTGATTAAATTTTTTAATTCAGATGGAAATGAAATAGATGCTTGTGGAAATGGTTCGCGTTGTGTCGCAAACTTTTTAATGAAAGAAACAAAGAGTGATAAAATAAACTTAACAACACGTGAAAGAACAATTGCATGTGAAAAGATTGACGATGTCACAGTTAGTGTAAATATGGGCAAGCCAAAATTTGAATGGAACGAAATCCCCTTGATTAAAGATGTTGATCCAGAGGATATAAATTTTTCAATCAAGGACCTTACCTTAAAAAAACCATTTTTAGTTAATATTGGTAATCCACATATTATTTTTTTTGATGATGAAATCGAAAAATATGATGTTGAAAGTTTTGGATCTTTAATTGAAAATGATAATCTTTTTCCTGAAAAAATAAATGTGAGTTTTGCAAAGTTAAAAAGTGATAACCATATTTTACTAAATGTATGGGAAAGGGGTGCAGGAAAAACAAATGCTTGTGGTACGGCTGCTTGTGCAACAGCTGTAGCAGGAGTTGAAATGGGATTGATAAAAGATAAGGTGAAGGTAACATTGCCAGGAGGTGATTTAGAAATATATTACAAAAGTAGTGACAATATTATTATGACGGGTCCAACTGAGATAAATTTTACTGATAAATATAAGCTGTGAGAAATAAAAATTCTAAAAAAAATACTAAAATATACTTCAATAACTCATGCAGTATCTGTAGGTTTGAAATAAACCACTATAAGAAACTTAATAATGTTATTGATTGGGTCGATGTTACTCAAAATAAAGTTGCTGAAAAGGAAACCTCAAAAGAACCAAGTCAATTGATAAGACGTCTCCATGCTAAACATGATGGAAAGATATTGGAAGGAATTGATGCTTTTTTACTGATATGGTCTCAACTTCCAAGGTATAAATGGCTTTATAATTTTATTAAATTGCCTCTTATCTATCATATGAGTCATATATTGTATGAAGTTCTTGCATTTGCTCTATATTTAAAAAATCGAAATCAAATAAGTAATGAAAGATCCAGAAATTAAAACTTACGGATGTAGACTGAATTTTTATGAGTCTGAAGTTATAAGAAAATACGCAAAAGATAACAATCTTAAGAACCATATTTTTATTAATAGTTGCGCTGTTACAAATAAAACTATTTCTGATCTGAAAAATGAAATTAGAAAAGTAAAAAAAGAAAATCAACAAAGTCAAATCGTTCTTACTGGTTGTGCTGCACAGATACATAAAAAGGATTTTGAAGCAATGAGCGAAGTTGACTCCATCATTGGAAATAAAGAAAAATTAGAATCCTCAACCTATAAAACTATAAGAGAAAGTAATAAGCCCGTAAATTTAGTAGGAGATATATTCGAAAATGAACAGGCAATTTCGCCAATTATAAGTAAAGTTAAAAACAGAATAAGAGGATTTGTACAAATACAAAATGGATGTGATCATAGGTGTACATTTTGTATCATTCCATATGGACGGGGTAACTCAAGAAGTGTACATCCAAACAATATCATTAAACAAATAAAATTACTTCTAGAGAAGAACTACAAAGAGATAGTGCTGACTGGCGTTGATCTCACAAGCTATGGTAGTGATTTAAAGGAAAAAATTTCATTGTCAAAGTTAGTAAAAATTATTCTCAATAATCTGCCTCAACTTAATAGACTAAGACTGTCATCACTTGATATTGCAGAGATAGATGATGAATTAATAAATCTTTACGGGAGCGAGAAACGTTTACTTCCTCATATTCATTTATCTCTACAGGCTGGCGATAACATGATTTTAAAAAGAATGAAAAGAAGACATTCAAGAGAAGATACAATTAATGTGATAGAGCGTATCAGAGCTGTCAGACCTGATATTGTATTTGGTGCAGATTTAATTGCTGGATTTCCAACAGAGACGGAGGAAATGTTTCTAAATTCAGTGCGGCTTATAGATGAATGTAATATTACTTTTTTGCACGTGTTTCCATTTTCACCGAGAGATGGAACGCCAGCTGCTAAAATGCCTCAACTAGATCGAGAAATTATAAAAAAAAGAGCAAAAATACTCAGAAATATTGGTGAGCGAAAGATTACTGAACACTACGATAAGCTTAAAAATAAAGAGATTAACCTTATTGTTGAGAGTCAAAATCAAGGTAGGTCAGACACATTTGCAAAAGTCTTTCTCGATGATAGTTTTGAAGCGGGTAAAATAATAAAAATGCTTGTCACTGGAAAGCGTCAAGAAGGCTTAATTGGAAATATAATTGTTTAAGAGTTTAAAATCTGGCCTCGCAAAAGTATTTGCAAATCAAAAAATTGATCAAAATACAATACAGGATTTTGAGGATCTTCTCATTACTTCTGACGTTGATGTTGAAACATCAGAACTTATTACGGCAAAATTAGGAAATGAAAAATTTTCTAATGCTCCTTCGCTGGAAGAAATTCAATCGTCTCTTAGTAAAATTATAAATGAAATTGTATCTACAAATATAAAAAAAATTGATTATAAAAATAACACAAAACCTTACGTTATATTAATGGTTGGAGTAAATGGATCAGGTAAAACTACAACAATTGCAAAACTGGCAAATCAATTTCATAAAGAGGGAAAAAATATACTGTTGGTTGCTGCTGATACTTTTAGAGCAGCAGCTGTGGAACAATTGAATGAATGGGCTGATAAAATAGGAACAGACTTTATAAGAGATGCTGACAAATCTGACCCAGCAAGTATAGTATTTAAGTCAATTGAATATGCAAATAAAAATAATATTGACGTAGTTATAATCGATACAGCTGGAAGGCTTCAGAACAAAACTGATTTAATGGATCAATTAGGTAAAATTGACCGAGTGCTTAAAAAACACGATGAAACACTTCCTCATGATTCAATAATATCGATTGATGCCACAACAGGGCAAAATGCCTTAAAACAAGTGGAAGAATTTAATAAATTTACGAAAATTACTGGTATTATTATGACGAAATTTGACTCCAATGCAGCAGGAGGAACACTAGTATCAATTTCCAACAAAACAAAAATACCAATTTTAGCAATTGGTAGTGGTGAGCAAATCAGCGATCTTATTGATTTTGATCCTGAGCAATTTTCCAATAATTTTATAAAAAATTAAAAAGGTCTTATGAGTGAGATCGTTGCACTTTCTGTCCCAGGATTCGTATCACCAATGCTTGCATTGGATATATGATTTAAATTAAATCCTATTCGACTTGATTTAAGTTTATATGAAAACTCAATCTGACTTCTAAATTCAAGATTATATCCTAAATCTTTGCTATCTCCTCGATCATAATATCCCAACGCAAAGCTTGGAGTAAAAAACCATTTTTCTGAAATTCCAATATCTTTTCTTAAACCTGAATAAATATATTTACCGTTATCTCCGTTTCTCATAGCACCTAAGAAAGGTTTAAGATCGTAATTATTTCTTAAAAAGTTATTTGCGTACAAATATTCAAATCTTATTTCAGATGAGTCAACAGTGTCGTTTATATCAAATTGACCTAATGAAAAAGACCACATGTTTTCTTCATTGGATTGAGCACTAAACCCATAAAGCACTAAAATTAGTAATGATAGAATTGATCCAATTATTTTCATTATATAAAATTAATATCTAACAAAATAATCTGGTTCTTCACCCTCAGAAATATGGCCACCAGACCACGTTACACATCCCTTAGAATATTTAATTATTCTTTGACCATCTGAGCAATCCTTAGCAACAATTTCATCTAGTTTTTCATATAATGGTTCTTGTAACTCTTGAAATTCAGAAATATCTTCTCTTGTTGTAAGCTCGACATCCTCATAATCTTTTGTTTCATCTTCAATTCCACCCGCTAAAGTAAAATTCAGGCCTAGGAAGAAAAATAGTAAAAATGCATAAATTTTTGATTTCATAAACACCTCTTTTAATTGCACTATAATATAAAATTACAAATTGTTTAAAAGATATCTACAAATTGTCAAAAATTAGACTTGGCCTTTTTTTTGTCTATAAATTGCAAAAGCTCCAATTATCATGATGAGGAATGGAAAAGACCATAATACATAAGTAAGACTGTTAAATGGAGGTGTCATTAAAATCCAATCACCATACTTTTCTACTAGATATTCTTTAATTTGGCGATCGGTCTCACCTTGGCTAATTTTTTCACGAATAAGATTTTTTATATCCTCCGCTAATTCTGCATTAGACTCATGAATTGTTTGGCCCTGACATACAAGACACCTTACCTCTTTAAAAAGCTCAATTGCCCTAGGATCTTCAGCTATAGCGTTATTTTGCAGCAAAAAAAGGAGTAAAAATATCTTAATTATCTTAGTCATACCTCAATTATCCCTAATTATTGGGAGAATTTTATCTTCCATCTCATTCATATGAATTGGACCAATATGTTTATAAATAATTTTGCCGTTAGCAATAATATATGTCTCTGGAACTCCGTAAACTCCAAGATCGATAGCTGTTCTTCCTGAATTGTCAGAACCAATTTTGACAAATGGATTTCCAAGATCATTTATGAAATTTTTTGCTTCTTCATTATTATCTTTATAATTTAAGCCAAATATTTCCACTTCATAAAGTTCTGACAATACCATTAATATGTCGTGTTCTGCTCGACACGGAATGCACCAAGAAGACCACACATTTAATAAAATTGGATTTTCACTATTTAAGTCTAAATTTGTTAGCTCTTCCTGTCCAAAAAGGTTCGGTAAAGAAAATTCTGGTACTTTTTTTCCAACAAGAGGACTTGAAAGTTTTGATGTGTCATTATTTAAAGAAAAAAATAAGAATATACTTAATAGTATTATTAAGACTAAAGGTAAAAATTTTAAATAATTACTTTTCATCGAAACGTCCGACCCTTATAGAAGCAGATATAATCCCCCCAATGATTATCATCAATGTACCTAACCAAAGTATTGTCATGAAAGGTTTAATATGCATTCTGACACTTATTGACTGCTGATCTTGAGGAACATTCATGACAAGGTAAATATCTGAAAAAAACTTGTGCAAAATACTTGCTTCTGAAGTAATTGTAGGTGGGTTTGAATAAAATCTGATTTCAGGAGTAAATGTATCTATTAATTTCCCATCTTTTTTCATAAGGAAATATGCTTTTAGTGAATTATAATTGCTTTCCTCAACTTGCTCTATTTTATCAAAACTAAAAATATATTTTTGCAATTGTAAATTATCTCCAACTTTAGCGTTATAAATTCTCTCCTCAGAATACACAGCATTACTTACAACTGCCATCATCAAGATACCAAATCCAGCATGTGCAAGATTTTGGCCTAAGTTGGTCCTTACTAAAATATTTTGCTTATTAAAGTTTATACTAGCTGTCACAGAAGAAATTATTAAAAGTAAACTAAAGAAGATAATTAAGATTTCAGTCAAATTAAATAATTCAAAATATAAACTGGTTATCAATGTTATAGTTAATGATGTAATAATGAGATATCGCAATTGAATTATTATTTTATAGAGTTTTGTGTCAGTCCATCCCAAACGCGGAGATATAAACATAAAAAAAAGAAAAAGTATTATGATGGGGGCTATAGTTGTTGAGTAATATTTTGGCCCAACAGTTAAGCTCTTATTAAGTAATAAATCAGTTGCGAGAGGGTACATGGTTCCTAAGAAAACAATCGTTAAAATAGTTATCAAAAGCCAGTTATTTACCTGTATACCTGTACCCCTGCTGATCAAACCCATACTACTTGTCTTATTAATTTTTTCAGAGTTGTATGCAAATAAACTAAAAGAAAAGACAAGTATAAGAAAAATAAATAATAAAATAAATAGGCCTCTTCCTGGATCACTAGCGAAGGTATGAACTGAATTAAGAATTCCAGATCGGACAAGAAATGTTCCAACTAAACTCAATGAAAATGTAAGTATGGCTAAAATAATAGTCCAAGATTGCATTACATTTCTTTTCTGAAGTATCAACACACAGTGAATTAATGCAGTTGCGGCAATCCACGGCATTAGCGATGCATTCTCAACTGGATCCCAAAACCAATAACCTCCCCAACCGAGTTCGTAATAAGCCCAGAATGAACCTAGAGCTATCCCAGCTGTAAGAAACGCCCATGCAGAAAAAACCCAAGGTTTAACAATTGAAGCCCATTGCTGATCGACTTCTTTAGTAATCAACCCTGCGATTGCTAAACTGAATACCAGAGAAAAACCAACATAGCCTACATACAACACAGGTGGATGAATTGCTAGGAGTGGATCTTGTAAAATAGGATTTAAACCAATCCCGTCAAAAAAATTATTTTGATTTAACGAAAATGGATTTGATAAAAGAAATAAAAATGCGACAAATCCAAAGATCATAATACTCTGTATCGCAACTGTTATCTCTTTAAACCGTTCTGAAATTCTTCTCGAAAGGGCAAATAAAAAATTAAACAAGACCAAAATTAGTATCCATAAAAGCATACTTCCTTCATGATTTCCCCAAACGCCAGAGAATTTATATATAAGTGGTTTTTCTGAATGAGAATTGAAATAAACTAAATCAAAATTAAAATCTGAAATAAGAAAAAGATAAATTAGAATTAAAAATGATAATGATATTGAAATTAACTGTACATACGCCAACACAATAATACCAGGTCTGGTGAATATTTTATTATTTATAATTTTACTAGACTGCATTAGTGATGCAGTTAGACAAAGAAGTAGTAAAAAATTTGAAATATAAAAAATATATAAACTCATTCACCCTGCCATTTGCCAGATTTTTTAAGTGTTTCTATGACTTCAGGAGGCATATAGTTTTCATCATGCTTAGCTAAGACTTTGTTTGCAATAAATCTACCATCATTCATATAAACCCCCTCAACTACAACTCCCTTGTCCTCAGCAAATAAATTTGGCAGAATACCCTCATATTTCACATCAATTTCGTTTTCGCCATCAGTAATACTGAAATAAAAAATACTATCAGTTTCGTTTTGAAAAGAGTCTACTGATACAAGGCCTCCCAACCTCATTATTTGACCTTGTTTATCTGAATTTTTTAAAAGTTCAGTCGGGCCGTAAAAATAAATAATATTATCTCTTAAATTAAAAATAATTATCAATACTGCGATTGAAACAATAATTAAACTTAAGAGAAATTTAATTAATCTGCTTTTTACTAAACTACTCAATTTTGTTTTTTAATTTATTAAAAATTTTTTCGTACTTCCTTAAATTTAATATATTGATTAAAAAAAATATAATTAAGGAAAAGAAAAAAATACCATATGAGGACCAAACAAAAATTGCGTATCCACCCATATCTAATAATTCATTCATAAGCTGCTGGTCCTCAACATTTTATTTTCAATCAGAACAAGCCTGAATCTAATTAGCGATACTGTTACTAGAAATAAAAAACAGGCAGCTGTCATTATAAATAATGGAATTAGCATACTTACATCAATACTTGGTGCAGAAAGTTTTGAAATTGAAGCAGGTTGATGCAAAGTATTCCACCAATCAACTGAAAATTTAATTATTGGTATATTGATAAAACCTATTATTGCTAGTGCTGCTGATATTTTTGAAGCAAGTTCCTTGTTTGATATTGCCTGCCAAAGAAAGATATAAGCGATGTAAAGAAAAAATAATATTAACATAGAAGTTAGTCTCGCATCCCATACCCACCATACACCCCATGTAGGCTTGCCCCATATACTTCCAGTTATCAATGACATTAAAGTAAATACCATTCCTACTTGAGCAATTGATCTTGCAACAATATTAAAAAGGGGGTTTCGGGTTATGAACCAAAGAACACATGAACCAGCTAAAATTGAATAAGTCATGAGTGCAAACCATGCTGAGGGAACATGTATATACATAATCCTCATCGAATCTCCTTGAATATAATCTGGAGGAGATTGAAAAAGTGAATAATATAAGCCTATTATAAATACAATAATTGTTGCAAAAATTAGGTATGGATTAGCAGACTTGATAAGTTCAATATGGTTATTTTTAATTTTAATATACATTTTCTAATATATATATATCGACTTGAAGTATTGCCTACTCTCCATAAAGACGCAGACCATATGCAGTTACATATATGGAGATAACGAAAGAAAGCATTGATAATGCTAATAGAATTGGCCAAGAACCAGTATCAGAGCCAAAAATAATAAAAGGCACAAATAGTGGTATCATTATAATTGCTTTCAAAAAAATTGTTCTTCTGGCACCAAGCGTTAGTGCGCTCACGAAATTTGAAATGAAAACCATACCGAACGAGCCTATGAATAAATTTATAAATATTTGTATGGTCTCTGAATAATCCAAATAAAATAGAAAACTCAATATTGGTAGAATTACTAAAAGTGGAAGACAATAAATAAACCAATGTGTTATATATTTACTGATTATTAAATACTCAATCGTCTTATTTTTCTGCATAATAATATCTAAATTGCCATCCTCATAATCAGCATTATAAATCCTATCAACTGTAATAATGATTGATAAAGCTAGCGCAATCCAAACTACACCTCTAAATAAAACTTTAAGCTGCTCAGTTTGAGTACCAAATGCAAATGGTATTAACATTAGAATAAGGATAAAAAAAGATACCGTAAAAAAGAAATTAGCACTCGAATAAAAAGATAATAATAGATCTCTTTTGATTAGGTTAGACATATTAAATATTCATTTCCTTATGAAATTTTTTCGGTAAATTTATATTAGAAGTAAGTATAACGGTTCCCCCATTTTCATTAAATTGATTAATTTTTTCTATAAGTAAGTTTGTGTTGACCTCATCAAGAAAAACAAATGGTTCATCTAAAAACCACAGATCACATTTATTATAATTAAGTCTGTGGAGGGAAATACATTTTTTTAGTCCATCACTTAAGGAACTAACATCCTTATTAATCAAATGATACAAATTGTTATGTTCTAATAGCTTTGCGTGATTAGGAGCTTCATTAAAAAGAATATCCCATAACTCTAAATTTTTTTTTATAGAAAGATTTTCTTTTAAAGAATTCTTTTGGCCAATTAGGTTGAATTTACTATTGTATAAATTATCATCGTTTATACCGACATCATTAAACAATACCTTGCCCTCGTAAGATGTTATAAAATTGGATAGAATTCTTAAAAGGGTAGTTTTGCCAGAGCCATTTCGCCCTTTAACGACCAATGTTTCACCTGACTTAATTGAAAAATTAATATTATTGAGAACTATGTTTTCTCCTCTTTTACAACTCAAATTCTCAGTTTTTAGTTCGTTCATTATAAACTTTATGTTGATAGCTTGATAAATTAGTCTAAATATAGCAGCAGTAAACCTCTATGTACGACAGCTTTAAGACAAAAAAAACACTAAAAATAGGAAAAAAAACCTATACCTATTACAGTTTCAAAGCGGCTGAAAAAAATGGCCTTAAAAATTTATCCGCATTACCATTTTCTATAAAAGTTCTTTTGGAAAACCTAATAAGAAATGAAGATGGGTCTACTGTTGAATTAAATGACATTAAAGAATTTGAGAAATGGAAGTCTGATAAAAAAGTTAATAAAGAAATTAATTTTAGGCCTGCACGAGTTCTAATGCAGGATTTCACAGGTGTTCCAGCTGTGGTTGATCTTGCGTCAATGAGATCTGCGATAAAGAATGAAAAAGGTGATCCTAAAAAAGTCAATCCATTATCGCCAGTTGATTTGGTAATTGATCACTCTGTTATGGTAGACAAATTTGGAACAGCAACTGCTCATAAAGCAAATGTTGATTTAGAATACAAAAGAAATATTGAGAGATATGAATTTTTAAGATGGGGACAAAAGTCCTTTAATAACTTTAGGGTAGTGCCTCCAGGAACAGGTATATGTCACCAAGTTAATTTAGAATATCTCGCTAAAACAGTTTGGTCAGAAAAGAAAAAAATTAAAAATAAAAAAGTCAATTTAGCTTATCCAGATACGGTTGTAGGAACTGATAGTCACACAACAATGATCAATGGACTTTCTGTTCTTGGCTGGGGCGTTGGTGGAATAGAGGCTGAAGCTGCAATGTTAGGTCAGCCAATTTCTATGGTGGTTCCTGAAGTTATTGGCTTTGAGATTAAAGGAAAAATCAAAGACGGAATAACCGCTACTGATTTGGTTTTAACAATTACCGAACAATTAAGAAAAAAGGGTGTAGTTGGAAAATTTGTAGAATTCTATGGAAGAGGACTGAAAGAGTTATCTGTTCCTGATCGAGCAACAATTTCAAATATGGCTCCAGAGTATGGAGCAACTTGTGGATTTTTTCCAATAGATGAGGAGACTATAAAATTTTTAAAAGTTAGCGGAAGAGCTGCTGATGAAATTAAACTTGTAGAGAAATATTCAAAAGCACAAGGGTTATGGGAAGATTATAAAAAAAATAAAAGAGTTTACACTGATACGATGGAATTAGATTTATCAAGTATAGAACCAAGTTTAGCTGGGCCAAAAAGGCCACAAGATAAAATCTTATTATCAAATGTTGCCGATCAATTTGTTAGTTCATTCGAGAAGGAATTTAGTAATGACAAAGTTGAAAACTCGTCCTCTGTAAAAAATGAGACATTCGAAATTGATCATGGTCATGTTGCAATTGCTGCAATTACAAGCTGTACTAACACATCTAATCCAAGTGTCATGATAGGGGCCGGAATTTTAGCAAAGAAAGCATATGAATTAGGTCTTAAAACTAAACCTTGGGTAAAAACTTCACTTGCACCAGGCTCTAAGGTTGTAACTGATTACCTCGAAAAGTCTGGACTTCAGAAACATCTTGATAAGCTAGGATTTAACTTAGTTGGATTTGGATGTACGACGTGTATTGGTAATTCTGGTCCATTAGATGAAAATATTGCTGAAGCAATTACAAGTAATGATTTAATTGTAAGCGGCGTTTTATCAGGTAACAGAAACTTTGAGGGAAGAATTAATCCATTTGTGAAGGCAAACTATTTGGCATCGCCACCACTTGTTGTTGCATATGCATTGGCAGGATCAACAAAAATTAACCTAACAAAGGACCCAATTGGTATTGGTAAAAATAATAAAGAAATTTACCTAAAGGATATATGGCCAAAATCAAAAGAGATAAAATCAATAATTAATAAAATTATTAATTCAAATTTGTATAAGAAAAGATACAAAAATGTATTTAAGGGTGATAAAAAATGGAACTCAGTTAAATCACCAAGTGGGCTAACTTATAAATGGAATAAGAAATCAACCTACGTTCAACACCCACCATATTTTGAAAATTTAGATTTTGAGAAGAATAATATAAATGATGTAAAGAATGCTCAAATTTTAGCACTCTTTGGAGACTCCGTAACTACAGACCACATAAGTCCTGCGGGTTCCATTAAAGAAGATGGACCAGCTGGTATATATTTAACTAAAAATAGAATTAATAAAGTAGATTTTAATTCCTTTGGTGCTCGACGTGGAAATCATGAAGTCATGATGAGGGGTACATTCTCAAATATTAGAATAAAAAATGAAATGGTGAAAAATATTGAGGGAGGAATCACGATTCATCATCCATCTAATAAGCAAATGACGATTTACGATGCATCAGTAAAATACCAAAAATCTAATACGCCTCTTGTAATATTTGCTGGAAAAGACTATGGAATGGGCTCCTCAAGAGATTGGGCAGCGAAAGGAACGAAGCTACTAGGAGTTAAAGCGGTAATAGCAGAGTCTTTTGAACGGATTCACAGATCAAATCTTATTGGCATGGGAGTACTACCATTTCAGTTCATGGAAAAAGAAAACAGACTATCTCTAGGTCTTAAAGGTAACGAAAGAATAACCATTACTGGCTTATCAAATGATATATCACCTGGGATGGATGTTAAAATGCTTATTATTTATTCAAATGGAAAAAATAAGACACATCGCTTAAGGCTTTTAGTAAACACCTCAACAGAAATAGATTATCTAAAAACAGGAGGAATACTTCAGTATGTTTACAAAAATATTTCCAATCAATAGGTTCAATTAATATAACTTGACATAAAGTCCATCGAAACTGACTGACCACCTATTGTTTTTCTTATAGTTTCAAATATTTGTGTTGTCATCGCTTCAAAACTTTTACGGTCATTTTTGTATTTTTCACGCTCAAGATTAATACCTACTTCAACACAAACATCGCTACAATCTGTAAAGAAAAAATTCATATTTCCAAAATCAGGTTGATCAACCGAACAGGTTTCTTCAAAATTTCCAGAGCCGCGAGTATTAATATTAACTATTGAACCTTCTTGAGCATTAAATCCGCCTTCACATCCAAAAAAAGTTTTTCTGTAAGATGTTTCCTCCGACTTTGAGCCTAGTAATGCATATGTAATGATATCATTATATCTTCTCACGTCCTCATCAACATCTGAGGGCACTAAAGTAGCATAAACATAAAAATTACCTGATTGTACACTGCCAGATTTTTCTAAGTCATCCACCTTCCAATTTCCTGGAAGCAATGGAAGATTAGCAATATTGTAAGCTCCATTTATACTACCAGAATACGTCTCGAGGTCGTTAAACTCCTGAGCATTAACGTTAAATACAAAAAATATTGCGATCAATTTTATTGATAAGAATTTTATTAGTGACTTCATGAATATCCCTTTTTTTATTTTTGAGATATTATAGCGATTTTATTTTATGGATTGGAGTCTTAATTTTAGAATTAATTTATCGATGTAGTGATGGTTTCAATAAGTTTTTTTGAAAATTCAACAGGATCTGATGGCTTTTCACCATCAAGAATCTTAGATTGTTCGTAAAGTAAAATTGAAATATTCTCTACTTCACTAATTGATGCTTTATCTTTACTCATTTTAGCAAGTTTTTTTATGAGTTTGTGTTGAGGATTAATTTCCAAAACTTTAAGGGAAAGACCCTGATTGAGCTGATTGTGCTGCTGAAGTATTTTTTCAAGCTGAGGATCCATTGCGCCTTCATCACTTACTAGACATACAGGGCTATCTGTAAGTCTTGAGGACACTCTAACGTCTTTAACTTTTTCCTTTAATTTTTCTTTTAGTAGATTAATCAGTGGCTCAACAGATTTTTCATTTTTATCATCTTTTTTTTCTCCATCAATTTTATTCAGGTCATCCATTCCCCTTGTAACAGATTTAAAACTCTTCTCTTGATATGATGGGGTTGATGAAGTCCAAAAGCTGTCTACAGGGTCATCCAATATAAGCACATTAATATCTCTTGACTTATAGCCCTCTAAACTTGGATTATTGATTATATTTTCATAACTATCACCGGTCATAAAGTAAATATCCTTTTGTTTTTTACCCATTGACTCTATGTATTCATTTAATGTGATGAGTTTTTTTGATTTTGAGTTCTTAAATAATGATATTTCTAGAATTGAGTCTTTCCTCTCGAAGTCTTCATAAATTCCCTCTTTTAGTACTGGACCAAAATTTTCCCAGAATTTTTCATACGACTCCCTGTCTTTATCAATCTTTTTTTTGAGATCAGAAATTGTTCTTTTAACTAGAGATGATCTTATTTTCGTAACGACTGGGTTGTTTTGAAGCATTTCGCGACTTATGTTTAATGGAAGATCTTCCGAGTCAATGATACCTCTTAGAAAACGAAGATAAGGAGGAATAAGTTCTGGACAATTGTCTGTGATAAATACTCTTTTAACATAAAGTTTAAGTCTATTTTCTCTTGCTGGATCATAAAGATCAAAAGGTTTAGTTGATGGAATAAAATTTAATACAGTATATTCAATTTTTCCTTCGGCCTTATAATGAGACGTCATCCAAGGATCATCAAACATCTGTCCTGCGTGATTATAGAACTCTTTATATTGTTCCACAGTAATTTTATTTTTAGGTCGCGTCCAAATAGCTGACGCAGAATTAACAGAATCAATTTTTTCATCTTTTTTTTCAGAGCCATCACTCAAATAAATTGGAATACTTATATGATCTGAATATCTTTTAATTATATTTTCAATTCTATCTTTATCTAAATACTCTTTAGATTCCTTCGTTAAAGTAAGTTTTATTGAGGTTCCTCTATTCGATTCTAGAAGATTTAAGTCTTCACTCTCCTCAATGGTAAAGCTGCTTTCTCCATCAGACGTCCAGATCCAAAGTTTATTTTCTCCGGCTTTGCGTGTAGTAACTTTAGTTTGTGAAGCAACCATAAAAGCAGAGTAAAAACCGACACCGAATTGACCAATGAGTGAAAGATCTTTTGTTTTAGACTCAGACAGTTCTTTTAAAAAATGTGCAGTACCAGAGCGTGCGATTGTTCCAAGGTTAGAAACAAGATCCTTTTTATTCATTCCAATTCCGTTATCGGAAATTGTGATTAGATTGTTTTTTTTATCAATCGTGATCTGAATTTTGAAATTGGGATCATCCTTTATGAGTTTTTCTTTGGTATTTGAAAGGTATCTTAATTTATCACATGCATCAGAAGCATTAGATACAAGCTCCCTTACAAACACTTCTTTTTCTGAATAAACAGAATTTATCATCAATTTGAGTAATTGACTGACCTCTGTTTGAAACTCTAATTTTTCTGATTTAGGCATAATTTTTATTCTCAGAAACTATATTGGAATTATTCATCGAAATTCAAGGCGATTTAGATGATGTAATCGTGAAATTTTTCCCTAATTTCGTTGTTTTTTTTACATTTTTCAAGTTAACATGAGATAACAATGACAATACACTACATTAGTCCTAATTTATCCTATAAGAGCTCTAATCGATCAAAAAACAAGTTTATTAGCTTTCATAAATCTGAACTTAATCTCATACTTTCTGTTTATGCTCAAAAAGTCAGTCAAGGACATTGGAAAGACTATGCAATAGATCATGGAAAATACAATGCAGTATTTTCAATTTATCGCAGTACTTTCGAAAATGCTTTTTTAAGAATAATTAAAAATAAAAACAAAGGTAAGCATATAACATTCACATTAATCGATTTTAATAATAAAAAAATTAAAGAAAGTGAATATCTATCAGATATTACAAAATATCTTAAAGTTTCTGTAAAACGTATAGCCTGATTTTATCTTCTTTGACCAAAAAGTCTCAGTAACATTATAAATAAATTTATAAAATCAAGATAAAGTGTTAATGCGCCCATGATGGCTTTTTTAGCAGCAACTTCTCCACTATCATATGCCATGTACATATTTTTAATCTTTTGCGTATCGTAAGCTGTTAAGCCAACAAAAATTAAAACACCTAAAATAGATATGCCATAATATAATGCGGGTGATTGCATGAATATATTTACAATTGATGCGATTATAATTCCAATCAGTCCCATAAATAAAAACGATCCAAAATTAGTTAGATCTCTTTTTGTTGTATAACCATATATACTCATTGCGCCAAATGTACTTGCAGTTATAAAGAATACTCGGGCGATACTAGCGCCTGTATAAGTTAAAAAAATAGTTGATAAAGATAAGCCCATAAGAAACGCAAATACCCAAAACATTGTCTGTGCTCGAGAAGCAGACATTCCTCTTATTCCAAAACTCATATACATAACAATACCAAGAGGCGCTAATGCAACTACCCACATCATTGGACCCGTATAAAGAGTAACGCCTAAGTTTGTGAGACCTACAATTTCTCCTGTCGGACCCATTACTGCAGTGGCTTGAAATAACATGTATGCGACTAAACCTGTTAAAGCTAAACCTGATGCCATATAATTATAAACACTTAGCATGTATTGTCTAAGACCAGCATCAATTGCGGGTGATGATTGAGCTCTAGTTTGATATTCCATATAGAAAAACCTCTTGTATTATTTGTTAACTGTATTTTAATACATAATTATAAATAGGATCAATACAAGTTATTAATTGTTATGATTTTATTGAGTTATTTCAATAAGATAGGAGAATATGATGAAAAAGGTTTTAGTCACAGGTGCTTCAGGATTTATAGCTGAACACTGCATAATAGAACTTCTTAAAAATGGTTATTCAGTAAAGGGGTCGCTACGATCAATGAATAGAGAACAAGAAGTTAGAGATGCAATCAAGACCGGAGCCAATGATGAAAATTTAGAATTTTGTAAACTCGACCTACTAGAAGATGACGGTTGGGAAGATGCAATGTGGGATTGTGATTATTTGATGCATGTTGCCTCTCCATTTGTAATAGAAGATCCAAAAGATGAAAATGAACTAATTAAACCTGCAAAGGAAGGAACTCTTAGAGCGCTCAATGCAGCAAAAAAGGGTGGTATAAAAAGAGTTGTTCTCACTTCTTCTGTTGCCGCTGTTAACTCACATATGATGTCAGGAACAAGCGATCATACAACTTGGACGGATATTAATAGCAAGTATGTTACTCCTTATCAAAAAAGTAAAACAATTGCAGAAAAAGCTGCTTGGGATTTTTATAATAATCAAGACAGTAATAATAGAATTGAGTTAGCAGTTATTAATCCCGGAGGTGTAATGGGACCTCAACTTGGAAATGACTTAGGTGGGGCTTCAACACAAATAGTCTCACAGCTTATTTCTGGAAAGTTTCCGATGATACCCGCATTGTCATTTCCCTTCATTGATGTGAGAGATGTAGCCATTCTTCATTTAAAAGCTATGACCACCCCTGAAGCTGATGGAAAAAGATTTATTGCAGCACATTCTGAGCCTACTTGGATGTATCAAGTTGCAGAGGTCTTAAGTGCAGCTGGATATGAAAAAATCAAACTGAAGAAGGCACCTTCATTCATGCTCAAATTGATTGGCTTGTTTGATAACAAGACAAAAAGCTTAGTTCCAATGCTGGATAAGTATGTACCGTGCGATAACTCTCAAACCGTTAAGATACTTAACTGGGAACCTATGCCATGGGAACAAGCCTTTATTGAACATGCAAAATCCATTGAGGCAATTAAGAATAACGCCTAATTATGGAGAAAGTTCTAGTTACTGGAGGTTCGGGGTATATAGCGCAACATTGCATAGTTGAATTACTCAAAAGAGGTTACTCTGTAAAAACTTCATTACGCTCTGAAAATCGTGAAGCAGAAGTAAGGCAGGCAATAGCTAAAGAGGTTGATGCAAGAAATAGTCTTGAGTTTTGTAAATTAGACTTACTAAATGATGAAGGGTGGGATGAGGCGGTTGCTGGCTGTACATATGTATTGCACGTTGCATCTCCACTAACAGACAAAGCACCAGATGATGAAAATGAGATCATCCAACCAGCTAAGGAAGGTCTTTTAAGGGCGCTTAAAAGCTCAATCAAAAACAAGATTAAAAGATTTGTCATGACTTCATCGTTTTCAGCTGTGGGCTATGGAAACGAAGAAAAAATATATGATGAGAGCCATTGGACTGATCCAACTCAAAATATTGGCGCATACAACAAGAGTAAGGCAATTGCTGAAAAAGAAATGTGGTCTTACCTGAACAGTCTTAGTGACGATGAAAAAATAGAAGCCGTTGCAATAAACCCTACTTTAGTTGTAGGTCCATCGTTATCTGATGATGTTGGAACTTCAAATGTTTTTATTCAAAGAATGTTGGACGGCTCCTACCCCGTTGTACCAAAAGTTCATTTTGGATGGGTTACCGTTAAAGATACAGCAAGAGCACACGTTGAGGCAATGATTCATCCAGATGCAAATGGAAAGAGATTCATACTTGCAGAAAAATGTATGTGGCTGTCCGATATGAATAAACTTTTAAGGAAACATGGTTATAAAAAAGCCCCTTCAATCGAGGCTCCAAATATTTTAATGAAGTTTCTAGGATTATTTAGTAAAGAAGCTGGGGCAATATCGGGGTTTGTTGGTAAAACAAAATTTACTAATTCCGAAAATGCTAAAAATATTTTAAAATTTAATTTCGAAAGTGCAGATGAAGCAATCATGCAAACTGTAAAACAATTTGAAGAACTTGGGCTAATTACTAAATAATGGAATACAGAAAATTAGGTAGATCAGACATTGATGTAAGCTTGATATGCTTAGGTACCATGACCTGGGGAGAACAGAATACTGAGGCTGATGCTCACGATCAATTGGATTACTCCTTAGACCACGAAGTTAATTTTATTGATACTGCTGAAATATATGCTGTTCCGACAAAAGCTGAAACTCAGGGTTTAACAGAAAAATATATTGGTACTTGGTTCAAAGCGAGAGGCAACAGAGATAAGGTTGTTCTTGCAACTAAAGTTGCTGGTCGTTCTGGAATGTCGTGGCTTAGAGAAAATGAGGAAATACCTCGTTTGTCCAAAGAACATGTTTTCTATGCAGTTGAGCAAAGTCTTAAAAGACTACAAACAGATTACATTGATCTCTACCAAGTTCATTGGCCTGATAGACCTTTTGGTGCGTTTTCAGGAAGGCTTGAGTACAAACATATGGATACATCAGACTCCATTCCTTTGGAGGAAACTCTTGAGGCTCTTGGTGAATTAGTTAAGCAAGGTAAAGTCAGACAAATTGGTTTATCTAATGAAACGCCGTGGGGAACGATGAAATATTTAGAACTCGCTGAAACGAAATCACTGCCTCGTGTTGCTTCAATTCAGAATGCTTATAATTTAGTCAACAGAGGTTTTGAAATTGGTTTATCAGAAGTTGCAATGCATGAACAAGTAGGTTTGCTTGCTTACTCGCCATTAGCACAAGGGACATTAACTGGAAAATATTTAGGTGGACAGATGCCTCAAGGGTCAAGACTTGCACTATTTGGCGACGGTCCTTTGATGATGAGATATAAGGGAGATAAAACACAACAGGCAATTGAAATGTATGTAAATCTTGCAAAAAAATACGAAATTGATCCCGCTCAACTTGCTATTCAATTTTGTAACATTCAACCCTTTGTAACATCTACAATTATTGGAGCGACTACAATGGAACAATTGAAAACTTGTATAGACAGTGTTGATCTTGATATAACGAAAGAAATTATGAATGAAATAAGAGGTATTCATAAAGAAATTCCAAATCCTGCACCATAATGAAAAAAATCTCTAAAGCTGAGCTTACCAAAAAATTAAAAAGATTGTCTGGATGGAAGATGGTCAAAGGGCGAAGTGCAATTACTAAAACATTTAAGTTTAGTAACTTTCAAGAAGCTTTTGGTTGGATGACATCAATGGCAATCTATGCGGAAAAGAAAGATCATCATCCGGAATGGTTTAATGTCTACAGTACTGTCAAAGTTACTTTATCAACTCACGATGCTGGTGGAGTGACAAGTCTGGACTTAGATATGGCTAGAGAAATGAACCAGAAAAGTAAGTAAATTATTAGGTTTTATAAAAAGAAGTTGTTAGCGCAATCTTTCCAGTAGCTTTTCTTGCAAGAATTGTCTCGAGTGCCTCTTGTCCTCTTTCGAGTGGAAGAACTTCTGTGACTGGAGCTTTTAATTTTCCCTCTTCATACCAACCAGTAAGTTGGTTCATATTGGCTAAATGCTCCTGTGGCTCTAAAGCTGTAAATTGACCCCAAAATACACCAACAGCGGAGCAGCCCTTAATTAAATACAAGTTCATCGGTATTTTTGGAATATAGCCAGCTGCCCAACCAATAACTAAGAAACGTCCATTCCATGCAATACTTCGTAAAGCGGGCTCAGTAAAATCTGCTCCAACCGGGTCATAAATCACATCTGGTCCTTTACCACCCGTTGCTTTTGAAATTTCTGCTCTAAATTCTTTCACATGATCTCGATTGGTTAAATCATACTTTCCATAATTAATAACTTCGTCAGCTCCATACTCTTTGCATACTTCTAGTTTTTCATCAGAAGATGCACCAGCTATAACTCTTGCACCCATTGCTTTTCCAATTTCAACAGCTGATATACCAACACCACCTGCAGCGCCTAGGACAAGTAAATTTTCACCCTCTTTAAGTTGACCGCGATTTTTTAGTGCGTAGTGTGATGTGCCGTAAGTTAATGTAAAACAAGAAGCGGTGGTAAAATCCATACTACTTGGTTTTCGAAATATATTGGATGGACTTGTTATTACTTGTTCCCTAAAACCACCAAAGCCTATCATAGCAACGACCTCATCACCAACCCTCCAATCAGAAACGCTTTCACCTGTCGCACTGATGACTCCTGAGATTTCACCTCCTGGCGAAAAAGGAAGAGGAGGTTTAACTTGATATTTATCTTGAATAATTAAAGTGTCTGGAAAATTGACTCCAGCAGAGTGTACATCTATCTGTATTTGACTTTTTTTAAGTTCAGGTAACTCAACATCTTCGTAAACTAGCGAGCTTGGTGGGCCAAATTCTTTACAAACAATTGCTTTCATAATTGTGAATCTCGATATAAATTAGCGAATATGAAATTTATAAATTTCAAACTTATTCTATCAATTTTACTGTTGAGTTCAATAAGTGCTTTTGCAGTAATTGATGTCGTGCATCTGGGCTCATTTGGCAAAAGTGGCGCATGGCAAGCCAAAGAGTTTAAAGATGGTACAGCAAAGATTTGCTATATCATATCAGAGCCGATAGCAACAAACCCGTCAGATCTTAATCGCGGCGAGCATGCTCTGATGATCACGAATTTCAAAGATGATAAGACTTTTCATGAGCCGAGTGTAGATACAGGTTTTACTTTCAAACCTAAAAGTATGGTTGAGGTAAGTATTGGCAGTAATAAGTATAAATTTTTTACAGTTGAATCAAGAGCTTGGTTAGCAGATGGAGAGAACGGCAAACAACTCATTAAGGATATGAAAAATGGAGCGCGCGTGAAAGTTAAAAGCACCTCAAGCCGTGGAACGAAAATTACAGATACATATTCTTTAATCGGATTTACAAAAGCATTAGCAGCAATCGATAAAGCCTGCTCATAAAATACAATGACAGAAGATAAACTCGACTTAATAGGATTAAGTCTTAAAGAAATATCTGAAACTCTAATAAAAAAAGACTTAATCCAAGTTAAAGAGAAATTCAGATCTAAACAACTTTGGCATTGGCTTTATTTTAGAGGTGAAACTGAGTTTGACAAAATGACGACAGTATCGAAAGACCTTAGAAAAAAACTAAAAGATCATTTTATTATTCAAAGACCAAAAGTAAAATCACATCAAATATCAAAAGATGGAACACAAAAATGGCTCTTGGAATTAAATGATAGCAACTTAATTGAAACGGTTTTTATCCCTGAAGAAAATCGGGGAACATTATGTGTTTCATCGCAAGTAGGTTGTACGCTTAATTGTAAGTTCTGTTTTACTGGAACTCAGAAACTGGTTCGAAATTTAACTTCAGGTGAAATTATTTCACAGCTTCTTTTGGCAAAAGACAATCTTTCAGATTGGCCGAATGGAAAAGATCGTAAAATTTCAAATATTGTATTTATGGGTATGGGAGAGCCTCTCTATAATTATGAAAATGTTAAAAATGCTGCTGAAATTATGGGAGACAAAGAGGGTATACAATTGTCTACTAAGAGAATTACCCTAAGCACTTCAGGCATTGTTCCTGAAATTATTAAATGGGGTAATGAAGTTGATTCAAGATTGGCAATTTCTTTGCACGCAACAAACGATGAATTGAGAAATGATATTGTTCCTATAAATAAGAAATTTCCTCTTAAAGAGCTTATAAAGGCGTGTAGAGAATATCCTCGATCAAAAAATTCTAAACGAATAACTTTTGAATATGTCATGTTAAAGGGAGTAAATGATACAGCGCAAGATGCACGTAAACTTGTTAAGCTAATTTCTGGAATTCCTGCAAAAATAAATCTTATCCCTTTTAATCCTTGGCCTAATTCACCTTACGAATGCTCTAGTAAGGAAGAAATCAAGAAATTTAGTGACATAATTAAAAATGCAGGTTATGCAAGCCCAGTTAGAAAAACCAGGGGGCAAGATATTATGGCTGCGTGTGGTCAATTAAAGTCCTCCAGTATAAAAATTAGAAAAAGTGAAATCAGAGCAAATGGCTAAAATAAACAAAGTAGTTCTTGCATATTCAGGCGGTTTAGACACATCGGTCATTTTAAGGTGGCTGAAAGAAACTTATCAATGTGAAGTGGCAACTTTTACAGCAAATCTAGGTCAAGATGAAGACTATGATTTAGTAAAAGCAAAGGCTGAAAAGCAAGGAACAAAAGAAATATTTATCGAAGACCTTAAAGAAGAATTTGTAAGTGATTATGTCTTTCCAATGTTTAGAGCTAATCCACTTTATGAGGGCTACTACTTACTCGGTACTTCTATCGCAAGACCTCTAATTGCAAAAAAACAAATAGAAATTGCAAATCAGATTAATGCCGATGCGGTATCCCATGGTGCAACAGGAAAAGGAAACGATCAAATAAGATTTGAGCTTGGATACTATTATCATAAGCCTGATATAAAAATAATCAGTCCTTGGAGAGAGTGGGATTTATCATCAAGAACATCACTTGTGGAATATGCTGATAAGCACGGGATTGAAATAGCAAAAGATAAAAGAGGGGAACAACCATTCAGTATTGATGAAAATATTTTGCACTCTTCAGCAGAAGGAAAAGTTCTTGAAGATCCATGGGTCGAAGCGCCTGATTATGTTTATACCAGAAGTGTTTCACCTGAAGAGGCGCCTGATAAAGCAGAGGAAATAACGATTGAATTTAAAAAAGGTGACGCATGCGCACTCAACGGAAAGACTTTAACACCATTTGAAATATTAAAATCTCTCAATGAGCTTGGTGGAAAACATGGAATTGGACGAGTTGATCTTGTTGAAAATAGATACATTGGCATGAAATCTAGAGGAATTTATGAAACTCCTGGGGGAACCATTCTATATCACGCACACAGAGCCATTGAGAGCATAACACTCGATAAAGAAGCAGCGCATATGAAAGACGAGTTAGCGCCTAAATATGCTGAACTTGTCTATAACGGTTATTGGTTCTCTCCTGAAAGAGAAATGATGCAATCAATGATTGATAAATCACAAGATAAAGTGGAGGGTAAAGTAAGACTTAAACTCTTTAAAGGTAATACAATGATTACAGGAAGGGAGTCGTCTTTAAGCCTGTACAATCCAAATCTTGCAACATTTGAGACGGATAACATTTACTCTCAAAAAGATGCTGAAGGCTTTATAAAATTAAACGCCCTTAGATTAAGAGAAAAAAAATAAGCTACTGCTGTCTAAAAGCAGCATCTACCGTATTTTTTAATAGACACGCAATGGTCATCGGACCTACACCACCAGGGACGGGTGTAATTGCTGACACAAGACTGAATACATCATCGTAATCAACATCTCCAACAAGCTTTGTTTTGCCTGGTTTATCTGGATGGTCTACTCGATTAATACCGACATCAATCACGACAGCTCCTTCTTTAATCCAATCTTTTTTAACCATTAACGGACGTCCAACCGCAGCAACAACAATATCAGCTTGTTTAGTAATTTCTTCAATATTTCTGGTTTTAGAATGTACTATTGTTACCGTACATGACTCCTCTAGGAGTAGTTGTGCCATCGGTTTACCAACAATATTAGATCGTCCAATTATTACAGCATGCATCCCTTTTAAATCAGGAATACTTTTCTTAAGCATTAAATAACACCCAAGTGGTGTGCATGGAGTAAAGGTTTTACTCAACAAGTCACCTCCTATTGAATTTCTGCCAACATTTATAGCATGAAAACCATCAGCGTCTTTTACTGGATCAATTGCGTCAATAATAGCCCTTGAATCAATGTGTGATGGAAGTGGCAATTGGACAAGAATTCCATTTACTTTTTGATCATTATTCAGCTTATCAATTAATTCCAAAAGCTTTTCTTCAGACACTGTGACATCGAGAAAGTGATCCTCGACATCCATTCCTATCTCTTTGGCCATTTTAGACTTTGTATTAACATAAACTTGGCTTGCTGGATCTTCACCTACAAGTACAACAGCAAGAGTCGGTGTTTTGTTAAATTTATTTTTAAAATCTTCAACTTTGACAGCTGTTTCAGCTCTAAGATCAGCTGCAATTACTTTTCCATCGATTATTTTTGCATCTGACATATTTAAATAGGAATTCCTAGGTAGAAATATTCGTAAAGTAAGTTTCTTATAAAGTAAAGTATCAGGATTAAGACTACTGGCGATATATCAATCCCTCCTAGATTTGGAAGAAAATTTCTTATTGGATTAAGAAGAGGATCTGTTAGTCGTTTTGTTCCAAAATAAATTGCAATAATAATTCTATTCTGAGTATTAAAAATACTCATTGCAATTAACCAACTGAATATCACATTAATGATCAAAACCCAGGTGTAAAGATTTATAATTTGGTCAAAAAGAATTATGAGTGAGTTCATGATTTATCTATAAGAAAATAATTATCTAAAAAAGAGTCTAACCACATATTGATTTTTTTACCATGACTAAGTCTTTGATCCATTTGATATTGACGTTTTTGAGCTCCTTTTTCTCTTAGCATATAACCCGCATAATACAACCATCGCAAATGCATTTTAAGATTTACTTCAGGGTGAAATTGAATACCCACTGCATTTTTATACTTGAATGCTTGCTGCGGAAAAGTTTCACCGTAAGCAAGAACATCACATTCTTTTGGAACCTTAAAGCCCTCTTTATGCCATTGAAAAAAGGTTTTTTGATTTTGAAATATTTTATGACCATCTCCTGTTGGCTGTAAATCATAAAATCCAATTTCAAATTGCTGATCCTTGGCTCGTTGAACGGTTCCACCCAAATTTTTTGCAAGCATTTGAGCTCCAAGACATATACCCAGCAATGGTTTTTTTGACTCTAAAGCAACTGTGATCCAATCGATTTCAATTTTGATATAATCTAAATTATCATTGGCACTTGGTGGCCCGCCATAAATGACTGCAACATCATGGTCGTTCATTGAGTCGGGTAATTTTTCACCAATGACTGGACGGCGAACATCCAATTCATAACCTCTGTCACGTAATTTTAATCCTACGTCACCTGTGCTCGATCGAGGCTGGTGGACAATCATTAATGCTTTTTTTGACTTCATCGTTACAAGAACGAAGTTACATTGCGCTGAGACCGCCATCAAGAACAATTTCTGTCCCTGTCATAAATTTCGACTCATCTGAAGCTAAGTATAAAATTGCGTAAGAAACGTCATCAGTGTCACCAATTTTGTTCATTGGTATTTGACGAGACAGCTTCGCTACTGCTTCTTCAGCACCAAATGCTTGCTTTATTGGATCAAGAATTGGTGTATTTACAAACGCCGGATGAACTGAATTGCAGCGAACATCGTATCCTTTTTTAGCACAATACAATGCTACTGATTTACTTAATAAGCGAACACCTGCTTTTGAGGAATTATAAGCAGCTGTATTCCAACCGGCAACAATTCCAGAAATTGACGAAATGTTTATAATTGAACCTTGTCCAGATTTACTCATTACTGGAATAGCATATTTACATCCCAAAAAGACACTATCTAAGTTTACCTGATGAACTTTTTTCCATACATCAAATTCAGTTGAAACAATATCAGCGCCGAGTGAAATCCCAGCGCTATTAATAAGAATATTGATTTTACCAAATTCATTTTCTGTTTTTTCTATTAAATCGATCCAAGCCTGCTCGTTTGTAACATCATGAACAAATGTACCAAATTGGGTCTCGCTGAAATCCTTGAGTCTCTCAGGCATTGTGCTCAGCATTTCCTCATTGATGTCTGAGAGCATGACTTTAGCGCCTTCACTCATTAATTTTACTGCCGCAGCATAACCTAATCCAGAGGCGGCTCCCGTAATAATTGCAACCTTACCTTCTACACGCGACATTAATTAATGCTTATTTCGTAAAATGTATCCTGAGAAGTTGAGTCTTCTGATACAAAATTTTGATAGCATTCTTGCATACTATGTTTACGCATACCACTTTCTCCCGCAATTAGAAAAGTGTCAATGCTTAATGGTATAACAGAAGTATTACTTAAACGATCTGATCGAACACACGTCTTTATATTTTTTTCTCTTACCATATCAATAACACTTATGACACCGCCGTTGCCACTTAGAACAATTCTTCCATCATCTAATAAATTGGCATTTGTTAAGCTATTTTTTGTTCCTATAAATAAATCATCAAAAGCATAAATTTTACAATCACCACGGTAATACCCTGACTCATAACATGCAATTGCTGTTTCTTTTTCTGGTGGAACCGGATCATTTAATTCATAGAGGGTAGCGAGTGTAATATTACCTGACATACCTAACAGCAATGACTGTCCCTCATCTACTTTTATACCTGACCAATACGAACCAAAATAACCGGTTTCAATTGCAAGCCAATTCAGCCCTCTATCGTCCGTTACATAATATTTACCCAACTCTCCAACTGCATAGCCCTCATTTTGAGCTGACTTACGCCACGCTTGGTTATCTCCATACGTGTAATTGAGATGAGGTTGAAATTCATCATCATCAATAAATAAATAATCCCAACTAATTCCACCGTTTGCCGTTCTAAGCGATAATGCAAACGCACCTATAGCAACACCTTCGTAATCGTCATACATGTGAATTGAGAGGAATGGTGCATCAAACTCTGCATCCTGATATTGTACTTGCCAGGTTTTACCGGCATCAAATGAGTGAAGAATAGTAGCGTCATGACCTGTGGCCCAACACTTATTTTGCGTTGGACAACTTATGTCAGTTAATGTTTTTGTAAATGGAACTTGATCGGCTTGAGTCCATGTCTCTCCTTCATCGTCTGAATAAACAATGATACCGTGAACACCAACACCAAATATTCTATCTCCTGATTTCTCCAACGCATTGATTAATGCTTTATGTGCATTTGGAGATTTTGCCGCAAATTCTGTTCCAAAATTGAATTGTGAAGATAAAGAGAGATTTGTTAAGAATAACAAATTAATGATTATAATGATGAATTTAATTTTCATAGCCCATATTAAAAATTAAAACCCGACCTAAAATTTTCAAGTCGGGTTTTAAATTAAAGATAGTAAAAGGTAAAGTACCTTTATCTAGCGTAACGTCTTAGACCGTCTGGAGTAAAGAAACTAGCAGGCTTTTCTTCACCATTGTAAACAGTAGGAACTGTACTAAATCCAGACCCTAGTTGGTTGTTACCTGTGTATGTTCGAGTTGCAAAGTCAAATGTAAACTCACCTTGAATATTACACTCATTTGCTTCTGTTCCTTCGATACCAGTAACCATTGTACCAATTTGGTGTCTCATGAGTTCTTGATTATCATCATACGCGTCCATGATAGACAAGTTGTAGAAGTCATCATCCATTATATAAAACGTTCTGGATGCGTATAGGTGTCTTTGTCCTGGCTTTAATTGAGCGTGAACAACATGGACATCTCTCTCCTCATAACGTACATAATCAGGATTTAAGTGATTCTGTCCATGAGTTGTCTCAATTGCATTATCTGCAAGCGCATCATTGGATGCAGGAACAATCATTGATTTCTTGCCCTCGTAAGTCCAATCGTATTTATCTTGCGCACCATTAAAACCACCATACTGGTCAACCACAACAATACCGCCACCAGCAAGAAGCACTGTGTCATAAGTAATGTCAGGTGCTCTTCTCACACGTCTTGTTGCAGGGTTATACTGCCATGCTTTACGAGGCTGTACGTAACTGTCAATAAAGTCATGAACCAAAGTAGTTGTTCCAGCTGATCTCGGTGGACCTAGGTTTTTCTGCATGAACATTGCATAGATGTTCTTGTCCGCATATTGAGAAACAGTATTTGGATTCCTTGGGAATACAATGTTTGTTTCTTGTTGACCAACTATAATAGAACCATCAGCTTGAACATTAGTTGATGTAGCTACACGGAAAACAGATGAAACATTGCTTGAGCTTAATCTCATATTCCAAATAAAGTGTTGTGCTTCAGTTGGGTTTGGGAAAGGAAGCTGACCCATATTAGGAAGCTCTAAACCTTCATTGTCATTGACCATCGTACCATTTGACTGAGAAATAGCTTTAATCTCAGGTGGTATCTGACAATCAGCACCAGTTTCATACACGTGAATTTTGTAAGTATCCGGATAAGCTGAGAACATGGTTATCTGCCCAGGTGATAGCATATCAGTATATTCAGTATAATTAGAACTATCTACTGTGTACTTATGTCCATCTGCAATAACTGATGTTGCAGATAGCCCCAAAGCAGCAACAAATGAGATAATTAGTTTTTTTAAATTCATTTTATTCATTTTTGGTTCCTCTCCCTAAATTAAAATGAGTAAGATACTGATGCAGACATGAAGTCCATATCATTTCTTGTGTTTTCTAAGTCATCTCCCATTTGGTCAACATAACTTAATGATGCAGAAACGGCATCATTACGTGCTGTTACACCAAGAGAAAGGCTTGATCTTCCCTCAGAGAAGCCTCCTAGTGAAGCTGGTCCATATCCCTTAGGATCTGATGACCATGCAAAATTAGGTGACAATGACCATGGTGAATTTGCGAAATTATTGTAAGTAGCGCTTCCGACAACTCTGTAACTGTATGATCTATCATCAGCACCCATTTGTCCTTCACAATAACTACCGTTACCAAATACCGCATCAACAATTCCAGCTCCTACATTGGTTACACCAGAACCAGTGCCAAGATCGTAGTCAATTAGCCAGTCAGTTCCAGCTGAAGGTGCAGCTGCAATCATTGCGTTTGCTGTTGCAAGTTGTGCGCTTGTAAGTCCTTGGAAAATACCTAAGCATAAGTGTTCTCCAGCACCTTCATTAAAGCCAGCACCACCACGAGCGACAAAGCCTTTACCCATATTATCTAAATCTTGGATTTGAACTACTGCTAACTCGGTCAGTAATACAGCACTGTCAGCTCCCAAACTTTTAGTGATTGGGTGAGAAGCACTGAATGAAGTAGTCGTACCAACATCAAGTGACAACACATCATAGTTTATAAACGCCGATGAGTAATAGTCAGCTGTCGCGCCTCCAGTGTCCGTAATAAATGGAAGTGATGATCTTCTTACATTTTTAAGAAGACTTTCAAATGTTCCAGCACCTAAAGCAGAATCAATACCATTTGGTATTACCACACCGTTAGTTGCATTAGCAGGAGTTAAAGCATAAGTATCATGAGCAAATGCTGTTAATGCTGCAGAGACACCTGCCGCGTCAGCAATTTGGTTAATTTGATCACTCGCGTTCGTTGCAAGTGGAAAATCAGGTCGATATGAAATTTCTGCTTGAACAGTTGTAGGACCAACATTTGTATTAAAACTAGCACCCATAATTTTATTATCCTCAGGATAAATAAATCTGTATGTTGCTTGGTTTAAAGGATAAACCGCACCAGCAATCGCAGGTGTGACACCTAAGATAGTCCCCATGCTTGACACGCCATACGTTGGAAGACATGTGCTTGGATCGTGAACAAGCTCACCGTCGATCATAACTTTATGTATTATGTTCTTATAAGCTTCTTTTTGCTCAAAACTTGCAGTTCCATCAGGGGCGAAAGCGGCAGCACCTAATGTAGCTCCAAGACCAGCACATAAACCACTGCCCCATGCACCTTCAAGAAGAGCTTGTTGCAACAGTAGTTGCGAAGCACTCGCTCCTTGTTCTGCAGTCATGAAACCTTGAGGATCAGCAGGATCTAAAATTCCACCTTGATAATCAGCAAGCGCGTAGTTATAAGCACCCATTATATCACCAGCAAGAACTCCTCCTTCACCAACAATTTGAATATAAGGAACTTTTGAATGATAATTAGCATAATAAATGTTTACGTCTAAACCAGTACCTACATTATCTAAATAAGTATTTAGTCTTAAACCATATTGACCATCGTCTTTAGACTCAACGAACTTCTGCTCATTCACCATCAACTGAACACTAGCTGCAACATCAAAAGATGCAGCGGCTACGTTATCAGTATAAATGGTATTTAAACCAGAAAGATTAGCAACAGATGTCGTAAAGTTTTCAAGGGTATTATTCACTAACAATCCACTTCCTGAAAGCAATTGACCATGATCACCTGTTCTACCAAGCGCAGTCCATGTTCCCCAATCTGTAAGTGTTGCATTCTTAAATGCTCTTTCAAGAATAGCTTCAGTATCAAAGTTACCACGAGTTGCTGTAGCTAGGTGATATGCTTTAGAGTCGGCATCACAAGCATTACCCAATGCTACGTTGTAACCATAAGTACAATAAACAGGACCTTGTTCTTCATTTGTATAACCGCCACTAGCGAGTATACGATCACCACCAACACCAGCTAGTTCACTACCAAAGAATGAACCTTTTGGATCTAACTCAATGCTATCATTTGAAAATTGATAATAAAATTCGAAACCAAGGTTATCAGCTAAAGCGCCCTGGAATGTAATTTGTTCAGTTGGCAATAGAGCGTCTCTGATGCTCGCGCCTGGAGCTCTTAATGCAGATAGGTCTAAAGCGTTTGTGACTAGACCGTTTGCGCCAACAGGAATAAATGTTGCCTCACCCCAACTCGTAACGTGACGACCAAGTGTGACATCAATATAACCTAGGTCACCTGCCTCAAATCCTGATGTAACATAAGCATTAAGTAAAGTGAAATCACTTTCTAAGTCATCTTTTGCAGCATTAGTTAAGTTTACAAAGTTCGCGCCGCTAATAGAGTCAACAGGGTTGTAGTTAGCGATGAACGATAATGTCAAACCAGTTCCATTAGGAAGACTTCCATCAATTTCTGTAAAAACTTTTTGAGTTGCATCGATAATTTCACCGTCTCTGTAGTTCAGGTTACCATCATCAGTATTTTGTGAACCAAGATCAAGGGGGTTAGTTGACGTATTACCGTATGCATCTGTTCTTCTAATTGAACATACATTACTGAATTCATAGTTTTTTGATCCACCAGTTAAAAGATTAGTAGTGGTTGTTCCTTTTGCTGCAGCTGCTACAGCGGCAGTTCCAAGTCCAGTTGAATTTAATACATGCGTACCTGAAGCAGCATTGTAAGACTCACCAGCTTGAAGCATGCAGTTTCTTTCTGATGATCTCCATGAAAATCCTGAAGTTACTGTTGAGTTTACAGTACCACTGAACATTGGATCATTAATCTCGAGTGCTTTAACAGAAAACGAAGTTAGTGAAACTAACATCGTCATTGCAAGTAAAGCAGTAATATTTCTTTTTATCGTATTCATGAACATTTCCCCCTGTTTAAGTTGTTCATTTTTAATCAGCATTATGCCCTAATAAAGGCATGACGCAAATAACACATTATTAATGTTATCTATTATAAATCCGTCAAAGACAGAAACTAATAAATCTTAATAATTTAGAGTATTGAACTAAAATCTACAGATTAGTCAAGATCTTAAAGTTATTATTTCAATTTTATTGTTACATATAATCATCAAAAAATTCCCCATAAATAGCCTTTTTTTTGAAATAATGCGCCTCATATGGTTTCTTGGATTAATTAATAAGACAATAATAACAATCACAGTGATTTTTTTATCACATTTATCATAGATTGTTCATCAGGAGATGGTGAGAAGTATACGTTTTTAAAGTTTCTAGACTCAATAACTGTTGCGATTTTTTTACTCAAGCAAAAAAATTTTTTGTCGAGAAAAGTATCTGAGAGACCAGCTTTATCAAGCAAGTCCATAAAAATATTCGCAGTAAATTTTGAATAGAGTACTACACTTTTGATTGTATTTTGTTCTATCATTTCTTGTGTTGTCACATCGAACTCGTTTGCGGATTCTACTTGATATACAACAATTGATTTAAAACTAGCAGTCTTCAATTTAATTTTTTCAATGAAGTCTTCATTATATTGATTGCCACAAAAATAAATAAAAGAATTTTCTTCCAAATTTTCAAAATTTAATTCTTCCAACAAATGATCGCTATCTTGAAAAGTACTTATAATATTGCCAGCTGATCTACTTCTTAAGTAATTTGAAACCCTCTCACCAATACATACAATTTTTACATCATTAAAATAATCTTTGAGAGAGTAATTCTTTTCTATCGAATAAAGCGCTTGAATACTTGTCAACAAACAAACAGAATTTGAATCCAACGTTTTTTGTTTATTGGAC
Source organism: uncultured Pelagibacteraceae bacterium (assembly GCA_902588785.1). Lineage (GTDB taxonomy): Bacteria > Pseudomonadota > Alphaproteobacteria > Pelagibacterales > AG-422-B15 > CACNXQ01. Next base: position 83,328 of record CACIQL010000001.1, read on the forward strand.
CAAGTCGCATCATAATGAAAAGATATAAGAGGGTCACAATGAGCATAAATTTTGATTTTTAAAAGTCTAGCTTTCAGTTCTTCTGCTTCAAGTTGAGGGCGTGTAATCAAAATCATTTAATTCATCTAGTTTATTTATTTTGTCCTGACCAAGATCATTTAAAATTATCTCAGAAAGCGTGTTTGCCATTTTTAAATATTTATCTTTTGCATCAGAAATTTTTTTTGAAAATAATTTATAACCATCATGGTCAAAGATATCGCATTTTATTGAAATTATATCGGCTGCAATTTTTGCATAAACAGATACGGGACTGTTACAATTAGCATTGATTTTTTTTAATACTTCCCTTTCAGCTAATGACTCTATTTCTGTTTCATTATGATTAATCGATGCAAATACGTCTTTTAAATGACTACCACGTTTTGACTGTACTCCAACAGTTCCTTGACATGCAGCAGGAAGAAATTGTTCATCATCCAGTTCCTCTGTCACATCATCAAGCAACCCAAGACGTTTTAGTCCTGCAAGACTAAGAATAATTGCATCATAACTCTTATTCCTTAGTTTTTTTATACGCGTGTCCACATTGCCTCTAAGCAATTTAACCTTGAGGTCTTTTCTCAGGCTGAGTATTTGTGCTCTCCTTCGTATTGAACTGGTACCAATAATTGATCCAGAGGGTAAATCAAAAAACTTATGACCTGAATTTGATATTAGGCCATCTCGGTAATTCTCCCTCTTGAGCCAACATATAATTTCAAGATCATTCGAGTTGTCTACCGCTGGAACATCCTTCATGGAATGTATGCCAACATTAATCTTACAATCAATAATATGTTGTTCAATTTCTTTTATAAATAAGCCTTTACCACCAATACGATCAAGTCTTTGCGAAACATGAATATCCCCTTTTGTTTTTATTGTCTTAATATCAAAAGTGTTGAAGTTTAGGTTTCCAGAAGCACTGATTAATTGGTTTAGTAATATATCGGTTTGAGCTCTTGATAGCTTACTGTCTCTAATTCCAACAATAATTTTTTCTAATTTTGACATAAATAATTATTCTTAAATATTTATATGATACATTATTAAATCGTATGATAAAAAAGAATATATGCGTATTGGGAATTGAGTCGAGTTGCGATGAAACATCAGTTTCAATTGTTGAGAAATCAAACAAAAAATTCAAAGTTCTATCAAATGTAGTAAAGTCTCAGATAGATATTCACAAATTTTATGGTGGTGTTGTTCCAGAATTAGCGGCGCGTGCGCATTCCGATATAATTGATAAATTGGTGCTCAAAGCTTTATCTGATGCAAAAATGACGTTTAAGAAAATTGATGCAATATCCGCTACCGCTGGACCTGGTTTGCTTGGTGGACTTCTCGTTGGAGTTGTAGCTGGAAAAACACTTGCCCATTACTTAAATAAGCCTTTCATCGCTGTGAATCATTTAGAGGGGCATGCTCTTTCAATTAAACTAGAAAGAGAAATAGAATACCCCTATCTGTTGTTATTAGTTTCAGGAGGTCATACGGAATACACGATCATAAAAAACTTTAATAGCTACAAGCGAATTGGAACAACAATTGATGACGCATTGGGTGAAGCATTTGATAAAACAGCCCGTCTTCTTAAATTAGGTTATCCGGGTGGCCCCGAAATTGAAAAATATGCAGCTCTGGGAGATAAAGAGCGCTTTAAACTCCCCCTTCCATTAATAAAAGAAAATAACTCACATTTTTCTTTTGCAGGATTAAAGTCTTCAGTTGCAAACATTGTGGCTCAACATCGATGCACTGAAAAATTTAAAAGAGATATGGCGGCGTCATTTCAAGAAACTGTTAATCAAATAATTTTTAACAAAACGCAAAACGCAATTATTGAATATAGGAAACTAGTTAAATCTAAAAAAGATTTGAAAATTGTTGTAGCAGGTGGGGTTGCCGCCAACAAAAGTATTCGTCAATCATTAGAAAAGCTTGGAAAGATTGAAGATTGTGAATTTTTATTTCCCTCAATCAAATATTGCACTGATAACGGCGCTATGATTGCTCTTGCAGGAATTGAACGATTTGAAAGAAATAAATTTAATAAGTTAGATTTTAAGCCACGGCCAAGATGGCCGTTAGATAAGAATGCTGTATTCATGAAAGGCAAGAGAGCTGTTGAAGGATAAAAAACAATATAAAATTGGTGTAATTGGTGCAGGCGCATGGGGAACTGCATTAGCAAATATTGTTGCAAAAAAAGAAAAAGTTATTTTATGGGCAAAAGAGAAGAGTGTTTGTGATAACATCAAGAAGTTCTCTGAAAACAAAAGATATCTTCCTAAAATTAAATTAAGTAAAAAAATAAAATGTACGACATCGATTGTTGATGTAGCTGAATGCGATATATTATTTTTAGTTTCACCTGTTCAATATTTATCGACAAACTTACTAAAACTTAAAAAAATTATTGAGACAAAAACAATATTCGTTTGTTGTTCTAAAGGTATTGAAATGAACAGCTTAAAATTACCAAGTGAAATAGTCTCCTCTATCTTTCCAAAAAATAAAGTCGCAATTATTTCAGGACCAAATTTTGCAGCAGAGATTGCAAAAGACTTGCCAGCCGCTACGGTCGTTGCTTCAAAAAATGATCAGGTTGCAAATAAAATTGCGCAGCTTATTAAATCTCCAACATTAAGGCCTTACTTATCTGATGACATTATTGGTTCACAAATAGCGGGTGCTCTAAAAAATATTTATGCAATTGCCAGCGGTATTGTCTTTGGAAAAAAATATGGAGAAAACGCTGTTGCTTCGATTATATCTAGAAGTTTTGCAGAAATAAAAATTGTGGCCCAATCCATGAACGCAAAAAAAAGTACGCTCGCTGGACTGTCTGGTATGGGGGATTTATTCCTTACATGCTCATCAAAAGAGTCTAGAAATTTTTCTTTAGGAATTGATCTTGCAAAAGGTAAAACACTTAATCAAATCATTGAAAAAAAGTTTTCTGTCGCTGAAGGAGTATTTACTGTTAGGGCATTAAAAAAACTATCTACTGATAAAAAATTGGATTTACCAATCAATGACGCTATTTATAAAGTCTTATACCGAAAGAAAAATATTGATGTTACAATTCGAGAACTTTTAAATAGGCCAATCACAAAGGAATAGCATGAACTACTGGTTAATGAAATCTGAGCCTGAAACATGGTCATGGGAACAGCAAGTAAAAGCTGGTAGCAAGGGTGAAGGCTGGGATGGCGTGAGAAATTATCAAGCATCCAACAATATGAAAAAGATGGAGAAAGGAGATCTTTGTTTTTTTTATCACTCGGTCAAAGAAAGAGATATTGTTGGTATAGTAAAAGTCGTTAAGAAATATCATCCTGATCCTACAGATAAAACAAAACGCTTTGGAATGGTATCTGTGGCGGCTGTAAAAGCCCTTAAAAATAAAGTTAACCTTGCTCAGATAAAGGATCATCCAAAACTTAATCACCTAGCTTTAGTTAAACAGTCGCGCCTCTCAGTCATGCCGATTGATAAAAAGTCATGGACAATTATTTGCAATCTCGGCGGTATCAAATAAGATAATTTCCTTATGAGTGAAAATGAAAAGTTTGAGGTGAGCAGTGAATGGTCTGCAGAAGCACAGATTAATACTGATAAATATAATGAATGGTATGAAAATTCTCTCAATAATAATGAAGAGTTTTGGAGTGAGCACGGCAAAAGAATTGATTGGATTAAACCATATTCAAAAGTAAAAGACGTTTCTTACAATAGAGATAATTTCTCAATTAAGTGGTACTACGACGGTACACTTAATGCATCAAGTAATTGTATTGATAGACATTTAAAAGATAAAGCAGATCAAACCGCAATCATTTGGGAAGGCGATGATCCAGTAGATTCAAAACATATAACTTATAAAGAATTACACAGTGAGGTATCAAAGCTTGCTAACGGCATGAAATCACTTGGTATTAAAAAAGGTGATCGTGTAACTATTTATATGCCGATGATTCCAGAAGCGGCTTACGCAATGTTGGCGTGCACAAGGATTGGTGCAATTCATTCTGTTGTATTTGGTGGTTTCTCTCCAGACTCATTAGCTGGAAGAATAAGTGATTGTAAATCAGATATTGTGATCACTGCGGATGAAGGCGTAAGAGGGGGCAAAGCAATTCCATTGAAGAAAAATACAGATGAAGCAATTTCTATCTCGGGTGGAGTTCGTCATTGTATTGTTGTTAAAAGAACAGGTGGAGATATTGGTTGGGTCGACGATAGAGATGTTTGGTATCATGAATTAACTGAAAAAGAATCTGATGATTGTCCACCTGAAGAAATGTCAGCAGAAGATCCTCTCTTTATATTGTATACATCTGGATCAACTGGCAAACCAAAAGGAGTTATGCACACCACTGGTGGTTATATGGTTTACGCCTCGATGACACATCAATATGTCTTTGATTATAAAGATGGTGACGTTTATTGGTGCACGGCAGATGTTGGTTGGGTCACAGGGCACAGTTACATTGTATATGGCCCGTTAGCGAATGGTGCCGTCACTGTCATGTTTGAAGGTGTCCCAAACTATCCAAGTGCCTCTAGATTTTGGGAAGTGGTCGATAAACACAAAATTAATATTTTTTATACTGCACCAACTGCAATAAGGGCATTGATGCGGGAAGGTGAAGATCCTGTTAAAAAAACAAGCAGGTCGTCACTTAAATTACTTGGGACTGTTGGAGAGCCAATTAATCCAGAAGCATGGATGTGGTATTATAATGTCGTTGGGGACAAAAAGTGTCCGATTGTCGACACGTGGTGGCAAACAGAAACAGGAGGAATTTTAATTACACCTCTGCCTGGTGCGATTGCTCAAAAACCAGGTTCAGCAACAAAACCTTTCTTTGGAGTCAAACCTGAAATTTTAGATGCTGAAGGAAAAATTCTTGAAGGTGCTTGCGAGGGTTCTCTTTGTTTAGCAGACTCTTGGCCAGGACAAATGAGAACAGTTTACGGAGATCATAAAAGATTTATTGAAACCTATTTTTCTCAATTTGATGGAAAATATTTTACGGGCGATGGCTGCAGGAGAGATGAAGACGGTTATTACTGGATCACTGGAAGAGTTGATGATGTTATAAACGTATCTGGTCACAGAATGGGAACAGCAGAGGTTGAGTCAGCTCTCGTTGCTCATCCAAAAGTTAGTGAGGCAGCAGTTGTTGGTTACCCTCATGATATTAAAGGGCAAGGTATCTATGCGTACGTTACGCTCAATGCAGGTGAAGAAACATCAGACGAATTATATAAAGAACTTGTTGCATGGGTTCGTAAAGAAATTGGTCCAATCGCATCACCAGATTTAATTCAATGGGCACCCGGACTTCCAAAAACCCGATCAGGAAAAATTATGAGAAGAATTTTAAGAAAGATTGCAGAAAATGATTACAGTAATTTAGGTGATACATCTACATTAGCAGAACCAGCTGTGGTCAATGATCTTGTTGAAAATCGAATGAACAAGTAGTTTCTTGTGAGTGATAAAAATATTGTCAAAGCCTTAATTGAAGAACACAAAATGACTCCACATCCTGAAGGGGGTCATTACGTAGAGATTTTTAGAAATGACGATGTCACTCATATATATTTTTTACTTGAAGAACACGAAAATTCCCACTGGCACAGAATAACAAAAACCGAAACTTTACATTTTTATTCAGGCAGTCCTCTAAACATATACACATCAAAAGACGGTGAGGAATACCAAGTTAATGAGATAGGATCTAATAATAATTTTATATACACTGTAGAAAAAGAAACTTGGTTTGCCTTGAAATCTACTGGAGCGTATAGCTTAATTGGATGCACGGTCGCACCCGCTTTTGCATTTGAAGATTTAGAACTGGCCCCAAGGGATTGGAAGCCATCTAAATTTAATCATAAACTCTGATTACAAATCAATAGGTATTAATTTAGCAGCAGCCACAACTTTTGTTCTTAGATTGACTATCAACTTTTGAAGTTGCACATTTGATTTCTTCAAGATTTTTTTCAGCTAATTGCATTTTTTTAATCTTATCTTCAATATATTCATGAAGAGAAGCAAATCCTAATTTTGCCGCTCTCTTTTCTTCATAAGGCCTGCGTCCTTTAAGATTTTCAATTATTTTTATTACTTCAGGATTTTCCATGGTAAATCATTAAAATAATAAACTTAATTTGCAATATTAAAAAAGATGGATCCCGATAAAAAATAAGTAAATTAAAGCTAAAAATCTGAAGTAATTCCTTTTTTTTCCCAGTCTCCAAAGCGGGTTGGTTCTGGACCATCTGCGCCACCTATTTCTTTTTTCTTTTTAGGTAATTTGGCGTCAGTTTTCTTGTCTTCTTTGTTCTCGACAGCCTCTGTATTTTTATCGTTCATATATATAATGTAATCTCTATTTGTCGCTAATCAAAGTATGAAAACAGTGGGAAACAACAAACCTTTCTGTTATACAGAGAAATAATGCTTCACAATAATGTCGGTTAAAATATCACCTTCTATACTAGCATCAGACTTTTCATCATTAGGGGATGAGGTCGTTAACATCACTCAAGCCGGGGCAGACTACATACACGTAGATGTAATGGACGGACACTTTGTTCCTAATCTCACAATAGGTCCAGATGTGGTTAAATCAATAAGAGATAAATCTTCATTACCGTTTGATGTTCATTTGATGATCGATCCTGTCCAACCTTATATTGAGAAGTTTGTTGAAGCTGGAGCTGATATTGTTTCAGTTCATCCCGAGGCAAATGATGATACAGAAGCATGTTTGAATAAAATTAAATCATTAAATACAAAGGCTGGACTTGCAATCAACCCAGATACTGAATGGGAAGTGGTGAAACCCTTTATGGATAAACTTGATCTCATTTTAGTAATGAGCGTTCACCCAGGTTTTGGTGGTCAGAAATTTATTCCAACAGCTCTTGATAAATTATCAAAACTTAGAGAAGAAATAAATAAGTCTGGTAGAGAAATTGATCTAGAAATCGATGGCGGTATTAACTTTGATAACGTGCAATCCGTAATTGATGCTGGAGCCAATATGATTGTGGCAGGTACCACAACTTTTAAAGGTGGCCCAAGTGAGTATGCAAATAACATTGAAAAACTAAGAGGCCATTGAGTTGGATATAAAAATTAAAACTGCACTGATATCTGTTTCAGATAAATCAGGTTTAGAAAAAGTTGTTCAATCGCTCAAGGAACATGATATTAAAATAGTTTCAACGGGTGGTACGGCAAAATCAATTGCTGACATGGGTATTGACGTAACGGATGTATCCTCTTTAACCAATTTCCCAGAAATGATGGATGGACGTGTAAAAACATTACATCCAAATGTGCACGGTGGTTTACTTTCAAAAAGAGATGACAAAGACCATGTTCAGTCTCAAAAGGATCATGACATAGAAGACATTGACTTAATAATTGTAAATCTTTACCCCTTCGAAGAAACAATAAAATCAGAGAAAAATGAGGAAATTTGTATAGAAAATATTGATATTGGTGGCCCGGCAATGCTGCGATCAGCGGCTAAAAATCATCAATTTGTCACCGTAGTTACTGATATTAGCGATTACGATGAGCTCATTAATGAGATCAATAATAACAATGGCTCAACCACATTAAAATTAAGAAAGAAACTTGCCGCAAAAACATTTTCGACCACTGCTTATTACGACTCTTTAATCAGTAATTGGTTTCACAGAAATACAGAGGAACCAATTAAAATGTTTACAACTTCTGCGGAATTATCTTCTACACTTCGCTACGGTGAAAATCCTCATCAGTCAGCAAGTCTCTATAAGTCATCAATGCAACAATCAGGGATACCACATGCAAAGCTACTTCAAGGAAAAGAGTTGAGTTATAATAATATTAATGATGCTGACGCAGCGTTACAGTTAATTAAAGAATTTGATGAAGACACTCCTAGTGTTGCAATTATCAAACATGCAAATCCTTGTGGTGTTGCTAGCGGGGGGTCGCTGTGTGAAGCGTATATGAAAGCACTATCCTGTGATACCACTAGTGCATTTGGAGGTATCATCGCACTTAACCAAACAATCGATAAAGAAACAGCCTCAGAGATTATAAAAATATTTACTGAAGTTATTATAGCCCCTGATGTAAGTGATGAAGCTAAGGAAGTTTTTAAATCGAAAAATAATTTACGAGTTTTGACTTTATCATCAATACAAAAAAATAATAATTCTCAAAACTACAAAAGTATTGAAGGAGGAATTTTAGTTCAATCAAATGACGAAGCAAATACAACTAAATCTGATCTAAAAGTAGTCACAGAAAAAAAACCAAGCAAAAATGAAGTCGAAGATATGTTGTTTGCATTTAAAGTTTGCAAACATGTAAAGTCAAATGCGATTATCTATGTCAAAAATAAAAAAACAATTGGTATTGGTGCTGGGCAAATGAGCAGAGTAGATAGCGCTAAAATTGCCTCACAAAAAAATAGTGAAATGGAAAAGTCTGAAGAAAACTCGCTTGAAAATTCAGTGGTTGCATCGGATGCATTTTTTCCATTTGCTGATGGACTGCTTGTTACAATTTCATCTGGAGCAAAAGCAGTTATTCAACCTGGGGGCTCTGTTAAAGATGATGAGGTGATTGAAGCTGCAAATAAAGCTGGTATTTCAATGGTATTTACAGGTGTAAGACACTTCAGACATTAAAAATTAATATAAAAGTAGTCTTTCACATTATCTTGATGAGTGAATATTCCCTTTTTGATAAATTTAAAATTATGTTCCTCAAGGAAACTAGAGGTTTTAACAAACTCTTGATCAAAAATTTCAATTTGCAAGAAAATGCGATTATTTTTAATTAAATTTGCCATTCCTTTTAGCACCAATAACTCTAGTCCCTCTACATCAACTTTAATTGCAATTGTACTGTTTATGTCTTTTAGGACATTATCTCCACATACTTGCTCTATTTTCATCTTACCTTCAGTACTCAATTTTGCACCACCAGATTGGTATTCCCCAAATCTCGAACTTGCCAAAAGGTAACCTTCTTTATTCTCATCGGACAAAGCAAGGTTATGACATTTAATAATATTAGAAAAATTATTTTGCTTAACATTCACTTCCATTCGTTCGAATGCTCCTTTATGCGGTTCAAAAGCATCAATTGTTATATTTGGAACATTGTTCGCTATCGTTAAAGCATAGATTCCGATATTTGCCCCAACATCGATGAAACGTTTTATATTATACTTATTTATATTTTCAATTAGGTATTGTATTTGTTTTTCTTCGTAGTAACCCGTAAAAAAAATTTCACGGTCGATTGAGTCTCTAATATCAAGATTGAGTTGAATATCATTTAGTTTGAATGATAGTTTTTCTTTTTTTATTAAAAATAAAAACCGTCTTAAAAAACTTTTTCTTAGCTTCTGAATTTTTTTTTTGAACATTGAGAGATCTATTTTTTTCTTTTTTTTATTATTCCATAAATTAAAACTAAGATCGCAATTGAAATAGCAATCCACTTCAATGAGGTGGCCATGCTAGCTAGATATACATGTGTTTCGCTAACATTTGGAAAGTTTAAAATCAGTCTCGTAATCTGAACATTTTCTAAAATATCAAAGCTGAAGGCAATTAATGGTATATATAAAATAAGTTCTGAACTTTTGAATAATTTGATGTAAGCACCAAGAATTAATGAGGTATATAAAATAGGATAAAGTGTATCCAGTATAAGTGAGGAGAGAACATAGACACTTCGACCATCAGAACCAATTGCATTAAAATTTCTGATAACATTTTCTTTGCTGTAAAAAAGTTCAAGATCGAGCATGTTTGCAAAAATGTTATGCGGAAGAAAAATAAAAATTAGACCACAGATATTAAGTAGTACAAAAATGATAATTTGAGATCTAGTGGAAGAAACTAAGTAAAGATATTTTTTGATCATTTATCTGACACAAAATACATGCCAATAATGCCAATCAAATTAAAAAATACTATTGAAATCATTGCATATTGAAGACTATCAGTGAAAGCGAGTATTAGTGACATTAGTCCTGGGACAAGCCAAGCTGTTGATTTTCCAGCAAAAGCATAAAGACCAAAAAATTCAGTCATCTTTTCTTGTGGGGAAAGCTTCACCATTAATGCACGTGATGCAGTTTGAGCAGGACCATAAAAAATTGAAATACCAATAACTACACAAATGTATGTAACTTGACTTACAGAATTAAATATTCCAAATGTAAATTCCTCAACACCAGCTGAATATTCATCGACAGTAAAAAAATAAAATATTGTATCTTTATCGATTGATAATCCTAAAAGTCCTGAAACTAACAATCCCCAAAGAGATAAGTTTATTACATTTTTAGAACCAATAAGATCATTTAAATAGCCTCCATAAATTGAACTTGGTCCTGACAAGATATTTAAGATAATTCCAAGTATTAAGACTTGAGTGAGCGACATCCCTACTACAAGACTTGCGTAAACCCCACCCACTACAAACAACGCATTCAAAGCATCTTGATAAAACATCCTTGTTATTAAGAACGTGAATATATTTTTATACTTTCTAGCTTCTTTAAAAGTATTGATAAAATTAGTAAGTCCAATCTTAATTGAGCTAATCACAGTAACATCACTTTTTTTAAGATCTGGAGTAAATAAAAATAAAGGAACAATAAATACCGCATACCATATTGCGCATAGTGGTCCTACAATTCTTATATGTTCATATTCATTTGTATTCAAACCGTACAGATTTTCTGTTTCACCTCCGGGCCAAACAAATATTATTAAAAATAAAATTAATGCGATAAGACCTGCGATATAACCAACACCATAACCCATACCACTTAACCAACCAGAGTTCTCAGGAGTTTCAATAGTTGCTAGAACTGAGTTGTTAAAGACTTCTGAAAATCCAACCATTGCGGATGCAAGAATTAATCCAAACATCACTAGCCAAATACCATCAGGAGCGCCTGGAGGTGAATACCAAAGCAACACCATACCAAGTACAAACAGTGCAGATGTAATTCCCATTAATAGTTTTCGGTTTCCTTTTATGTCCGTAATAGATCCTAGAATTGGACTTAAAAGGGCAATAGCTAAACCTGAGATTGTTTGTGTCAGAGTTAGTTTTTGAGCTCCGTCTTCAGCAGCAATAAAGACATCTGTAAAGTAAACAGAAAATACAAAAGTCATAATCAATGTGTAAAAAGGCTGATTTGCCCAATCAAACATTGTCCATGAATATCTACCTAGTTTTGAAGCTCTCATAAGATGAGTTTATACAAACTATCTTCTATTGTGGTCTTTTTTATTTTGGAGCGAGTGAAGGGAGTCGAACCCTCGACCTAAACGTTGGCAACGTTTCGCTCTACCACTGAGCTACACTCGCAATATTGCTTGTTCTAATAGAAAAAGCCTTGTTTTTCAAGATAAGCGGATTATTTCATTTTTATAACAACTATTGTATTATTTTTAGTAACATGAAAAACATCAACATTCAGGATCTATCAAGAAAAATCCCCATATTTCCATTAACTGGAGCAGTTCTTTTTCCAGGGACACAACTGCCCTTAAACATCTTTGAGCCACGCTATGTTCAAATGATAGATGATGCTCTTGCTAGCCCCGGGAGACTTTTAGGCATGATACAGCCTGCTTCACAAAATCAGGAGGCTGGAAACAAATCTCTAAAAAAAGTTGGATGTGTTGGTCGCATCTCCTCATTTAACGAGGCAGAGGACAGTCGGTATTTAATTACATTATCAGGCGTTGTAAGATTCAAAGTTGATGAGGAATTGGATGTAACTACTCCTTACAGACAGGTTCTAGCTAACTACGATAGCTTTAAGACTGATACTGAGAGTCAAAATAGTGATAGCATTGACCGTTCAAAACTTCTGGCCTTAGTTAAACGGTATCTAGAACACAGAAAAATATTAGCTGACTGGGAAATAATTAAACAAACTCCAACTGAGCAATTAATAAATTATTCAGGAATATTGGTTCCTTTCACTCCAGAAGAAAAACAGCTTCTTCTTGAAGCAAAAACATTGATCACAAGAGGTCACGCACTTGAGGCACTCTATCAATCTTATATCTTCGATCTTTCTGGAGAAAAAAGCGACCAGCTCCATTAAAGAGCTTTATAAAAATCCTCACCTGTAGCACTTCTAATAAAAAGCTGTTTAAGATTTTTAATCTTTTCAACTAAACCCAAACCTGTTCGGGCTGTATAATTTACAAAGTTGTTATTACTAGAAAATATGTCATCAAGTAAAAATGTACCAAATGAATAGACTGTGTTATCAATTTTTCTTTTTGTTTCAAACTCTTCCAAAACCATTTGATCATTCAGCCTATAGCCTAAAGATTTATATTTTTTAATTTGGTTTACAAAAACAGCTATATCTTTGATGCTTAAATTAAGTCCTTGGCCAGCAATAGGATGTATATTGTGAGCAATATTGCCTAGCAGTACTGTATTTTTGTACACAAGATTTTTGGCATAGACAAATTGGAGCTGATGTTTTTCATTGCTTATCATTTTAATTGAAGAAACCTGTTCACTCAGGTGCTTAGTGATAATTTGCAAAAGCTCTTCATCATTTTTGTGTAATAATTTTGATCCTCTTTTTAATGACCAAACAATAGAAGCTTCATTCTTTGAATAAGGTAATAGAGCTAAAGGTCCATCGGAGGTAAATTTTTGAAATGCACAATTTGCATTTTTAATATCACCTTCAACATTTATGGATAAGGCATCCTTTTCTAAGTCTTTTTTAATAAAATCAACATTTATATGATCAGTAATATTATTTTTTGTTGATGATAATATAAATAAATCAGTGTCTATTTCTTCTCCGTTATTAAGTTTAAGTTTAATTCCATCTTTTTTATTTTCAACCATGGAGGGATAGCTTCCATGAATAATATTTATATTGCTTAACTGTCCTATGTCTTGATCTAAGTATTTTTCTAAGTCTGTATTTTTTACAATTTTTCCAAGATTTTGCTTTTCTCCATCATTAAAAGTTATGGACTGAGGTTTGTTTCCTCTGAGGCTACTTAATTCACAGTGTATAGAGTCAATTTCAGGGTGTTCCTCAAATAGCTTTATGTTTGGGAACATGGAAGAGAGATAATTAAGCGATCCTCTAGATAAAAATGTGACAAGGTTAGTATTAGATATTTCTTGCTTTAGATCTTTATCTGAAATTAGACAGACTGAAAATCCATTTCTGGCTAAAAGGCATGATGCGATTTTAGCTGAAATACCGAACCCAAATATAGTAAATTCATATTTCATTTATTATTTGAATAATTTAGTCAGTTAATTGTTTAAGAAACTATATAATAACAAGATGAATCAAATACTAATAGAATCTCAATATTTTTATTTTATTTGTTAAATAATGAAGCTTTTACCTGACTCCATTAAACTTTTTTTATTCAATCGGTTACTTGAAATAAGCGGTGTTGCGTCAATATTATTAAGTGCATTCATACTCATATCAATAGTAAGTTATTCAGCTTTTGACCCTAGTATTCTAAATCTTAACAACTATGAGGTAAAAAATATCGGTGGATATATTGGAGCAAACGTATCCGAAGTACTAATACAATTTTTTGGATATAGCAGCTTTCTCATTTGCATTGTACTGATCAGCTGGGCGTACAAACTTTTTTTTTCTAAAAACTTAGAACTGTTTGTACTTAATTTTTTATTATTACCGATCACAATTTATTTACTTGCTCTTTTTTTTGAAGCGGTAGGCATGCCGATATCAAATGGATTTATAGCGACACAATCACTGATGTTTGTCAATGAAACTAATTTACTGACTAGCGTTTATTTGCATTATTTATTCGTCACAATTATTTTTATTTTTTTTCTAACGTCATTTTACTTCACAATGGGTTTAAATTTAAATGAATGGAACAAGTTTTTAAAAGTTGTATCACAATTGATAAAAATCTTAGTAGTTTATGTTGGAAAAATAGTGAGCCTGGTTAATGCAAATCTCTTTAAAAATACGGTTCAAAAAATTTCATCCGGAAGCACTTTCAACAATAAAAACCTTGAGCCTAAAATTGATTTCGAGTCATTAAAAAATGAACCGGTTTCAACTTATGGTAATGAAGTAGCTAATGATACAACGGTGAGTCAGCAAGACGAAATAGTCTTTGATGTAGAATCATATAAAGCGCCAGATATAAATTTTTTATCTAAACCCGAAATAAATAAAGATAATGCCGTCAATCATGATGAGCTTAAAATAAACGCTGAAAAGCTAAAAAATGTTTTGACTGATTTTAAGATTGACGGAGAAATTATTGCAGTTTCACCTGGCCCAATAGTCACCATGTATGAACTACAACCAGCACCAGGAATTAAGGCCTCAAAAATAATTTCATTATCGGATGATATAGCAAGAAATATGAGTGCGATGTCAGCTCGTGTTGCAATCATTCCAGGTAAAAATGTCATTGGGATCGAAATACCAAATGCCATTAAGAATCCTGTTTATCTGAGTGAGCTTTTCAAAAATGAACAGTTTGTAAATAACGAAAAAAATTTAATTTTAGCTCTTGGTAAAGACATTAGTGGCAATGCTAAATTTGCTAATTTAGAAAATATGCCGCACCTTCTTATTGCTGGAACAACAGGTTCTGGAAAATCTGTAGGAATAAATGTAATGATTACTTCAATCCTTTACAAACATTCTCCTGAGGACTGCAAATTCATATTAATTGATCCAAAGATGCTTGAATTGTCAGTATATGAAGGTGTTCCTCATCTAATCACTCCAGTTGTGACTGATCCAAAAAAAGCAATTGTTGCACTTAAATGGGTCGTTAGAGAAATGGAATCTCGATACAAAAAAATGTCCTTATTAGGTGTTAGAAATATTGAAAACTATAATCAGAGAATTGCTGAAGCCATCAAAAATTCAGAAAAGATAGTGAGATCAATCCCATCTGGAATAAACCCAGAAACTGGACAACCAACAACTACACAAATTGAAATCGAAAATAAGAAAATGCCTTTCATTGTTGTTGTTGTTGATGAAATGGCCGACTTGATGATGGTTGCAGGAAAGGAAATTGAACACGCAATTCAAAGACTATCACAAATGGCAAGAGCCGCGGGTATTCATTTAATTATGGCTACTCAAAGACCAAGTGTTGATGTGATTACGGGAACTATTAAAGCTAATTTTCCAAGTAGAATTAGTTTTCAAGTAAGCTCGAAGTTTGATAGTCGTACCATTCTTGGTGATGAGGGAGCTGAGAGACTGTTAGGTAAAGGAGATATGTTAATGATGACTGCTGGTGGAATTACATCAAGAATACATGGTCCATTTATATCAGATCAAGAGATAGAGAATATTGTTCGTGCACTTCAAAAGCAAGGTAATCCCGAGTATGACGAAGAAATATTAAAAGAAGAAGAAATTGATAATGATCTTGGAATAGTCTCTGAAGGTGATCACGATAATCTACTTCAGGACTCTCTGGATATTATAAAAAAAGAAGGTAAAGCATCTACAAGCCTTTTACAGAGAAAACTACAAATTGGATATAATCGTGCAGCAAGAATAATGGATCAACTTGAAGAAAGTGGATATATTAGTGCCGCAAATCATGTAGGTAAGAGGGAAATTAATTTTGATAAATTTAATTCCTGATGAAGTCATTTGTTTTAGTCATCTTCCTATTTTTTTTTATTGTCAATAATTCTTCATCTAATCCAATTGTTACAGGCATAGAAGATAATTGGAATGAAATAAAATCAATGTCGGGTCAATTTGAACAAATTGATCAAGAGGGAAATATTTTTAATGGACAATTTTTTTTCTTAAAACCTTTTAAATCAAAGTTCATATATGATGGTAGAAAAGAGGACATCATCACAAATAAAAGTTTGATGGTTGTGGTAGATAAGGAAAGTTATCAAATTGATAGTTTCCCTATTGGTGACAGTATTTTGAAAAAACTTTTATCGGAAGATATCCTAATAGAGAACGAATTCGATATCATATCGCTGACAGATGAAAATAGTTTTTATCATCTGTTTCTTAAAGTTAAAGACGACAAGTCTGATAATCAAATCAAATTTGTATTTGATCGAGACTCTTTAGATCTCAAAAAATGGGAAATTTATGATGAATTTGGCAATAAAACTGTTTTTAAGTTTACAAAAATAAAAAAAAATATATTTATAAGCCAGAATTTATTCGTGGTTAAATATAATTAAGCCACAGGCAGGTTTTATAAAATATTTCAATAGCAATGACGGTTAGTTCAAACAGTGAGCTCAAGCAATGGCTTGAGTCAAATAGAATATCTGAAGTAGAATGTATTTTTCCTGATATGGCAGGATCATCAAAGGGAAAAATTCTTCCTGTTCAAAGATTTTTAAAATCTATAGAAGACCAGAGTCTCAAGCTCGCTGACTCGGTTTTTGGTCAAACAGTTTCTGGTAAATGGGTCTATGAGAGTGAAGTGATTGATTATGTCGAGGAAGATTTGTTTATGTCTCCTGACCTTTCAACTTTGAGAAAAATACCTTGGAACAAAGAACCAACTGCACAAATTATTTGCGATCTTAAATATGGTACCGGTGAAGCATCAGAAATCGCGCCGCGCCAGGTTTTAATAAATATTATTGAATTATTAAAAGAAGAAAATTTAAAAGCGATTGTTGCACCTGAATTAGAATTTTATCTATGTGAGCAAAATCTTGATCCTGATTTACCTTTAAAAACACCAGTTGGAAAGTCTGGTCGAAGAGAAACTGGCAGCCGTGTCTTTGGAATAGATGCGGTCAATGAGTTTGATGCTTTAACGGACGATATTTACGATTATTGCGAGCTGATGGAGATAGGGGTGGATACACTTGTGCATGAGTCTGGTCCTTCTCAAATAGAAATAAATCTAAATCATGGTGATCCTCTAGCGCTTGCAGACCAAGCGTTCATGTTTAAAAGAGCAGTCAGACAAGTTGCATTAAAGCATGGCATTCACGCAACATTTATGGCAAAGCCGTATCAGGGTCAGCCTGGAAGTTCAATGCACATTCACCAAAATCTGGTTTCAATTAAGACAAATAAAAATCTTTTTAGTGATCAAGAAGGAAATAATTCAAAAGAATTTTTGAATTATATAGGAGGTCTCCAGACATATTTACCAGATGCAATGCTCTTATTTGCACCTTATGTTAATTCATACAGACGATTTGTCATTGATGCCTCAGCTCCAATTAATACCCACTGGGGTATCGAAAATAGAACCGTTGCTTTTAGGGTTCCAACATCATCACCTGATTCAAGAAGAATAGAAAACAGAATACCTGGCGCGGACACAAATCCTTATCTCGCCCTTGCTGCATCACTTGCGTGCGGGTATCTAGGATTAAAAGAAAAATTAGAGCCAGAAAAACCCACTGCAGGAGATGCATTTGAAAGACGGCATAATATTCCAAAATATCTTCCTGATGCATTAAAACGTTTAAAGGTGAGTAATGAATTATCTGAAACGTTAGGGAAAGAATTTGTTACGCTTTTTACAGAAATTAAACAAACAGAACATGATGCTTATCAAAATGTCATCAGTGCATGGGAGCGGGAGCATTTATTGCTCAATGTTTAATTTACAATAGCTTTTTGTTTAAAAAGTAGCCTTTGTTATCTTCAAAAACAATCAGATCTTTAAGTAAAAGATTTTTCTCGATTTTTTTTCTTAAGGAATATATGTGAGTTTCAAGCGTATGCGTATCTATATCTTCATTATAACTCCATACTTTCTTTAACAGGTTTTTTTTTGAAATATGAGTATTATTTTCATCTAAGAGGCTGTTGAAAATTTGAGATTCTTTTTCTGTAAATCTTAAATAAAGATTATCGTTAGAGAGAGTTCTCATGCTTGGGTCATAAGTGAATGTATTAAAATTTAATTTTTGTGCAGTTTGTGAATTGATTTGATCTAAGCTATAAGAAACTCTTTGATATAGATCTCTGATTTGCAGCGGTATACTTAACCGAACGATGTTACTATTTATTTTATCCGTTTCTAATGCATCATTATTGCAATTAATTATAAAAATCGTATCAAATTTGATTACGTGGGATAATTCTTTTAATGCAAATTCATCATCCGTAATTAAAATACTTTCATTATTTTTGTTTAAGTCATTTTTGTTGGTAAGTTGAAATTCTAAATTGCCAAAAATATTGTTGAACTCAATTATTTCAGAAATAATGAGCCTTAATTTATCATTTTCAAGTGTGATTGGGATTATTCTTTTTTCCATCTTCTATATGATTATAATATAGATTGTGAATTTATTAGTACAAAATAATTATCTTCATTCTGATCTAGGTCGATTTGCTTGTGCAATAGGCCGTGCAGGTCTTACGACAAATAAAATTGAGGGTGATCATAAGACACCTATCGGTGAATTTAAATTTCAAAAAATTTATTATAGAAAAGATAAATTGGGAGAATTTTCCTTCAAGATACCTTTTGCGGTAATTCAAAAAAATGATGGTTGGTGTGACGATCCAAAAAGTAAACTATACAATCAACATATCAAATTTCCTTTTGATGCAAGTGCTGAGAAATTATTCAGAGATGATGATCTTTATGATCTACTATGTGTAATCAATCATAATACTGACCCAATTATACCAGGAAAAGGAAGTGCGATTTTTTTACATATTAGCAAACCAAATTTTGAGGGAACGGAAGGATGCGTAGCAATAGAAAAAGAAAATATTATTGAATTAGCAAAAAAGATAGATGAAACAACAGAGCTAATTATAAAAGATTAGCTTCGCTCACCAAAAATATGGGTGCCAATTCTTATGTGAGTGGCACCGCACTCTAAGGCAACTTGATAATCTCCTGACATACCCATGCTTAAACAATTTAAATTAAATTTTTTTCCTAGATCTGCCAACTTTAAAAAATGTGTTCTTGGGTCTTCATTAATTGGAGGTAAGCACATTAATCCAGCAATGTTTAAATCGTAGTTAGATTTACAATCAGAAATAAACTCATCTGCTTCATTTAATAAAACCCCTGATTTTTGTGACTCATTTCCTGTATTAATTTGTATAAAATATTTTCGTTTGATATTGTATGATGTTTCAAGCTCAGCAAATTTCTTCACTATTTTTTTTCGATCAATTGAATGAATAACTTCACAATGTTTTAGAATTTGTTCAACTTTTCTACTTTGAATACTGCCAATAAAATGCAGATTAATATTTGAATTAAGTTTTTTTAAATCAGGCCACTTACTCTCAATTTCTTGTATTTGGTTTTCTCCAAATGATTGGTGGCCCTCATTGATTACCTTTTGTATATCTGTAGCTGACTTTTTTTTACTAACAGCTATCAATTCAATATCTTGAGAGTTTCTGTTAGCGCTTCTTAGAGATAACTCTAAACTGCTTAAAAAATTTTTATATCTACTCATAAAAAAAATGCCCTACAAATTAATGTAGGGCATTTTAAATCATAAACTAATAATTAGATGATTAGAATCCAACTACATAGTTAAATGTCCACTTGTCAGTGTCATTGGTTGTACCACCAGCTTCATCTGTTTCAAGGTAATCAATACCGAAAGAAGCGGCACCCATTCCTTTATTAACAGATACTCTCATGTAATCAGTGTCAGTAGTGAAATCTCTGTCAGCGAACTGAACACCTACGTCCATTCCAGCTACAGATGTACCTACACCCATGTGAGTTTCTTCAGAACCGTCGTCTGAGTCATACATTGCATAACCTAGGTTTAGGCCAGCTATTGAATAACCAACAGTCATGAAGTTTGGATCCTTATCCTGAGTTGCTGCAGCTTTGTAATCAATTTGAGATACACCAGCTTTAATTGTTGCACCCATTAGAGTTGTACTAGCAGCATAAGACATTACTGGATCGATAGTTGCAGATTCCATACCTCTAGTGATGTGGAAGTTTACGCCACCCATAGAGTTTTTGTATGCAATTGAGTTTCCTGACTCTGCATCACCGTCACTGTAAATACCAGTTCCGCCGCCTTTACCACTGAACGCTACGTTCCAGCAGTTTACAAGTGAGAAACAAGCTGGGTTCGAGTCGTTTTTATCAGCAGCAGCATCTTGGCCAAGACCTAAACCAATTGTACCCATACCAGTGTCGAATCCAATTGAAGTCTTAATTCCAGCTGCAGTTACAGACATAGTTAGGCCAACGCCCATACCGTTATCCATAGAGTCGCTGTAAGATACATAGATAGAGTTTGTAGAGAAAGATGATGCTAATCCACCACCGTCATTATCTGTCAATGTACCAGTAAACAAACCGTTAATAGACATTTCAGCGTTAGCTGCACCAGCAGCCATTACTGAAGCTATAGCGGTTGCTCCGATTAATTTTGATCTATTCATAAAATTTCCTTTCATATGATAATTGATCATAGTTAAATTTAACTAGCTCTCTTTTATCAAAAATAATGTTATTTTTTAAAGATATTTTCATAAATACCACATTTTTGTTTTTAAGTGTGATATTATTGCAACAATCAAATTTTGTTGAAAAAATAAGAAAAATGGATAAATTTCAATTTTTAGTATAAACATTGTGTATAAATAAAAAATACACTCAGTTTCATTTAAAAGTTATGAAAAAACCCCTAATTTTATCATTTTTACTATTATTTTTTGTTTCTTGTGCACAAATCCAAGCATTGCAGGACGATCCAACGTCATACGATTCACAAAGTGAGAAAATTCTAACTGAAAAAACTGAGGATAGAGGTGTTAACTTGCCCACAGGAAGTTCAATTATTGAAGGTACCTCAGGTTTTAGTCTCAATGATGCATTTGGTGGCCTTGGTTCTGGTGCTTACCCTCAAGCAAATTCTATCACGTTTAATGTAGCGTTGGATAAAGTTGGATTTATGCCATTGATCTCAGTTGACTCAATGTCAGGAATTATTGTTACAGACTGGTACAGTTTAGATGATGGCGAGAGTAGAATTAAAATAAATATACGTGTTGTCGATCAGGAATTAACGAATGAGAGCATAACAGTATCGTTGTTTACGCAAACATTAGATGGTGATAGATGGATAGATCAAGGCATTAATTCTGAACAAAGTTTAAAAATAAAAGAGAGTATTTTAACGTCAGCAAGATCATTAAAAGTTGCATCAGAACTATAAGCCTTTAACTATTAATTGATGTCAGAAAAATATAATTCCAGAGTAGTTGAAAAGAAGTGGCAATCTTATTGGAGTGAACATCAATTATTTGAAAGCAAAATAGTATCAGATAAAAAAAAATATTACATCTTAGAAATGTTTCCTTATCCATCGGGAAAAATTCATATGGGGCATGTCCGTAATTATACATTAGGGGATGTAATTGCAAGATACAAAAGAGCTCAGGGATTTAATGTGATGCATCCAATGGGATGGGACGCATTCGGACTACCAGCTGAAAATGCAGCAATTGAAAATAAAACTTCACCTAAAACTTGGACTTACGAAAATATAGAAACGATGAAAAATCAATTAAAGCAAATGGGTCTTTCAATTGATTGGTCCAGAGAAATTGCGACGTGCGATAAACTTTATTATCAAAACCAACAAAAACTCTTTTTAGAATTTTACCGCAAAAATTTAATTTACAAAAAAGAGTCTCTCGTGAATTGGGACCCAGTTGAGAATACAGTGCTTGCAAATGAACAAGTGATAGATGGTAAGGGTTGGCGATCAGGAGCCGAGGTAGAACAAAAGAAACTGTCACAATGGTTTTTCAAAATTACTGACTATGCGGAACAATTGCTTAAAGCTCTAGACGATATGTCTGGATGGCCAGAGAAAGTTCGAACTATGCAAAAAAATTGGATTGGAAAATCCTTTGGTTGTGAAATTGATTTTGTAATTTCTTCAGAATTAGATGAATTTAATGATGAAAAGTTAAAAATTTTTACAACTCGCCCGGACACAATTTTTGGAGCAACTTTTTGCGCATTATCTCCCTTTCACCCCTTTGTGGATAGGTTGGTAAAACAAAATGAAACTCTTAATAGTCAAGTCAATGAATTGAGATCCCAAAAAATTAGCGAGGAGTCGATAGCTAAAAATGAGAAAGTAGGAATTCAGACAGAGTTATTTATCAAACATCCTTTTATTGAGAACAAACTGCTTCCAATCTTTATAGCAAATTTCATCTTAATGGATTACGGATCTGGAGCTATTTATGGTTGTCCTGCGCACGACCAAAGAGACTTGGATTTTGCAAATAAATATGATTTAGAAATTATCCAGGTTATAAATCCAACTGACAATATCGAACTTGATAAAAAAACTGCTTACACTGGAAGTGGTAAGCTTATTAATTCTCAATTTTTAAATGATCTATCTATTGATGAAGCTAAGAAAGAAATTATTAAAAGAGTTGAGGAACTTAACATAGGAAAGAAGACTACTAACTTTAGACTTCGCGATTGGGGTGTCTCCCGACAAAGATATTGGGGGTGTCCAATTCCTATTATGTATAGAGAAGACGGTGAGGTAATTGAAGTCCCTGAGGATCAGCTACCGTTGGAATTGCCAGATGATATTGACTTAAGTATTCCTGGCAACCCTCTTGATAATCATCCGGAGTGGAAATTCACAAAATGTCCTGAAACAGGTATGAAAGCTATAAGAGAAACAGACACGCTTGATACTTTCGTCGACTCAGCATGGTATTTTTTAAGATTTTGTTCACCGCTCGATACAAAAGAGCCTTTTAACATAGATGAAATTGATTATTGGATGCCAGTTGATCAATACGTTGGTGGTGTAGAGCATGCCATATTACATTTATTGTACTCCAGATTTTTTACTAAAGCGCTTAACATCAAAGGATTGGATGAGCCTTTTGATAGCTTATTTACTCAAGGAATGGTTTGTCATCACACATTTCAAAATGAATCTCATGCATGGGTATATCCCGATGATGTAGAAAAGAAAGACTCAAAGTATTTTCAAATATCTACAGGGGAACCAGTCACAATGGGAGAAATTGAATCGATGTCAAAATCAAAGAAAAATGTAATTGATCCTGAATCAATAATAAGTACATACGGAGCTGACTCAGCAAGATGGTTCATGTTATCTGACAGTCCGCCTGAAAAAGACATCAATTGGACAGACTCGGGTATTAATGGAGCGTGGAAGATATGTCAGAAAATTTGGACGATTGTTCAAAATAATAAGAATAACCTTAAGCAAACGATAAACAGCAATAACATAGCATTTGAAGGGGAATCCCTTAACTTTATTAGAATTATACATCAAAACCTTCATGCCATTACTCAGAGTATTGAGAAATTTCAAATGAATGTCTCAATTGCAAAAGTTTTTGAGATAGTTAACGCAATTTCTAAATTTCAAATAAAAGATGAGAAAGACAAAGAGGCAATTAATGAGGCATTACACATCTTAATAAGAGTAATCGAGCCGATGGTTCCACACTTGGCAGAAGAATGTTGGTCATTAATTAAAAAAAGTGGATCGATTATGGATGAGCCTTGGCCAACAGCAAATGCAAAGTATTTAGAAAATAAAGATGTTACAGTAGTTATTCAAATAAATGGTAAAAGGCGGGGAGAAATTGTTGTGCCAAAAGATACTTCAGAAAGTGAAGTTGAAAAAGAAATTCAAAATATCAAAAACATAAAAGATGCCTTATCGGGAAAAAGTATATTAAAATCAATTTATGTTCCAAATAAAATACTTAACATTGTTGTTGAAAAATGAACAGGCACGAACGAAGAAGACAGAAAAAAAATAATAAACTCAATCGGACAGTTAATCAAGATTTACTGGAGGGCATAAGACTTCATACAAACAAAAATTATAAACAAGCTGAGTCTTTGTATAATAAAGTGCTGTTAACAGAACCTTCAAATTATGAAGCGCTAAGGCATTTGGGTATTCTTAATCAAGATCTGGAACAATATGAAAAAGCTTATAATTATTTTCTACAAGCTTTCAAAATAAATCAGAACGGTTTTCAAGTTTTGAACAATTTGGCAACAATACACATGCTAAACAAAAATTATAACCTTGCACACAAATGCCTAAGTCAATCATTCAAAATTAATTCTAATTATGTGCCCACCATAAATAATTTGGCAGGCTATTACCATAAAGTGAATGATCCAAGAAATGCACTTTATTATTCCCAATTGTCGCTAAAGATTCAGCCGAATAACCCAATGGCCTTAAATCAACATGCTAAAGCTCTGGTTATCAATAACCAACCTGAACAAGCAATTGAGATATTAGAAAAATTAAATGAAGTGATTAGTGACAATGACGATTTTAAATTAAATTTATCTTCAGCGTATCGTGAGATGGGTGAAATTGAAAAAGCGAATAGAATTTCTTCAGAAGGCTTTAAAAAGGATTATAAAAAAGTTCTTTATTTGATGGGTTACACCAAGGATAAAAATAATAAATTGAACAGCGAGCAAATTACATATTACGATGAACTTTTAAAAACTGACAAATTAGATTCTGACGATAAAGCAATTGTTTGTCATTCCTTTTTTGAATATTTTAAAAATCAAAAAGAATACAAAAAAGCAGGTTCTTACCTTGTTACTGGCAATGATGCACAATATGCATCTAAATCATTTGATATGAGTATAGAAAGGAATTTCTTTGAAAAAATAAAAAATTTATTTTCTAGAACCATAGATTTCAATGTTAAAGATCAAATAAATCAAAGAGTGCCTATCTTTGTTTGCGGCATGCCAAGATCAGGCACAACTTTGTGTGAGCAAATACTTTCTTCCCATTCCAAAATAACTGGAGCAGGAGAACTTAATTATTTGGCAGAAGTTTCAAAGGTAATTCGTGTTATTCAACCAAGTGAGGAAAACTTGCAAAATTTTGAAGCAGCTCTAAAAAATCCAGCTGAACTTAAAAAGGCTAGAGATGATTATCTCAATAATTTAGCCAAATGGGATAAAAATAACTCTGTCTACATTTGTGATAAAATGCCACATAATTTTATTTTTATTGGATTTATAAAATTAATTTTACCTGAGGCAAAGATTATATATTGCAAAAGGGATCCTATAGATAATTGCTTTTCATTGTACTCACATAAATTTTTAGAACTTTCACATCAGTATTCCTATAATCAAAAAATTTTAGTTGAATATTATAGACTGCACCAAGAACTTATGAGATTCTGGTTTAAAAGATATGAAGATGATATTTTTGTTTTAGACAACGAAGAATTAGTTAATAATCAAGAATTAGTTTCAAAAAAATTAATTGATTTTTGCAATCTTGATTGGGAAAAAGAATGTTTAAACTTTCATAAAAACAAGAGGCAAGTTCGAACAGCAAGTATTGAACAAGTGAGAAAACCGATTAATAATAAATCTATCGGAGCTTGGAAAAGGTATGAAGACTATTTATCTGAAATGTTATCGGAGTTAAAATCATGAGTAAACTCTTAGCAACTTTAGCATTATTTTTTATATTTTTAAGTTGTGGTTTTAAACCAATTTATAAAATTGCAATTGATGATACAAGCATTGATGGTTACTCTATGGTGGTAACTAACCAAGTTGCAAGAGAAATTATTGAAGAAGTCAATAACACTGTTGTTCAAGGTGAAAATCCAAAATATAAAGCACTTCTTAGTATATATGAGGATTTAACTCCATTAATTGTAAACACTAACGGAACGGTTGCAAAATATAGAATTGAGATAGAAATAAAGTATGAACTTATACAAATAGATATAAATGAAGTGATTTCTGCAGGCACCACGCGCGGTTTTGCTCAATATGATGTTACTGGTTCAGAAATAATCAATGAAGATACCAAAAGAAGTATGACCAAGATTGCTACTAAAAATGCTATTCAGTTAATGACGTCTAGAATCCAAAGTAGTATTTCAAGATAGATGATCATTAAGGAACATCAGGTAGAAAAAATCATTAAAGACAGCGCGCAGTTTTTAAATATTTTAATATATGGTCCTAATGAAGGTCTTGTAAAAGACCAAATAGGAAAATTAACAAAAAATTATTTACCACACGATGAATATGAGGAAATTTATTTTAATGGAAAAGAATTAGACGATGACCCGGGCTCCCTTGAGGCAATTATTCAGTCGGTTTCTATGTTCTTCAAAAATAAAATCGTTATAGCTGATGGAATAAAAGATAAACACTTAAACATTATTGAAGAAATTATTTCAAAAAAACCGCAACAAGGAGTTCTAATTATCAGAGAAGGCATTTTAAGTAAATCTTCAAAAATTAGGAAATTTTTTGAAGAACATAAAACTTGTTTATCGCTTCCATGTTATGAAGATGATAGCCGTTCAATAATGAGAAACATTGAGGAATTTACGAGAAATAATAAATTTGAATTAAACAGAGATATAAAAAATTATCTATTACAATCACTTAGTAACGACCGCATGATAAGCAAACGTGAACTTGAAAAAATTAAAATATTTTATAAGAACTCTAATTCAAAAATTAAGCTTGAAGAAATAAAAATTTTACTCAATGACTCCAGCTCTCAAAACTTAAATAAAATGAATGAATATATCATGTTTGGAAATACATCTAAGAGTTCAAAAATAATAAATAAACTTTTATCTGAGGGAACAAGTCCAATTAGCCTCATTAGAAGTCTGATAAACTACTTATTAAGAGTTCAACAAACTAAAATTGAAATGAAAAAAGGCAATAACTTTGATAATTCAATAAAGATACTGAAACCGCCTGTTTTCTGGAAAGATAAAGACAGCTTTCAAAAACATTGTTTCAAATGGCCCTTGCGAAGCATTGAGACAGGTCTTAACAGACTGCTGGAAACTGAGATTACATGCAAATTGAACAGCAAATTAGCAAATATAAATTGTGAAAAATCAATTTTATTAATTGCAAATAATGGAAAGCAATATTTTAAAAATTAATTTTTTAGTTTAGCAGTCACTAATTCTAGTTGATCAAGAGACTTGTATTCTATTTTGATTGAACCACCCTTTTTTCCTTTGTGATCGATCAACACGTTTAATCCAAGCTTTGCTGTTAAATTATTTTCCAAATCAATCGTATCAGGGTCTTTTAATTTAACTTTCTTAACCCCTGGCTTTCTTTGTTTTGCAAGGTCTTCTGCGGCTCTTACACTTAAATTTTCACTAACAATTTTTTCAGCTAGTTGTTCTGGGAAGGCACTATTCATAATAGCGCGGGCATGCCCTGATGAAATCTTTCCCTCAGAAATCATATCTTGAATGGACTGAGGTAAACCAAGTAGTCTGATTATATTTGCAATATGACTTCTGCTTTTACCAACAATATCTGCAAGTGCTTCTTGAGTATGGCCGTGGTTTTCAATTAATCTTTTATATCCCGCTGCTTCTTCAATTGGTGATAGATCAGAACGTTGTACATTTTCTATAATTGCGATTTCTAACGCTTCTACATCATCTAGTTTTCTAACAACTGCAGGAATTTCGTGAAGTTGTGCAATTTGGGCTGCTCGCCATCTTCTCTCACCTGCAATGATTTCATATATTCCAGTTTCTGTTGGTGAGGGTCTAACTAATATTGGTTGAACAAGCCCTTTAGATTTTATGGACTCAGCTAATTCATTAATACTATTTTTATCAAATAGTCTTCGAGGCTGTGACGGGCTTGGTTTTAAATTTGAAATAGAAATCTTTGTTTCTTGATTTGAAGTTTCATTTTGAATTGAGATATCTTTAGTATCACCCATAAGTGATGAAAGTCCGCGACCCAAACCTTTTTTTGAAATTGATGAACTCATTATGCTGCCTCCTGTTCTTTATTTTGTCTTATGATCTCATCCGCTAATCTTAAATATGCCTGACTACCGGCAGCCTTTTGATCATAAATTAATGCAGGCATACCAAATGAAGGAGCTTCTGAAACTCTTACGTTACGGGGTATGATGGTTTCATATACTTGTTGACTTAAATGTTTTTTAACGTCGTCAGCAACTTGTGAAGAAAGTTTATTTCTTGCATCGAACATTGTTAACACTATTCCATCGATTGTTAGATTTTGATTTAGATTTTGTTTAACCCTATCAATTGTTTTTATTAATTGACTAAGACCTTCTAAAGCAAAAAATTCACATTGAAGTGGGACTATGACAGAGTCAGCTGCGGTCATTGCCATGACAGTTAAAAGACTTAAAGCTGGTGGGCAATCAATAAAAACAAAACTAAAATCATTTAATGAGTTTTGGTCTGTTAAAATTTTTTTAAGTGTAAAAGCTCTATCATTTACTTCAGCAAGTTCAGGTTCAATGCCTGATAGATCCACAGTGGATGGAATGATTTTTAAATTTTCTATTTCAGTATTTTGAATTGCATCAAATAAATTGCTTTGAGATGCAAGAACTTCATAAATTGAATTATTTCTATTTTGATAATCTATACCTAAACCTGTACTAGCGTTTCCTTGAGGGTCGAGATCAATAATTAAAACTTTTTCCCCAATAGCGGCTAAGGCTGTGGATAAGTTTATTGCTGTTGTAGTTTTTCCCACTCCACCTTTCTGATTTGAGATAGCAATTATTTTATTTTTCATTAAGTTATTGATTTTATTATATTTTTTAATTCCAGAATAAAAGAACCCTTTTTTCTTTCATTTTCATGCAATACATGAGTAAAATCCCAACATTTAGTAGCTTGCATGATCTCTTCTTCTATATGTACACCTTTATGCAAAAGCAATGTAGTGTTTTTTTTGCATATATGATAACTAATTGATAATAAATGATTTAATTGGCTAACAGCTCTTGCTAAAATGATATCAAATTTTTTATTTTCAATTTTTTCTGCTTTAATGGGAATCACCTCAGTATTTTTAAGATCTAAGTTAGCAATACATTTGTTAAGAAACGATACTCTTTTAGGTCTATTTTCACATAAAAAAACCTTATTTTTTGGGCCAAATATTATCGAAACTGGTATACCTGGAAGACCAGCACCACTGCCAATATCAATGATATCTTTTCCATTGCTAGTTATAAACTGAGCTAATCTTAAAGAATCATAGAAGTGTCTTATCCAAATAAAATTTTTATCATTCTTTGATATTAAGTTTTGGTCTTCTGCTAAAATCATTTCCCTGAATTCAGCCAATTTTTCTATTGTTTCACGTGAAACATTTGGCAAGAGCTCTTTTAGAGCATCAGGCGAATCAATCATTATTTTGATATTAAGCTAATTTTTGAGATTTAGCTTTGGTTTTTATATATGATAAAATAACACTGAGAGCTGCAGGCGTAACTCCATCAATTCTTGATGCTTGAGATAAGTTTTTAGGCTTAATTTTTGTTAGTTTTTCAACGATTTCTGTAGATAAACTGGGAATTAATTCGTAATTCAGATTAGTGGGAATTTCAACTTTTTCCTCTTTTGTTAGTGAAATGATCTCACTTTCCTGTTTCTTGAGATAACCTTTGTAATGAGCCTCAGTTGTTATTTGATCCAAGATTTCTCTGTTATATTGCTTTAGATTTAAGTCAAAGATCTCATCTATTTTATCAATATCAATGTGAGGATAAGCTAACAAGTCAAAAGCTGATCTTTTTTTGCCATCTTGGTTAATTTGAACCCCAATTTTTAAAAGTGCATTAGGTGTAACATATTGATTTTTAACAATTTTATTTACTTTATCTAGTTCAACTATTTTAGCTGAATATTTTTGATATCTATCAGCGTCAACTAACCCTAAATTATGGCCAATCTCAGTTAATCTTAAATCTGCATTATCTGCTCTCAATAACAGTCTATATTCTGCTCTAGAAGTGAACATTCTGTAGGGCTCCGTAACCCCCTTCAGGGTTAAGTCGTCTATCATTACTCCAATGTATGAGTCGTTTCGTGAAAAAACATGTTCTTTATTACTAAGGGAGATTGCAGCATTCAAACCTGCTACAAGCCCTTGCGCAGCAGCTTCCTCGTAACCTGTTGTGCCGTTTATTTGTCCAGCAAGATAGAGTCCTTTTATTTTTTTAGTTTCCAAGGTTTGATAAAGTTCTTGTGGATCAATAAAATCGTATTCAATTGCATAACCATGCCTTACTATTTTAGCATTCTCTAAACCACTGATTTTACTTATGAATTCGTCCTGTACCTCCGACGGGAGTGAAGTTGAGATGCCATTTGGATATATTAAATCACTCTCAAGTCCTTCTGGTTCTAAAAAAATTTGATGCCTCAATTTATCTGCAAATTTAACTATTTTGTCCTCTACTGAAGGGCAATATCTAGGACCTGTCCCACTGATTTGACCTGAGTAAATAGCTGATTTTGTTATATTTTTCTGAATTATATTGTGAACTGCCTCATTGGTATACGTCATGTGGCACGGTAATTGTTCATTATAAGTTTTTGTGGTTAAGAACGAAAAGTAAGAGTGCTCATCGTCAGCCTCCTGTTTTTCAAGTCTAGAAAAGTCTATTGTATTTTTATCCAGTCTCGCAGGTGTCCCAGTTTTTAGGCGTCCAATATTAAAGCCAGTTTTATAGAGTGAGTCTGCAAGTCCTATTGAGGGAGAATCGCCGTGTCTTCCAGCTGGGATAGTTTTGTCTCCTAAGTGGATAAGGCCATTCAAAAATGTACCAGTTGTGATGATAACTTTTTTAGTAGATATTTTTTTACCGCTTGCGCAAATCACACCAGCAATTTGTTTGATACTATCAAAAATTAAATTTTCTACAGGATCAAATAAGAGTTCTAAATTCTTTGTATTTTCAATCTCCTCCTGCATGTGTTTTTTATAGAGCTTTCTATCTGATTGAGCTCTTGGTCCTCTTACTGCAGGGCCTTTTGTTCTATTGAGTAATCTATATTGAATGCTTGATAAATCGGCAATACGCCCCATTATTCCATCCAGTGCATCAATTTCCCTTACTAAGTGGCCTTTGCCAAGACCACCAATGGCAGGATTACAGGACATTTCCCCAATAGTATCAAATTTATGGCTGATTAAGAGGGTTTTTGCACCAATACGCGCAGAAGTAGTTGCGGCTTCACAGCCAGCATGTCCTCCTCCAACTACAACAACATCATAACTAGTCATGATTAAGTTAATTAAATTAACTTAGACTAATTGCAATCAATTATTTTGTTATTTACCGATGCAAAAATCTTTAAAAATAACTTCTAAATATTCTTCAACATCAACATGACCAGTTATTTTTCCGATTTCTTGAATGGCTAATCTTAACTCTTCAACCATAAGTTCAGAATTAACTTTTAAATCTATACTTTTTGCACTGAGTAAACTTTGTATTGAATTTTGAACACCTAGAATGTACCGAGTCTTTGTTGGTATTGTATCGGTGTAACTTATGAATTTGCTTGATACGTGCTCAGCAATTTTATTGATTAAATTATCAATACCACTTCCATTTGAAACTGAAATATTGATACAGCCTTCTTGTTTGTAATGATTGTGTAAGTCACATTTATTTAAAACAATAAGACGATCATCATGTAACTCGACATTGTTTGGATCATCAAATAATTCCAAAACTAAATTTGCTTCTTTAATTTTACTTTGAGTTATCTCAATTCCTTTTTTTTCAATCTCGTCTTCAGTATCTCTTAGGCCCGCAGTGTCTGTTAAAATGACTGGAAATCCGGCAATATTTAGCCTTACTTCAATCGCATCTCTGGTCGTGCCCTCCCTATCAGACACAATTGCAACATCACGATTTGTGAGTGAATTTATCAAACTTGATTTACCAACATTTGGAGATCCAATGATAGCAACTTTATAACCATCTCGTAATATCTCCCCTTGATTACGTTGTTTTAAATGCTCATTCATTTCACCTAAAAGTTTTTCAATTTTTGAATTGATATTGTTAAGAACATTTTCAGGAATATCTTCGTCCGCAAAATCTATATCTGCTTCGAGGTAGGCAACTAACTCTATTAGAGACTTTCTCCATGATAAATATAATTTATTCAGTGAGCCGTTCATCTGGGACAGTGCTTGATTATGTTGAACTTCAGTTTGGGCATTAATTAGATCACCCATGGCTTCAATTGCTGTAAGATCCATTTTGTTATTCACAAATGCTCTTTTTGAAAATTCACCGGGTTGAGCAAGTCTTAACTGATCAATATTAGAAAGTGATTTGAGTAAAAGCTGAACTGTTGTATGGCCGCCATGAACATGAAACTCAACAACGTCTTCACCTGTGAAACTTTTTGGTTTTGAGAAAAACACAGCAAGACCCCTGTCAATTAGGTTGCCACTTTCTGGATCATAAAATTCTGATTTTGTTAACACGTTTGGATCAAAGTGACTCTTTCTAGAAATTGTTTTAAGTGCAGTAAGTGCTAAATGTCCTGAAACTCTTACAACCGCTAACCCCGCAACACCGCTAGCAGTTGATAATGCAAAAATTGTCATTTTTTTATTTGGAGGTTTTCAGCGATACGGTCGTTGATTAGATGTTCGTTGATTACTTGGTCCACCTCTTCTTCTGTTTTGCACGAGTACCAAACATTATCTGGATAAACAACAAGTGTTGGACCAAATTCACAATGATCCAGACAACCTGACGCGTTTATTCTTATTTTCTTATCAGAAACTAATTCTTTTGTTTTTTTCTTCATGTAGGCTCTTAGTACTGTTGAATTTTTAGAAGCACAACAACCTTTTGGATGACCATCGGGTCTTTGGTTGGTGCAAAAAAATACGTGTCTTTCAAAAAATTTGTTAGTCATAAGGTCAAAAAATTATAATATCTTATATATATGAGCAGCTACGTTTTCAAATCAATCATTGGCAATATTGAGCTTGTCTCAAGTAAAAATAGAATAATTGCAGTTCACAGAACAAGGAAAAAGCCTAACAAAACTGAAGATAAGCTTTTAAAAAGATCTGCGCTTCAAATTAAAATGTATCTTGCGCGCAAAAGGCGATCCCTTAATTTTCCAACAAGACAAATGGGCACAAAATTTCAAAATCGTGTTTGGAATTATTTACGAAGGATACCTTATGGTAGAACAACTACTTATGGGGACATTGCAAGGAAGTTGAGAACTTCGCCCCGAGCTGTTGGGGGAGCCTTAGGAAGAAATAATCTTATGATGACAGTTCCATGTCACAGAGTAGTTGGAAGTGACGGCAAACTCACAGGATTTACATCAGTGGGTGGGTTAAGTACCAAAAGAAATTTACTGAACATTGAACAAAAAACTAAAAAATAATCTTGAAAAGAAAATTAGGGTAATTCCTAATTTTCCAAAAAAAGGCATTCAGTTTCAAGATATAACTTCAATCACAGACAGTAAGCAGCTTTTTACCGAAGTTGTTAATGAAATTTCTAAATATTGTAAAAAAAATAAATTTACTAAAGTAGCTGGGATAGAAGCAAGAGGCTTCATCTTTGGATCAGCTGTTGCCTACAAGCTTGGCTTGCCTTTTATTCCAATAAGAAAAAAAGGGAAACTTCCAGGGAAAATAGTCAAACAAAAATACAAGTTAGAGTATGGAATGGATGAAATCCAGGTACACAAACACTCTATCACTTCAAGAGATAAGGTTTTGATTGTCGATGACTTAATTGCAACCGGTGGAACAGCTAACGCAGCCGCAAAGCTAATTTCAAGACTTGGAGTTAAAAGAATTGAATTTTTTATGATAATTGATTTATGGAACCTTGAAGGCTCAAAAAAGATTTCTAAAAGTTATCAGATAAGGTCTTTGATGAAGGCAGAAGGGTAGTTTACTTATTCATTGACTGGAAGAAATCGGCATTATCTTTGGTTTCTTTCAGTTTTCCGAGTAAGAATTCAATGGAGTCCATTGTTCCCATTGGGTTAAGAATACGTCTAAGAACATACATTTTCTGAAGCTCGTCTTTATCAAGCAGTATCTCTTCTTTTCGAGTGCCGGACTTAGTAATATCAATTGCAGGATATATTCTTTTATCAGCAACTTTTCTGTCCAATATAATTTCTGAGTTACCGGTACCTTTGAATTCCTCAAAAATTACCTCATCCATTCTACTTCCTGTATCAATCAGAGCAGTTGAAATAATAGTTAGTGAACCACCATCTTCAATATTTCTGGCTGCACCAAAAAATCTCTTTGGTCTTTGTAGTGCGTTTGCATCAACACCACCTGTTAATACTTTTCCTGAACTTGGGACAACTGTATTGTAAGCACGACCAAGTCTTGTAATTGAGTCTAAAAGAATAACGACATCTTTTTTATGCTCCACTAATCGTTTTGCTTTGTTGATGACCATCTCTGCAACTTGTACGTGACGTGATGCAGGCTCATCAAATGTTGAACTTACAACCTCTCCTTTGACAGAGCGTTGCATATCAGTAACTTCCTCTGGTCTCTCATCAATTAATAGAACCATTAAATAACATTCTGGATGGTTATCAGTAATTGAATGTGCAATATTCTGCAGTAAGACTGTTTTACCTGTTCTTGGCGGTGAAACAATAAGTGCTCTTTGACCCTTACCGATTGGCGCAACCAGGTCAATTACTCTTGAACTTTGATCGCTTGCTGGTTTTTCAGTTTCTAATCTGATTTGCTCATCAGGATAAAGAGGTGTTAGGTTATCAAAGTTAATTTTGTTTCTACTTTTTTCGGTTGCTTCGTAGTTGATTGTATCAATTTTTAATAATGCAAAATAACGTTCACCGTCCTTTGGTGCCCTGATTGGACCTTCAACAGTGTCTCCTGATCTTAATCCAAATCTTTTAATTTGACTTGGGCTTACATAAATATCATCAGGACCTGGAAGATAATTGGCCTCCATTGATCTTAAAAAACCAAACCCGTCCTGTAAAACTTCTAAAACACCTTCGCCGTCAATATCTTTGCTGTCACTCGCAAGTGTTTTCAGTATTTCAAACAGCATATCTTGTGTACGCATTGAACTGGCATTTTCAACACCAAGTTCCTCCGCATAAACAAGAAGCTCTTGTGGAGTTTTTTTCTTAAGGTCTCTTAATTTTAAGTTTTTAGCCATTCGTTTTGATGATGATGATAATGTGGAAAATAGTTTGGAAGCTGCTTTCTAACCGTAATCGTTAAATATATCAAGTTTTATATTGGTTTAAAAATAACCAAAAATACGACAATTATCATCAAAACCGTTGGAAATTCATTGATAATTCTAAAAAAACGCTCTGATTTTGGCCTTTTATCCTCTTGAAACTCTCTTGTTAATTTTGAGAAATACCCATGCACTCCAGACATGAGAATCACAAATATGATTTTTAATTGAAGCCATAATTGAAGCAGCGCATCAATACCCAAATTTGATATCAACGCTAAACCAAATAGCCATGAAAATATCATCGCTGGATTCATAATTATTTTAAGTAAACGAAGTTCCATCAATTTGAAAGTCTCTGACGAGTCAGACCCCACCTCTTTACTCCAATGGTAAACAAATAATCTTGGCAAATATAATAAACCCGCCATCCATGCTATAACACTGATGATGTGTAAACTAAGAAATAAATTATATAAAAAAATTGAATTCATCTTAATTCTTGATCACATTGCTTGAACGTAGCTGGACATATTTTTTGCCTGATATTACCGCTCTCAATTTTCTCTGACTCACTAACTATTTCAGATAAGCTTTCTATAAATGTTTGATCAATATTTAAGGACTCGGATCTATAATAATGCTTACAACCTAGTTCGCTTGCAAGTTCTTGATACTCGATATCTAATTCAACGAGTGTTTCAGAGTGATCCGAAACAAACGCAATTGGAACAATAACTAACGCTCTATCTTCGCTAATTGCATTTTCAATTTCACTTGGTGTTGTTGGTTCAAGCCATTTAACTGGGGTCACTTTACTTTGGTAAGCCAAAACATGATCTTCACAACCATGAATGCCCTTCATGACCGCCTTTACTGTTTGCTCCACTTGCCACTGATATGGATCACCTTTTTTAATTATTGATACAGGTAAACTGTGAGCAGAAAACAGAA
The DNA here is from genome assembly GCA_902588785.1 of uncultured Pelagibacteraceae bacterium. Classification (GTDB taxonomy): domain Bacteria; phylum Pseudomonadota; class Alphaproteobacteria; order Pelagibacterales; family AG-422-B15; genus CACNXQ01. The sequence continues at coordinate 119,467 of CACIQL010000001.1, forward strand.
CTCTTACTTTCTTGTCTTTGATGTGGTTTATTTTATCTTGGATCAGTTTTTGATGGGCTTTGATTAATTTTGCGTCATATGGATAACAACAGGTGTATTTTGTTTTTGCATCTAACTCCTGGTTTTGGGCTTCGTTGAACCATGCATCCAGAGAAGATTTTGTTGTTGTTGTGGAGTACTGTGGATACAGGGGGAGTAAAAATATTTTGTCTGGTTTATAGTCTTTGACTTTTGAAACAACCTCGGCTGTCATTGGATGCCAATATCTCATGCAGACAAATACCTTATTCTCGATGCCTTTGTTTTTTAACTCTTTCTGAAGGGCCTCTGCTTGGGAGTTTGTAATTTCAAGAATAGGTGATTTACCGCCTATTTCGGCATAAATTTCAGTGGCCTCTTTTGTTCGACGGGAAGATATAAGTCTTGCCAATAAATACCTGAAGGGATTTGGAAGTCTAAATATGTTGGGATCATTAAACAGATTAAATAAAAAAGGTTTTACGCTTTCTTGTTTGTCTGGTCCGCCCAAGTTAAATAAAACGACCGCTGTTTTCATGTTGACCTTATCTGTAAGAGCATTTGCTCAACCTTCTCAATTGATGTCTCGGGTAAAACTCCGTGTCCTAAATTAAAAATATGTGGTCTTTCTCTAAAAGCAAACAATATTTCTTCAATTTTTTGACTAAGATTTTGAGCGTCTTTTAATAGGTGTTTAGGATCTAAATTTCCTTGAAAAACAATTTTATCGTTTAGCTCATTAATTTTATCTAAAGGAAAATTATAGTCTAAGGTAATACAGTCAAGCTTATCTATATTTGAATATTTTTTATAACATGCAAGATTAGTGTTTCTAGGAAAGCCAATAGTAGGAATGTCTTTTATTTTTTTTATACTCTCAATAATTTTTTTTGTAGGTTGAATACACCATTTGTTGAACTGTTCATCGTTCAAGTGTTCTGCTGCTGACTCAAATATTTGAAAAGCATCAATCCCACAATTAATTTGCATGTCTGCATGTTGAATGATTGCATGTGTCATTTGACCGATTAAGTTATCTATTTGTGAAGTCTTTTTTATAATATCTTCGGATTTTAGTTTTTGGCGTTCATCCTTTTCATATAAACAATAAAACAGTGTCGTCCATGCTCCACCAGCAAACCCTATTAAGGGGACATCTGTATTTTCTTTAATTTTTTTTATTCCTGTTGCAAGAGGTAGAGTTTTTTCAAGATTATAATTTATTTTCTCATCAAACTTTATTACTGGACCCTGCCCTTCGATAAAACTAACGGTTGAGCCTGCAGCAAAAGGAGTTATTAAAATATCTGAAAACACAATACAAGCATCCATGCCATATCTGTTTACAGGCTGAAGGGAAATCTCAAGTATTGTCTCGGGATCAAGAAACATATCCATAAGGTTTGCAAACTGTTTTCTGATAGTTATATATTCGGGCAAATGTCTCCCCGCCTGTCTCATTAACCAAACTGGTGTTGGGTTTGTTTTTTGACCCTTAAGTGTGTCTATAAATATACTCATTATATTATATATATAATTGTAGTTGTTTATGTTCCTGTGGAATTGTGTATATATAAAAAGTCGCTTTTTGCCCACAATTCGATACACAGAACAACCGCTTTGAATTATATGTTTTTTAACCTTATACACCGACGTGGAAGAAAGCCCCAATATCTCTAACAGGTGAACAAAGTTTGCAAAAATTCTCAATAAAGATAGAAAAATAAGTTAAAAATTACAGATGGGTAAAGATAGTAAAAGCACTCACAGGTCATAAGGGGTTTATACAGGTTTATGAACAGAGATATAATTTTGGCATCTAAAAGCGAAACAAGGGTTAAATTATTACGCAACGCCGGTATAAGCTTTGAGGCCGTTGCTCATGGTGTAGATGAGGATGAGGTAAAGTTGTCGATGAGTAAAAATACCCCCGAAGAGGTCGTAGTTAAACTTGCAGAAATGAAAGCTTTGAAACCCTCAATGTCTAATAAAAATGCCTTTGTTATAGGATCAGACCAAGGTTTGGATCTTAAAGGCGAATTAATTAACAAGGCTAGGGATAGAAATGAAGCAAAAGAACAGTTGATGAAAATGAGTGGATCTGTCCACACACTCATAACCGCCACAACAGTCGCTCAAGACAATAATATTATTTGGAAGTATGTAGACAGATCTAAAATGCACATGCGAAAGCTTAGCGAGGATCTGATAAAAGAGTATTTAAATAAAGTCGACGATAATATTCTTGGTCTTGTAGGTGTCTATGCAATTGAGGAGGAAGGAATTAAACTTTTTGAAAACATTGGGAGTGACCTTTTTTCAATACAAGGCATATCACTAATTCAGTTAACCCAGTTCCTTTGGGACAACAACCTTCTATTTGAAAACAATGGCACATAAAAAAACAGCAGTTATTGGAGACCCAATAGATCATAGTCTTTCACCTAAAATTCATAATCACTGGATTGAAAGTAAGAAAATTGATGTGAGCGCCTACCAAAAAATAAATGTAAAAAAAGAAAACTTTATTAGGGATGTTGATCATTTAATAGAAGAGGGTTACTACGGTTTAAATGTCACAGTTCCCCTTAAGGAGGACGCATATAAATATTGTGACAACACATCTGATGTTGCAAGAACCCTCAAAGCAGTCAATACACTCATAGTAAATAAAGATGGTGTTTATGGGGATAACACCGACCCGATTGGTTTTGAAAAATCAATTGCAAACAAAGGCCTAAATAACAAGTTGTGTTTGGTGCTCGGAGCCGGCGGATCAGCAAGGGCGGTTGTGTATGCGTTAACACATATGAAGTGTGAGATTGGTATTTATAATAGAACAAGAGAAAACGCAGAGTCACTTTGCAGCGATCTTGGTGTTGAAGCAACGGTTTTAACAGAAAAGACAATCAGTGAGTTTATTAGATCCTCACAATTAGTTGTCAACACCACAAGCTTAGGACAACAAGAGGGCGAAGAAAACAATTTAATAGACTTTGATATCCTGAATTCATCTGCGCATGTTTACGACCTGATATACAATCCAAGCAAGACAACTTTTCTAAGACGCGCTGAGAAAAATGGTTGCACAGTTCAAAATGGACTGGAAATGCTAATCCATCAAGCCGCGCAGTCTTTCAACCTGTGGCACGACACAATGCCTGAGATTGATGAAGATTTAATGAGTGTATTGGGGGTTAACTAGTGCTGTTGGTTGGTGTAACGGGATCTATTGGGATGGGAAAATCCACGGTTGCCAAAATGTTTAAAGATCACGGTTACGGCGTGTATAATGCTGATGATACAGTTCATTACATCTACGAAAACGATGAGGAGGTTATAGAAAAAGTAGAGAGGCAGTTTCCAGGCTCAACGAAAGATGGTGTAGTCAATCGATTAGCATTAAGAGATATTCTAAATAAAGACCCTGATAAATTTAGAGATCTAGAACAAATTGTTCATCCTGTAACAAGGAAATACCAAATAATTTACATAAAAAAATTAATTGAAGAAGGAAAGATGGGCTGTGTTTTAGACATTCCATTACTCTTTGAAACTGGAGGAGAAAAATACGTAGACGTTTCTGTGGTGGTGACAGCATCTGAAGCAACACAACAATCCAGAGTGGTGTTGGAGAGAAAGGTACCGTTAGAAATTTTTAATGCTATTAAAGATCAACAAATGCCAGATAGAGACAAATTAAAAAAAGCAGATTACATTATTTCAACCGATAATAATATTGAAGATACCAAATCAGAAGTAAAAGAAGTTGCTGCAAAAATTAAATTGATTAATCCAAAGGCGTGGAATACCTTCTTTAATCAATGAGACAGGTCGTACTTGATACAGAAACCACCGGACTAAGGCCTTCAGAGGGTCACAGAGTCATTGAAATTGCTGCAATAGAAATAATTGATTATCTACCCACTGGTAAAACATACCAACAATATATTAATCCCCAGCGAGATGTGCCTGATTCATCATTTAAAGTGCATGGATTGAGCTACGAATTTTTAAAAGACAAACCTTTGTTCGAGCATATTGTATCAGAGTTCTTAGATTTTATAGGTGCGGATCCAATTATTGCTCACAATGTGGACTTTGATGTTGGTTTCTTAAATTACGAGCTTAATACTTGTGGCAAAGAATCTCTTAAAAATGATAAAATAGACACCGTCTCGATTGCTAGAGAAAAATTTCCTGGCCAGAGTGTTTCACTTGATGCGCTCTGTAAAAGATTTGCAATTGATAACAGGCAGAGAGAAAAACATTCAGCTACAATTGATACCGAGCTCTTAGCCCGTGTGTACATAGAACTAATGGATGCTCGCGAACTAAGCTTGGATCTAAGCTCCAAGTCAGTAACAGTGAATTCTACCTCATCTTTTGACACTGAAAAGATCAAGAATAGAAATTTAGCACCCCGAATTTCTGATCAAGAAAAAAAACTGCATGAAGAATTTATTCAAACATTAGGCGAGCACTCTATTTGGAAAAAAATTAATCAATCTAAAAATAATCAAACAAGTGAATAACAAAATTAATCATACTCCTAGCGATAACGGAAATTATCAACAAGTGCCTACGCCAGCCGCATCAGTATTGCTTATACGAGACACTAACCAGCGGATAGAAGTGTTTATGATTAAAAGATCGATGAAAACAAATTTTGGCGGTGTATGGGTATTTCCAGGGGGTAAAATTGATAATGAAGATATCTCAAATAATTATTTAAAATACAGCCCTCATCTTGATGATGCCTTGGCATCTGAAAGACTTGGATTAAAAAAAAATGGCCTTTCATATTGGGCTGCATGTATCAGGGAGTGCTTTGAGGAAAGTGGAATTCTACTTGCGAATAAAAAGGGAGTAAATTTAAAAAATACCGTTCTCAACAAGGATGATCTAAAAATAATAGATCAATACAAAAGCAAAATTCTAAAAGGTGAAAATATTTTTTATCAAATGATAGATACTTTAAATCTAGAATTAGCAACAAATGAACTTGCATATATTTCACACTGGGTTACTCCAAAAATAGAGAAAAGAAGATACAGTACTAGATTTTTTATAGCCCGTACAACTGATCAGGTAGCCGTACACGATGGAGTGGAGGGAGTTGAAAGCAAATGGATTAATCCTGAAGAAGCCCTTCAAGAGAGTAAATCTGGAAATTTTCCTATGATTATGCCAACAATAAAAAATCTTGAGATGATTTGTGGTTTCATTAATACTGCTAAGCTTCTGTCTGCTATGAACAATAAAAATAAAAGTGACATACCTAATGTTGAGCCAGTTTTTGAAATTGTGGATGGTGAACCTAAACTGGTTCGCTATTAATTATTACTTGCTTTCTTTTTATAAAGTTCAGCAAAGTTCACAGGGTCTAACATAAGTGGCGGTAAAGCACCATCAGCATGTAAGTCGTAAATAATTCTTCTTGCAAATGGGAAAAGTTGTCTCGGACATTCTACTAGTAAGTAAGCTTCCTTAACATCGTCAGTAAGATTTTCAATTTCAAATATTCCAACATACTTTAGGTCTACGATATACAAACTCTGATCCGCGCGTGAAGCATTTACACTCACGTTCAGCTCGACTTCATAAATATTGGTATCTTTTCTATTTTGTGCTTTGACATCAACATTTGCATTAATAGTGGGCCTATCGCTACCTGTTTGAAATGATCCTGGCCCATTAGGATTTTCAAATGATAAGTCTCTAACAAATTGTGTGATAATTTTCGTTTTTACATCCACTGTTATTTTTCCTCTTCATCTATATCAATGAATTCACCTTCAATGGTATTTTCATTTTGATTACCTCGCTTACCATATCTAGAAAGAATGTAACTTGCTACTAACTTTATGAAAATTATTCTAGAGAATGGTATCAATCCTAGAAAACCTAAAGCATCAGTAAAAAATCCAGGTGTAATTAAAAGAATACCACAGATAAGAATGACCAGCCCTTCAAACATCGTCTGAACAGGCGTTTCTAAATTTTGCAACTGAGATGTTAACTTTTGAAATGTACTTATTCCTTGTTGACGGACAAAAAATACACCTACAATTGCAGTGACGAATATAAGCATTATGGTGTAGAACGATCCAATAATGCTCCCAATTTCAATAAATAAACTAATTTCAATGATTGGGATAAGTATAAAAAGTGCGATAAATAAAAACAAAATATGTAAGTAATTGTTGAAAGTTTAGTTTAAATACCTAAATAAGGACTCTATAATATTTAACTATATGAGTGAAGCATTTCAATATATTGACATTCTAATTCTAGCAATAATAGCAGGAATAGTTCTTTTGCGACTTAGAAGTGTGCTTGGAAGACGAACCGGCCATGAGAAAACAGATAAAACTTCATATAACTATGAAACTCCTCAACAATCTTCAGAAGAAAAAATTGTAACTATCGAACCAAAAGTTTCTTCAGGTTCAAGAGAAGACGGTTGGTTTGATAAAGACGATTTTTTACGCGGTGCATCAAATGCGTATGAAACGATCGTCACAAATTTTGAAAATGGCAATAAAGTTGCCCTTAAGCCTTTGCTATCCAATGAAGTATTAAATAGCTTTACGTCAGTAATAGATGAACGAAATAGTAAAAATGAAACTGTAGAATTTAATTTTATAGGTATAGAAAAATCTGAAATTGTTCACAAAGACCTGAAAAAAAATCCTATGGAAGTAACAGTGAGATTTATTTCTGAAATGATTACATGTATTAAAAATAGTAAAGATGAAGTAATTTCAGGCAGTCTTAATCAGGTTCAAAAAATTACAGATGTTTGGACTTTTGAAAAAATAAAAGATAAAAAAACTTCTAATTGGTTATTAACGGCGACCTCTGATTAATCTATCGAATACTTATTTAACTTTTCTTTTATATTATCTGGAATTTTAGAAGACTTCATACTTTTTTGGTCTGTGTTAACCCAAGTAATAACTGCTTCATTTATAATTTCATCGGATCCAGATCTATAAATTTCTTGTGTAAAAGTCATACTCGAGTTTCCAAGTTTTTTTATCCCTGTGTAAACTTCGAGTTGATCATTTAATCTTGCAGGACTTTTAAAATTCATTTGCACACCAACTGTGTGAAAATCGTTATTAGTCTGTTTTACATATTCATCCTGATCAAAACAGTCTTCGAGCATCTCACTGAGAGAAATATCAAAATATGTCAAATAATGTGAATTATAAACTATTCTCTGACAGTCAACTTCTGAGTAACGAACCTTTATCTTATTTAAGTGAGTCTTTTTTGTTTTTAGTGACATAAAAATTAGAGAATGAATTTAGAAAGATCAGTATCTTTAGATAACTCATTCACATTATCTTTAACGTAGTTTGCATCAATTGTAATTTTTTCTCCACCTTTATCTGCCGCTGAGAAACTAATATCTTCTAATACTCTCTCAAGAATGGTATGCAAACGGCGAGCACCAATATTTTCAATGGTTGAGTTTATATCCACAGCTAAGGTTGCTATGGCATCTATTCCGTCCTCGCTGAAACTGATTTTTACATTTTCAGTACCCATCAGTGCCTCATACTGTTTTATCAAGCTATATTTGGGTTCTGTTAGGATACGTTTAAAGTCCTCTTGTGAAAGTGCTTTGAGATTGACCCTTATTGGCAATCTGCCCTGTAATTCTGGCAATAGATCAGACGGTTTTGACAGTTGAAAGGCTCCAGAAGCTATAAAAAGTATGTGATCAGTTTTGATTGTTCCGTGTTTAGTGTTAACTGTTGTTCCCTCAATTAAAGGTAATAAATCTCTTTGAACACCTTCCCTTGAAACATCACCACCAACCCTTTCACTTCTTGCGCAAACTTTGTCTATTTCATCAATAAATACAATGCCATTGTCTTCGACTGCTTTTTTTGCCTCATTCACAATTAGATCAGTATCAATTAACTTATCTGACTCTTCATTAACCAAGATCTCATAAGAGTCGGCAACTGTTGTTTTCTTCTTTTTAGTTTTTGGTCCCATAGCTTTACCAAGCATGTCGTTTAGATTTATCATTCCTATACCAGCACCTTGTCCACCTTGAAGGTCGATTGTTGGAAATGATCCTGTATCTTGAACAGCTATCTCAATTTCTTTTTCATTGAGTTCATTATTTCTAAGTTTTTTTCTGAAACTTTCTCTTGTAGCAGGCCCTGAACCTGGTCCAACTAAAGCGTCTAACACACGTTCTTCAGCAGCTAATTGTGCTTTTGCCTTTACTTCTTTTCTCTTTATTTCACGAACCATTGTAATTGCTATTTCAATCAAATCACGAACAATAGATTCCACATCTCTACCTACATACCCCACTTCTGTAAATTTTGTTGCTTCAACTTTTATAAACGGTGCTTGTGCTAATTTTGAGAGCCTTCTAGAAATTTCAGTTTTACCAATTCCAGTAGGACCAATCATTAAAATATTTTTTGGAAGAACCTCTTCTCTCATATCCTCTGGTAATTGCTGACGTCGCCAACGATTCCTTAATGCTATAGCTACAGATTTTTTTGCATCATCTTGGCCAATAATATATCTATCAAGTTCGGAAACAATTTCCCTTGGTGAAAATGCTTGCATTATCTAATACTCAATTTTTTCAAGTGTAACATTGCTGTTTGTGAAAACACAAATTTCGCCAGCAATTTTTAGTGACTTTAAAGCAATTTCTTCAGCGGTAAGATCAGTATCAATCAGCGCTTTAGCAGCGGATAGTGCATAATTACCACCGCTACCAATTCCAATAATTGATCCCTCAGGGTCTAACACATCACCCATTCCAGTAATTAGAAGTGATGTAGAAGAGTCTGCAACTGTAAGAAGTGCTTCTAGACGCCTTAAATATTTGTCGGTGCGCCAATCTTTCGCCAGTTCAACACATGCTCTAGTAAGCTGTTTAGGATGCTTTTCTAGTTTCGCTTCCAGTCTTTCAAATAAAGTAAATGCATCTGCAGTTGCTCCGGCAAAACCAGCGATAACACTACCATCACCTATTTTTCTAACCTTTTGGGCAGTGCCTTTTATAACTGTATTTCCAAGACTAACCTGTCCGTCTCCCGCGACAACAACCTGATTGCCTTTTCTTACACTAATAATAGTTGTGCCGTGCCATGATTGACTTTGTTGATTTTCCATGCTGAGTATTATGTGGCTATTTATTTATTAACTTCAAGCCCTGACTTTTCATTAAAAATTACATTTTTATAGATAATTCAGTGATTTATTGATAGAAACCGACTGGATTTTGTTATGAGAACAGCAGAGTATAAAAGAGACACTAAAGAAACCTCTATCTCTGTCGATATTAATATCGATGGTACAGGTAAGTACGATATCAAGACTGGCATAGGATTTCTTGACCACATGCTTGAACAACTGTCAAAGCACTCACTGATTGATATGAAGATAAAAGCAACAGGAGATACTCACATTGATTATCACCATACAACTGAGGATACAGGCATTGCAATTGGCGAATGTTTATCAAAAGCATTAGGTAATCGACAAGGTATTACACGTTATGCGCACTCATATATACCCATGGATGAAACATTATCAAGAGTTGCGCTTGATCTATCAAATAGACCTTATTTAATTTGGAAAGTAAAATTTAGTGCTCCAAAGATAACATCTTCTCAAGGTGACTTTGACACTGAATTATTTAAAGAATGGTTCCAAGCTTTTGCACAAGCAAGTGGAACAACATTGCATGTGGAAAATATTTATGGAGGAAACAACCATCATATAATTGAATCTTGCTTTAAGGCTTTGGCAAGAAGCTTAAGAAATGCTGTTGCGATTAACGAGCGAGAGGGAATGAACATTCCTTCTACCAAAGGACAACTTTAACAATGATTAAAGAAGGCCAAAAACTACCTTCATTCAAACTAAAAAATCAGAAAGATGAAGAAGTTAAACTTCCTACAAAAGAGGACACGGTAATTTATTTTTATCCTAAAGCAGATACTCCAGGTTGTACAAAAGAGTCTTGTGATTTCCAAAGCAATCTTCGAAAGTTAAACAATCTAAAGGTCAGAGTTTATGGTATATCCAAAGACGCCGTTCAAAAACAATACAAATTTGCTGAAAAATACAAATTAAAATTTGATCTTCTTTCTGATGAGAGTGATAAAATCTGTGAGAAATTTGGTGTATGGATTAAAAAAAGTATGTATGGCAGAACTTACAAGGGCATAGATAGATCTACATTTCTTATTATGAAAGGCAAGGTCGTAAAGGTTTGGAGAAAAGTGAAAGTAAATCATCATGTAGAGGAAGTTATTGATACTATTAAACAAATGAATAAATGAAGTTAGTAATTATCAACTACGGCTCAGGAAATTTACATTCAGTACACAAGGCATTTGAAGCCGTAAACAATAACATAGAAAATTCATATGAAATTATTGTTACAAACACACCATCTGTAATATTAAACGCCGATAAATTAGTTCTTCCTGGAGTAGGAGCTTTTCAAGACTGTAAGAACGCAATTCACAAAATAGACGGTCTATTTGAAAGTCTTGAACAAGTGGTAATTGGTGAAAAAAAAGCTTTTATGGGCATTTGTGTTGGAATGCAATTACTAGCAGAAAAATCTTTAGAATTTGGTGAATGTGAGGGCTTTGGATGGATACCCGGAGAAGTAATCAAGATTGAGGCTCCAGCTGATTATAAAATTCCACACATGGGATGGAATGAAGTCACTTTTCGCAATCATGAATTATTGAATAATATTTCACAAAATACTGATTTTTATTTTGTGCACAGTTACTACTTTAGAACTCAAAAAAATGAAAATTGTATTGCAACTACAAAATATCCAAACCCAATTACTGCAGCAGTACTCAAGGACAATATTTTTGGTACACAATTTCATCCAGAAAAAAGTCATAATAACGGAAAACAAATAATTACAAACTTTCTCGAGTGGGAACCTTTATGATTTTATTTCCAGCAATTGATTTAAAAGACGGTAAATGTGTAAGATTAATACAAGGTGATTTTAAACAATCTACAACATACAATGAGTCACCGTTAGAGCAGGCTAAAATTTTTGAAGACTCTGGAGTGGAATATTTGCATTGCGTTGACCTAGATGGTGCGCTTAAGGGTAATTTCGAAAATATTAAATCTATCGAGCAAATAAAAAAAAATACGAATCTTAAGATTCAGTTCGGTGGTGGAGTAAGGAATATAGAAAGAGTTGAAAGACTCATTAATATTGGTGTTAATAATGTTATTATCGGAACATCAGCGTTTGAAAATAAAACTTTTTTTGAGAAATCAGTTTGCAATTATCCTAATAGAATTTCAATTGCTCTAGATATTAAACAAAACCAAATTGCTACAAAAGGTTGGAAAGAGGTAAAAGATTTACAAATTTCTGATTTTTTAAAAAGTATAGAAGATCTAAATATCAACTCAATAATAATTACTGACGTTATGAGGGATGGTATGAAGCAAGGAATTAACTTTGAAATGCTAGAGAATGTAATGGTTCAAACAAAAATTGACTGTGTAGCATCAGGCGGGGTATCAAATATCTCGGACCTTATTAATCTAAAGAAAAAAAAATACTCACAAATAAAAGGTGTAATTGTAGGTAAAGCAATTTATGACAAAAATATTGATATTGCTGAGGCATTAAAGATAGTTAGATAGAATGTTAAAAAAAAGAATCATACCATGTTTAGATGTTGATCGAGGGAGAGTTGTCAAAGGCGTCAATTTTGTTGATTTAATTGATGCTGGCGATCCTGTTGAACAAGCAAAAATCTATAATTCTGAGGGAGCTGATGAACTTTGCTTTCTAGATATAACTGCATCAAGCGAAGATAGAGAAACTCTCTTTGAAGTTGTAAAAAAAACTGCTGAAAATTGTTTCATACCACTCACTGTAGGTGGAGGTGTCAGGACCATTGATGATATATCTCGTTTGCTTCACCATGGAGCAGATAAAGTGTCTATAAATACAGCTGCAGTTGAAAACATTGACCTGGTTGCAAAAGCAGCAAAGAAATACGGTTCCTCAACAATAGTTATAGCAGTAGATGCAAAAAAAAATGGAGATAAAAGCTGGAATATATTTACCCATGGTGGAAGAAAGCCCACAGATATTGATGCATTAGAATATTGTATTGAAGTAGCTAATTTAGGAGCTGGTGAGATATTATTAACTTCAATGGACAGAGATGGAACAAAAATAGGTTTTGACAATGAATTATTGAGTACTGTCTCATCCTCTATTGATATTCCTGTTATTGCTTCAGGTGGCGTTGGAAACCTTGAGCACTTTGTTGAAGGGATATTAAAGGGGGGAGCTAGCGCTCTATTAGCTGCTTCTATTTTTCATTTCGGAGAATATAGTATTAAAGATGTAAAAACATATCTTGCTGAACAAAATATAGCAGTTAGGATTTAATTATGAAAGGTTATTGGGTAGTAAAAGTCAATGTGTTACATCCGGACAAGCAAAAATTGTATGCAGAGTATGCAACTGAGGCGGTCAAAAAATACAATGGTAAATTTTTAGTACGGGGTGGCGAACAAACAACTATGGAAGGTAAAGAGTTTAAAAGAAACGTCATAGTTGAGTATGAGACAATTGAAATAGCTAAACAAGCTTATAACTCAGAAGAATATCAAAATGCAAAAAAAATCTTGGGAGACGAAAAGGATAGAATTTTTGCAATTGTTGAGGGAGTGGAATGAGCAGTAAAAAAATTGATGTATTAGCTCGGCTCTTTGATACAATTATTTCACATGCTAATGAAGACCCTTCAAAATCTTATACGGCAAAACTTATATCAGAAGGTAAAAGTAAATGTATAGAAAAGTTAAAAGAGGAATCACTTGAAACTGTGGAGGCCGCTGAAGAAGATAATGTAGAGCAAATAATTTATGAATCGGCAGATCTTATTTATCATTTGTTAGTCATGTTGAAAAAATTTGATATTACTCCTGATCAAGTCTATGAAGAATTAGAAAAAAGAGAGGGTAAAACAGGACTTAGAGATTAATGTCGTATGATAAGGAAAATATTTTTGCTAAGATTTTAAGAGGTGAAATCCCTTGTGATAAAATTTATGAGGATGAATATGTCCTGTCATTCAAAGATATTCGTCCGCAAGCACCTTCACATGCCTTAGTAATTCCAAAAGGGGAATACATAGACATAAATGACTTTAGTGCAAATGCTTCGGACGAAGAAATAGTTGGTTTCAACCGGGCTATTTCAAATGTAGCAGATATGTTGGGTATAAGTGAAAAATCTGGAGGAGGAGGATACAGGCTCATCGCAAATGCCGGTAAGGATGCGCATCAAGAAGTACCTCACTTACACTTTCATTTACTCGCGGGAAGACCATTGGGACCAATGGTATTTCCTGAAAAACCTGAATACGAATAATCAATATGACTGAAAAAATCTCAGATGCTGAACTCATCAAGCTGTTTAATAAGAATAAATTATTCGATCTTTTTAATATGACTGTTCTTGAAGTTGATACTAGAGCTGGCAATATCAAAGTTGAGTTTGATATTGATAAAAAATATTGCAATCCTGCAGGTGACGTCCAAGGAGGTATTGTTAGTGGAATGGTAGATGATGCAACTGCATTAGCTTTTATATTTCAAAATCATTTCAAAAAAAGACCACCAACAATAGAATTGAAAACAAATTTTTTGTATCCAACTAAACCGGGGAAAGTTATTGGATATGGGCGAGTGGTGAAATCTGGAAAAAATATTGTATTCTTGGAGGGTAGATTGGAGCAAAACAATAGGACTGTTGTTACCTCAACATCAACTTGTGTAAGTGTTGATATGCCTCAGGTGAATTTTAAAAAAATGATTGGAGATAATAATGAAAAATAAACAATGGATTTTAAAAAAATTTCCAGTTGGTGAAATTAGTGAAGGGGACTTAGTTTTGGAGGAAAATGAAGTTCCCAGTCTTTTAGATAGTCAAATGTTAATAAGAAACATATATCTCTCATTAGATCCTGCAAACCGCGGGTGGATGAGTGGACAAAAATCTTATGTTGATGCGATGCAAACTGGAGACACCATGAGAGGTGGTACAATAGGCATAATCGAAGAGAGTAAAAATGAAAAATTTAAAAAAGGTGAAATTGTGAACTGTATGGGCGGATGGCAGCAATACTGTGTAAGTGATGGGAAAGGAGTAAGGCAAATTCCTCAAGGAACTGGTTTTCCTCTTGATTGTTACATGAGTATTTTAGGAATGACTGGCCTTACAGCCTACTTTGGTTTGCTGGATATTACTGATCCACAACCTGGCGAAACCTTAGTTGTTTCTGCAGCAGCCGGCGCCGTCGGATCAATTGTATGTCAAATAGGAAAAATTAAGGGTTGTAGAGTAGTAGGGATTGCAGGCTCAGATACAAAATGTAAATGGCTTGTAGATGAATTGGGGATTGATTCTGCTATTAATTATAAGTCTGAAAATCTTAGACAAAAATTAAAAGAAACTTGTCCTGATGGTATTGACATATATTTTGAAAATGTAGGTGGTAGCATTACTGAGGCAGTCTTAACTCGTATGAATATTAGCGGTCGAATAAGCCTTTGTGGTCTGATTTCAGGATACAATGCCGAGTCAGTTGTACCAGGTCCAGCATGGGGAAATTTGCTTATAAAAAGAATAAAACTAAAAGGCTTTATTGTTTTTGACTATTTCAAAAGATATATGGAGGCATATCAAGATATCACTCAATGGCTTAAAGACGATAAAATCAAATACAAAAATCATATCATTCCAGGTATCGAAAATGCAGGTAGTGCAATAAAAAAATTATTTTCTGGTGAAAATGAGGGCAAATTAATAATTAAAATATCTGAACCAAATTAATAATTTCATCATGAAAAAAGTGTTGATCTTTAGTAATGGAGAGCAAATAGGTGATGGAATATTAAAGCTTCAAATTGTAAATCAATTAAAAAACAGGTTTCCTGACTTTGAAATACATTGGATGACAGATAAGATATATACTGAATACAATGCAAGGTTAAAAAAATATACGTCTGATTATATTGATAAAGTTTGGGAAAAAGCAAATCTTAACCCTTTCTTCTGGAAAAAAATTTCGCCAACGTTCGACTTAGAGTCTGAGAATTTTGATATAATTATTGATACTCAGAAGACCGTGATTAGAACAATGGCACTTCGTAGAATTAAAAATAAAAAATTTATATCATCCTCAGCTAACTGGTTTTTTTCTGATATCAGACCCAATAATATTTCTAAAAAAAGAAAATTTTATATTCAAAGCATAATTGAAATGCTTGATTTAGTCTCTTCATTTAAAGACAGTAAAAAAAGCCACATCACAATCCCAAAAGAAATTGTTAATGAATTAAAAAAAATATTTTCAGCAAACAAAAGATATTTAGGAATATCCCCTGGTTCTAATACCCCAAAAAGAATTTGGTCATTTAAAAACTATATTAATGTAGCAAAATATTTTGAAGATAAAGGGTTTAATATTGTTTATTTTTTAGGTCCACAGGAAACGCACATGAAAAAAGAAATAATTAAACAAATAAAAAACCCAATATTTCCAGAAGAAACTTTGAAAAATTATCTTGGATTAGAAGTAGTTATGGGTACAACAAAATTTCTTGATATAGCAATTACAAATGATAGTGGAACAGGTCAAATGCTATCAACAAATTTATGTCCACTTTTAAAAATTTGTGGTCCGACAAGTGCTGTTAAGTTTTTAAACGACCAATTTGAAAATATTCATTTTATATCATCGGTAGATTTCGGAGGCAGTAATGTTAACTTGATATCGCCGAACGATGTTATTAATAAAGTGAATAAAATTTTACAATCATCCTGATCGACTTTTGATTAACCGATCTAAAATTCTGTCAGGCAATAACATTGGAAGAGTCCAGTACATCATTCTACTTGGTGTAATGGCATACCTTGTTTTTCTGTTTGGATTATGTAGCGCATTAAAAACTAATTTTCCCACCTCTTCAGCCGGAAAGGCAATCTTCTTAGCGTTTTTCATTCTTTTCGGTATTCCTTTCGCATCGTTTGCATAATCAGTTTTTTTGAGGCTTTGTATGAATTTTTTGTCAATTTTATCAAAAATTTCGGTTTTTATTGGACCTGGTCCAATAACCACTACATCTACTCCGTACCTCATCAACTCTCTTCTTAAACTATGACTTAAGCCTTCCAATCCAAATTTAGATGCAGTATATGCTCCAACACCAGGCATACCAATCTTTCCAGAAATCGAACTTATATTGAAAATTACACCCTTCTTCAAATTATTATTTTTTTCTGCTCCACATAATGGCGCAAAATATTTTATGACTCTAAATGCGCCATTTAAATTAATATCAATTTGTTTTTCAAAATCTTTTACTTTTTGAAGCAATAGAGGGCCAGATATTGCTACACCTGCGTTATTGATCAAAGCAAGAAGGTTCGAATTTTTAAGATCCTTTTTCAAAAATGCTACAGCCTTTTTTAGCTGAGCTTCTTTTGTTACATCAAAGATTAAAGGTGTAAAACTATCTTTATAAATTTTTTTTAATCTGTTTGCATCTTTTGAATTACGAACACTTCCATATACATGAAAACCGTTTTTTACAAAATAACTGAGTGTTCCTAGCCCAATACCAGTAGAGACACCTGTGATCATAATAGATTTTTTACTCATAGTCTTGCTCCATAAATTTGAATTATTTTCGAGGCGAATACTACACCCTCATTCCCACATTGCTCTAAATTTTCACCATTAATGTATCCAAGTAAGAAGCCTGCAGCAAATAAATCTCCTGCCCCAGTAGTATCGACTAAATTTTCAATTTGCTTAGCTTTTATCTTAATACATTGATCTTTATAAACAATCATGGCACCTTTTTCACCAAGTGTGATAGCAAATATTTTATCATGCTGACTTATAATTTTGAGACAATCATCAAGACTATCTTTTTGATAAAGCGATTTAATTTCCTCTTCATTTGCAAAAATTATATCAGCTTCATTATTAACTAGATTTAAAAAACTTTCTCTAAATCGTTCAATGCAAAAAACATCAGAAACACTAAATGCAACTAACCTGTTTGCCTCTTTAGAAATTTTTATAGCTTTTTTAATTGCCTCTTGCGCATCATAAAGATCCCAAAGGTATCCTTCAAGATAAGTAATTTTTGACTGCGCTATAACATCCTCATTGATATCATTTGATTTTAGTTTTTGAGAAATTCCTAAATATGTACTCATTGTTCGTTGTGCATCTGGCGTTACCATTACTAGACATCTTCCAGTTTCACTTTCATCTGATTGGGCCTTATTTGCAAAAACAACTTTTTCTTTTTCAAGACCTTGAATAAACGAATTTCCAACTTCATCTTTACCTACTTTGCCGATGAAAGCAGATTTGATATTATTTTGAGCTAATGCAACGATAGAGTTTGCGACTGATCCTCCAGAGACATTAGCTTTTATATCAATTTTATTTGATAGGGATTTGATAGTATCTAAATCTACAAGTGACATAAGCCCTTTTCTTAGCTCTTGTTGATTTATAAATTCATCATTTACATCCGTGATTACATCAACAATTGCATTTCCTATACCAACAATATCAAATTCTTGACTCACCATGTCTCCACCCAAGGACGTAAATCCAACTCAAACGTCCACGCATTTTTTGGTTGATTATGTATCATCAAGTAGTTTTGCGCAATATCATCTGGCTTCATCAAACCATCAATTTTTTTCTTTTCTTTGACATACTCAGGAAAAAGCTTATTCACCCACGGCGTATCAATTGCTCCATCTACAATAACATGAGCGACATGGATACCTTTTGGCGCTAATTCTTTCGCCATACTTTGTGCCAAAGCTCTTTTCGCTTGTTTAGCACCTGAGAATGCAGCAAATCCTTCTTTACCTCTTATACTGGCTGTCGCGCCGGTAAATATGATTGTCCCTTTTTTTCTTGGTATCATTTTTCTTGTTACTTCTCTTCCCATTAAAAAAGCTCCAAAAGTCGCCATTTCCCATACTTTATAATATTTTTTTGAGGTTGTTTCTAAAATGTTGAAACGAATGTTGGCTCCAATGTTGTATACGGCCACATTAATTTCACCAATTTCTGTTTCAATCTTATTAATAAAGTTAATTACATCCTCCTCTTTTCTTGCGTCTAAACTATATGCGAAACACTTTCCGCCGTTTTTTTCAATTTCTTCTTTAAGTGGCGATAATTGATCCCCGTTCCTTCTAGCAACTACAGTAATGAAGTTATTCTGTGCAAATACTCTCGCTACCGCAGAACCAAGGCTGTCACCCGCTCCGATAATGAGTGCTACTTCTTTATTGATCATAATGAATAAAGTTATCAGCAAACAATAGACAGTTAAAGGTGTTTTATTTTTATAACTATTTATGCTTTTTTTGTTTTAATTGGCTTTTTTCTAGTTGGATAACAAGTTTTACATATTTTACACTCTATTCCAAAACAACTTCGTGCTTCACAATATTCCCTTCCATAAAATATTATCTGTAAATGTAACTTGTTCCATAGTTTTTCAGGAAATATTTTTTTTAAATCATGTTCAGTTTGCTTTACACTCTTACCATTTGTTAACCCCCATCTTTGGGCAAGTCGATGAATATGAGTGTCAACAGGAAATGCTGGGTGACCAAAACCCTGCGACATTACAACACTAGCTGTTTTATGCCCTACTCCAGGAAGCGCCTCTAGATCTTCAAAGGTTTCTGGAACCTCACCACTATAATTTTTCATTAATATTTTTGATAGCTTTGAGATAGCTTTTGATTTTTGTGGAGCAAGACCACAGGGTCTAACAATATTATAAATGGTTTTGACTGGTAGCTTCTCCATTTTCGCAGGATTATTTGCTTTTTTAAAAAGCAAAGGAGTTACTTCATTAACTCTTTTATCCGTACACTGCGCACTTAGAAGAACAGAAATTAATAATTCAAAATTATTTTTATGATTTAGTGGAATTGGGGTTTTGGGATAAATTTTATTTAAAATACTAATAATTTTTTTTGCCTTATCAGCCTTTAACATTATGGTTCTTTTTCAGCCTAATTTATATTTAGCACATCCGACATGTCAAATAGGCCAGGTTTTTTGTTCATGCCCCATTTCACAGCTTGTATTGCTCCGTTAGCAAAAATACCCCTATCTTTCGCTGTATGCTTGATAATAATATCCTCATCCCTGCTTGAAAAAATAATTTCATGATCACCAATTACTTCACCTTTGCGGAAGGATGAGACTACAATTTTATCTTTAGTACTTTTAGACTTTATGTTTAGACGAGAGATTTTTTTTATATTTTCAAATTTTTTATTTTTACCTTCTGCTGCAGCTTGTCCCATCATTACTGCAGTGCCTGAAGGTGCATCAATTTTATGTCGATGATGCGTTTCGTTTATCATTGTGTCAAAATCATTTTTTAAACTTGAGGAACTTATTTTAATTAATTTATTTATTAGGTTTATACCTAAACTCATATTACCTGATTTTATGATTGTTGCATGCTGCGCAGCGAGTTTAATTTTTTTTAATTGAGAGCTATTAAAACCTGTAGTTCCAATTATATGTACTATTCTTGCTTGAGCTGCATATTTTGTATGTATCAAAGTTGCTTCAGGAGTTGTGAAGTCAATAACAGCGTCGGTTTTAGCAAATAATGGAATTATATTATCTGTGACTTTAATTCTTAATTTTTTCGTTTTGAGTAATTGACCTAAATCCTTACCAATAGCTTTATGTCCACTTCTCTCGGTTGCACCATACAAAACAAGTGATTTATCTTTCAAAACTCTTTTAGCGATTTGCATTCCCATGCGTCCGGTTACGCCAGTTATGACAATTTTTATTTTTTTCATTAATTTAGGATAATCGAAATAACTGAAAAAGTAAGTTTTTTAAGCTTTTGTTTTCCAAAAATCCTTAGCTTTTTTAAAAAATGCCGATGCTAAAGGACTCTCATTTTGATCACTGGTTTCTTGAAAGGATTTCAATATTTCAATTTGCTTCTTACTTAAATTTACTGGTGTTTCAACTTTTGCCTGAATATACAAATCACCTAAATAACCGTTGCGAACATTAGGCATGCCTTTTGATTTTAATCTGAATTGGTCACCAGATTGAGTACCTTGAGGTATTTTTAGCCTTGCTTTACCGCCATCTATTGTCGGTATGTCAATAGCGCCGCCAACAGCAGCATCAACCATAGATATTGGGACCTCAGCAAATAGATTTTCATTCTCACGAGCAAATATTTCGTGCTCATTTACATTTACAAATATATATAAGTCCCCCTGCTGCCCGCCGTTTAGACCCGCTTCACCTTCTCCAGATAGTCTTATTCTAGAACCGTCATCAACTCCTTTTGGTATTTTCACCATCAAACTCTTTGTTTTCTGCGTTCTCCCAGTTCCGCTACATGGTCTGCATGGATCTGAAATAGTTGAACCGCTTCCCTGACAAGTTGGACAAGTTTGTTGAATTGAAAAAAAACCCTGCTGCGAGCGAATCTGTCCTTTTCCTCCACATGACTGACAAGTTACCCGCTGACTTCCTTGAGATGCGCCAGAACCTGAACAAGAGTCGCATTGAACTTGAGTTGGAATTTTTACTTTGAATTTTTTACCATTAAACGCTTCTTCAAGACTAACAGTAATATCATATCTTAAGTCTGAGCCACGATTATTTGATTTTCTTCTACGATTTCCCCCGCCACCAAAAAAGGATGAGTCTCCAAAAAAGTCTTCAAAAATATCTTGAAAAGCTGATGAATTAAAATCAAAACCAAAACCGCCCTGGCCTGTGTTACCATCCACTGCCGCATGACCAAACTGGTCGTAAGCTGAACGTTTTTCTTTATCATGAAGTACAGCGTATGCTTCACTCGCCTCTTTGAATTTAACTTCCGCATCTGCATCACCCTGATTACGATCAGGATGATATTTCATTGCTAGTTTTCTGTAGGCTTTTTTTATTTCAGAGTCATCAGCTGACTTGGAAACGCCAAGAACTTCATAATAGTCTCTTTTTGACATAAGCTTACCTGCTTACGATTGCTTATTATCTTCTTTGACTTCCTCGAATTCAGCATCAACAACCTTTTCATTATTTTGGTCAGATCCAGCAGCTGTATTGTCAGATGGCTCGTTTGGATTAGGATCATCTTGTTGCTGAGCCTTATACATTGCTTCACCTAATTTCATAGACGATTGAGTTAATGCTTCAAGTCCACTTTTAATCTTATCGGTATCGTCTGAAGCGACAGCTTCTTTTAAAGCCTTAATATCATTTTCAATTGTATTCTTTTCTTGCTCAGAAACCTTATCACCAAACTCTTTTAGATTTTTCTCAGCAGAGTGTATCATTGTGTCTGCTTGGTTTTTAACATCAACACCTTCTCGCTTTTTCTTATCTGCTTCCGCGTTGGCTTCAGCTTCCTTAACCATTTTGTCGATCTCTTCTTCACTCAAACCACCCGATGCTTGTATTTTAATTTGTTGTTCTTTTCCTGTACCTTTGTCTTTTGCAGACACATTTACAATACCATTAGCGTCAATATCAAATGTTACTTCAATTTGAGGAACACCCCTTGGCGCAGGTGGTATGCCGACTAAGTCAAAGTTACCAAGTAATTTATTATCAGCAGCCATTTCTCTTTCACCCTGACACACTCGTATTGTTACAGCAGTTTGATTGTCATCAGCAGTTGAAAATACCTGACTTTTTTTTGTTGGAATTGTTGTATTTTTATCAATTAATTTTGTAAAGACGCCACCAAGAGTTTCAATACCAAGGGATAGAGGTGTAACATCAAGCAGTAATACATCCTTAACATCTCCTTGAAGAATACCAGCTTGAATAGCTGCACCTTGTGCAACAACTTCATCTGGGTTCACTCCTTTATTTGGTTCTTTACCAAAGAAGTTTTTAACAGTTTCTATCACTTTTGGCATTCTTGTCATTCCACCAACCAAGACTACCTCGTCAATTTCACCGGCACTCAAACCGGCATCCTTGAGAGCGGCATCACATGGTTTAATTGTTTTTTCAATTAAATCATCAACAAGTGTTTCAAGCTTTGCTCTTGTCACCTTGATATTTAAATGTTTAGGGCCTGATTGATCAGCTGTAATAAATGGTAAATTAATTTCTGTTTGAGATGTTGAAGATAATTCGATCTTAGCCTTCTCAGCAGATTCTTTTAATCTTTGGAGCGCTAATTTATCTTGAGTAAGGTCAATATTATTTTCTTTCTTAAATTCTTCAGCAAGATAATTTAAAAGACGAGTGTCAAAGTCCTCACCACCTAAAAATGTATCACCATTTGTTGACTTTACTTCAAAAACTCCATCACCAATTTCTAAGATTGAAATATCAAAAGTACCACCACCTAAATCATATACAGCAATAGTTTTCCCATCCTTCTTATCTAAACCATATGCTAGTGCAGCAGCAGTTGGCTCATTGACTATTCTTTCAACCTCAAGTCCAGCTATTTTACCAGCATCTTTAGTAGCTTGTCTTTGAGCATCATTAAAGTAAGCAGGAACAGTGATGACTGCTTTTTCAACTTTTTCTCCTAAATACCTTTCTGCATCCTCTTTTAATTTTTGAAGTACAAAGGCAGAAATTTGAGATGGTGAATATTTTTCAGATCCTGACTCTACCCATGCATCACCATTTTCAGATTTAATGATTTTAAAAGGCACCATGTCAGCATCTTTTTTGACCATTGGGTCTTCGAAAGACCTACCTATAAGTCTCTTGATCGCAAAAAATGTATTTTCAGGATTTGTGACGCCTTGCCTTTTTGCAGGTTGTCCAACTAACTTTTCTTCATCACTTCCAAAACTTATAATTGAAGGCGTAGTTCTAGATCCTTCAGCATTTTCAATAACCTTAGGGTCCTTCCCATCCATTATCGAGATACAACTATTTGTAGTCCCTAAATCTATTCCTATTACTTTTGCCATATTTTTACTCTGAATTGATATTTGTTTTATATATGGGTAGTTGATTTTGCAGTACAACCCCTTACTTAAAAAAAGAGTAAAATGAGATTGTTAATTATTATTATACTATCATATTGATATTATTTAACTTTTTTCTTTACCACGCCTACAAGTGCTGGTCTTAGAAGTCTATCTCCAATTTTGTACCCCTCTTGAACAACCTCAGCTACAGTTCCTGCTTCTTGATCATCCTTTTCAACTTCAAACATCGCTTGGTGGATATTCGGATCAAATTGCTCACCCAGTGATTTAATTTGTTCAATCTTAAATCTTTCAAAAGTAGATATAATTTGTTTTTCGGTAAGCTCAATTCCCTCAAATAGTTGTGTAAGACTGTCTGATTTTTCTTTTACTTCTTTGACTTTAACTGAAGCTATAGCTCTTTGTAGATTATCGAGAACTGATAGTATCTCTTTTGCGAAATTTGAAATCACATAATTGCTTAAGTCCTCTTTTTCTCTATCAAATCTTTTTCTTAGATTTTCATTTTCAGCTAGGCTTGTTAGAAGCCTACTTTCAAGCTCTTTTAGCTTATCATTATCATCAGCACCCGCATCTTCTGTTATTACTTCAGAATTTTCATCTACTTTAGCTGGCTTGGGGTCTAAATTTTTTTTATTTTTATTTTTGGCCATATTTAATTATGTAATGATCTATATTATTTTCGTCAATACATAGTATAATTTATCGCTCAATGAGAAATAATAGAAATATTAACCAATTAAGAGATATAGAAATAATTCCTAATTTTTCATATAATCCGGAAGGCTCATGCTTAATAAAATGTGGCGATACGCATGTGATCTGCAGTGCGTCGCTTGATAGAAATTTACCAAGATGGTTAAAAAATTCAGAGAATGGGTGGGTAACAGCAGAATACGGGATGTTACCAAGTTCAACTTCTGAGAGAATGTCTAGAGAGGCCGCCAAAGGTAAACAATCTGGTAGAACACAGGAAATACAAAGACTAATTGGAAGATCATTAAGATCTATAGTTAATTTAGAAGATTTAAGAGAATTACAAATAATAATAGATTGTGATGTTATTCAAGCAGATGGTGGAACAAGAACTGCTTCAATTTCAGGATCATTTATCGCACTTCAATTATGCATAAATCATATGCTTAATAAAAAAATTATAAAAAAAAATCCAATAAGTGAATATGTTGCCGCAATCAGCTGTGGAATTATAAATGGTGAACCTTATTTAGACTTAGATTTTGAGGAAGATCAAAATGCTGAAGTAGATGCAAATTTTGTAATAACAGAAAGTGGTAAACTAGTTGAAGTACAGATGACTTCGGAAAAGAAGCTTTGTGAGGAGAGGTCATTTAATGCAATGTTGGAGCTTGCAAAATCAGGGATCTCTGAGATCATCCAAATGCAAAAACAAATTTTAAGTGATTAAAAATATAAAAGAAATAGTTATTGCCAGTCATAACGAAGGAAAGGTAAGAGAAATCAGATCTTTATTAAAGCCAATGGGTTTCAAAATTTACTCTGCAAAAAAATTTTGTATCAATGAACCAATCGAAAACGGAAAAACTTTTAAAGAAAATTCTCTAATAAAATCAAAAAATGCTGCCAAAAAATCAGGCATTCCTGCCATAGCTGACGATAGTGGTCTTTGTATTCTATCGCTTGGTAATCAGCCTGGAATTTATTCAGCCAGATGGGCAGGAAAGGATAAAAATTTCAACACGGCAATCAGAAAAATACATAAAAAAATTCATAAAAATAATTATGTAAACAAGAGCTCTCGAAAAGCTTTTTTTTGTTGTGCTTTATCCATTTATTTTCCAGATAATAATTACAGAGTATTCGAAGGAAAAAAATATGGACATGTTCAGTTCCCCCCTCTGGGCAAAAATGGTTTTGGATATGATCCTATTTTTGTACCAATTGGTTATAAAAAAACATTTGGTGAAATGAATTTCGATTATAAGGAAAGAATAAGTCATCGATCAATAGCATTTAAAAAAATGAAAACGTACTTAGAAAGATTTATAGATTAATTTAAAAGATTAAATTTTTGATTCCTTATTTTATATATTTTTGGTTGACGTGAGACATTGCCATTTGAAGTCATTTTAAACCACCCGTTTATACCAATAAAGCCATTGGAGTTATGCAGCTTATCTATTGTGAAATTATTTTTGTCTTGATGAAGATTACTGATGAGTCCAATAATATCATAACTTAACGCCGCTAAATAGTGTGGCTTAGTATTGAAAATTTCTAAATACATATCCTCAAATTTTCTCCGATTATCTATGTCGAGTGAAGCGAAGTATCCATTATCTAAACCTGGTTCCTTTAGTGATAAATTTCTAGCCCACAATGAACTTCCAATATATTGCACTTTTTTAGGGTCCACGTCGTAATATGGAAGTATAGAGCTGAAGTTTGACACTTCTTGAAAATTTTGCGCAAAAATTATCAAGGCTTCAAAATTTAATTCACCGTAAGTATCTAATTTTTTTAACTTCTTCAATTCCTCTTTAGCTTTTTCAGAATTTTCTTTTTCCAATTGTTTAATCTTCTTTTCTAAATTAGCTTTTCTTTCTTCAAAATTAGAAACATTCTTTGAAACATCATAAAAATCTGGTGAATTTGGATTATAGAAAATAAATTTAAAGGTCGATAAATTATTTTTAGACTGAAATTGCTTAATTTCTTTTTCAACACGACTTCCAAACTCATTTTTTGGAACTAATACAGCATATTTTTTTAAATTACGCTTAATGGAATAGGTTAATAATTCCTTTATTTCATCTTCTAATTTAAGCCCAAATACATATAACCTGTTGTCTTGTATTTTAGAATTATTAGAAAATGCAACAATGGGTATATCTTTATTTTTTGTAATCTCCCTGACCTGATTTACTTTATCAGAGAAAACTGGCCCGATAATTATATCTATATCATCTTCAAGTACGCTATATAATCGAGATAATAACTGCTCTTCATCACCTGTATCAATTATTGTAAATGTTATTTTCTTATTATTTTTTTTTTCAACAGCTAATTGAGCAGAGTTTAATAACGATTTACCTATTTGATAATGTTTACCGCTTAAAGGGAGCATCAAAACAATATTAAGAAATTCCCTTTGAGCAGTATCTTTCTCCTCATTCAAAATCTGCGATGATAAAGAATTATTATTTATATTCTTATTATCTAATTTTATAGATTTATTATATGTGGTAGTTTTATTTTGGTGATTATTTGGAGTCTCACAACTTATAAAGCCAATGAATGTAAAGACTGCTATTAGTAGTATAAATTTTTTTTTTAGATACATATGAACATAAAACTAAACAAAGGTTATATTAATGAATTATTAGAATACGAAAAGGTTCAAAATGGATTATACATTGTAGCAACTCCAATTGGCAATTTAGGTGATATTACCCTACGATCTCTTAAAATTCTGTCTTGTGTAGATTTAATCTTATGTGAAGATACTCGCATAAGTAAAAAATTAACGAATAAATATGGCATTAAAACCCAACTAAAACCATTTCATAAATTCAACTCAAAAAACTCTATTCCATTAATAATAAAAAAATTACAAGCTGGATTATCAATTGCAATAATATCTGATGCTGGCACACCAATAATTTCGGATCCTGGTTCAGATCTCATAAAACTTTGCGACGAAAAAAAAATTAATGTATTTTCATTACCTGGTCCATCAGCAACTATATCAAGCTATGTTTTGTCAAGCTTTGCTCAAAAATCTTTTATGTTTAGAAGTTTTTTTCCAAGACATAAAAATGAAGCTCTAAAAGAATTGGATTTGATAAAAAAACTTGAATGCGCAGTAATATTTTTTGAATCACCCCTAAGAATTCTAAAAACACTTAATTTTATCAATGATCATTATGGTAGTTGTGAGGTAACATTTGTAAGAGAATTAACTAAAAAGAATGAAGAAGTCATTAACTCGAATATTACAGAAGTAATTGAAAAACTCAGAAACAGAAAAAAAATTTTAGGTGAAATAACATTTGTGGTTAAGCCTCTTTGTCACAATAAAGAAAATAAAATTTCAAATGAAGAAATATCAATATTATCTGATCAACTTATTGCTGCAGGGCTTAATACATCTAAAATTTCAAAAATTATTTCAACTTTCTTTAATCTTTCAAAAAGAGAGGTATATCAGTTACTAATAAAAAATAAGCAATGATATTAATTTTGATATATAGTAATGATTTATAATGCATATTAAGTTCGTTTATACTTTAGTTTATATAATTCTACCCTCTTTCTTGATAGCTCATTGTGCACAAGTAGCAACCGGCACGGCTGTTAAGGTAGTTACAGTCAATCAAGAAGATAGATCAATTGGAGAGTTTGTTGATGATACAATTATTAAAACTTTAATAAAAAATACATATTTTGATCAAAACGAAAAATTATTTTTTAATATTGACGTTGAGGTGTCACAAGGAAGAGTGTTATTAACTGGGACAATAGAGAATATAGATCTTAAAATTGAAGCAACACGGATTGCTTGGGGGGTAAAAGGAGTACAAACTGTTATTAATGAAATCCAAATATCAAATTCAGATAATATAATTAACTTTGCTGATGATCTTGTTATAAGCACAAAGGTAAAGGGAAAACTTATATTAAATGAAAATGTTAATTCATTAAATTATAGTATTGAGACAGTTAATAAGCTGGTCTACATCATAGGTATTGCTAGAAGCGAGGATGAAAGAGATTTAGTAATTAATATTGCTAGAGAAGTATATGGTGTTGAAGAAGTGATAGACTATATTACAATTAAAACTGATGAATTTTAGTTTAAATGAACGTAGGTTTTCAAATTGATGAAATTGATAAGCTCAATATCAAGACTGACAGTTCCTTACCATTAATTCTAGAGTCCCAAAAAAGAAGAAATAAGAATTTTTATTTTTTACCAAGTAGTCTGACATTTAAAAATAATTTGGTATATGCACAGGCTAGAGAAATTTCTTTTAAAGATAATAAATTAAAAAATTATGTAATTGGTTATCCTAAACAAGTAAGGGTTGATAATTTCAATTATGTTTTCATTCGACAGGATCCGCCTTATAACATGGAATATATTTCTTCCATGCATCTCTTGGAACAAGTAAAAGGGCCTACTAAGTTTATCAATCATCCAAATGGGATAAGAAACGCACCAGAAAAAATTTCAATGCTATCTTATAAAGAAATAATACCTCCAACAGTTATCACTAGAGAAAAAAAAGAAATAAATGATTTTATAAAACAAAATGGAAAGTGCGTAATTAAACCCCTCTACGGTAATGGAGGTGAAAGTATATTTTTACTTGATAAACAAGATGAAAACTATAATCAAATCATCGAACGTTTCATACACCAGCTTAAAGAGCCATTTATAATTCAAAAATTTCTTCCAGAAATCAAACATGGAGATAAAAGAATAATTCTTGTTAATGGAGAACCAATTGCAGCTTTGAGAAGGATACCCAAGAACAACGAAATACGCTCAAATATTCATGTGGGCGGCAACTGTGAAGCGGTCAAAATATCAAAACAAGATTTAAATATTTGTCAGGAAATCAAAGGATTTTTAAAAGATGAAGGACTTTTTTTTGTAGGTATTGATGTAATTGGTAAATATTTAACGGAAATTAATGTTACGTCACCAACCTGCATACAAGAAATCAAAAAACTTCATAAGATTGATATTTCAAAAATAATTTGGGATCAGCTTCTAAAAAACTAATTAATTTGATATGAGCATACAATCAAAAATACTCAACTTCATGCTTAAAAAATATGTAAAAGATGTTCAGCCTCCTGTTGAAGAAAGATCCTACATCGAAGCAAGAAAGATGATGAACCAGGAAGGTTACGTTGATCAAGATATTTCATTAGGCTCTAAACTTTTACAAAAATTAATCTTCAATAAAAGCAAATCATCTGTCGATATTAAAGAAATTTATTTAAGTGAAACAAGAACTTTACATTTTATAAATGAAAACTCCGATAAAGAAAAATGTATACTTTATCTTCATGGAGGGGGTTATGTAGCTGGATCACCGGAGACACATCAAAATATGCTTGTAACATTATCTAAGTTGTCTTCAATTCAAATATTTGCTATTGACTACTCATTATCACCTGAAAGTAATTTTCCTAAAGCAATCGACGAAACTATAAGCAGTTATAATGCCTTATTAGAAAGAGGATTTAAAAATGAAAATATTTATTTTGGAGGGGACTCAGCTGGAGGCAATTTAACTTTAGTCAGCACATTAAAATTACAAGAGCTAAATCAAAAATTACCTTCAAAACTATTTTTATTATCTCCATGGACAGACCTTACTGGCGAGGGAAGAAGCATCAAGGAAAATTCAAAGTCAGATCCTTATTTATCTTACGATAATTGGTTAAACACATCGCTCTCAATGCAGAAAACTGTTAAAGAATGGTACGCCCCAAATCAAGATTATAAAAATCCTCTTATATCTCCAGTATTTGCAAAATACTCTAACTATCCAAAAACCTTGATACAAGTTAGTGATATTGAAATATTGTATAGCGACTCCTTGGAACTTGAATCTAAAATAAAAGATGGAAATAATGAAGTGACTTTAAGTGTATACAAAAATCTACCTCATGTTTGGCAAATATTTGGTTTTTTGCCTGAGGCAAAACAAGCACTTAAAGAGATCGCTTATTTTTTGAAAAACTAACTTTTAAAGGCTGATAATGCAGCTAAGTTGACAATGTCAGCAACATTTGCTCCTAAAGGTGCAATTTGTATACTTTCTTTAAAGCCAACCAAGTATGGTCCAACTAGTGTACCTCCTCCTAATTCCTGAAGCATCTTAGTTGATATGCTTGCACTGTGAATAGCTGGCATAATTAACAAGTTTGCTGGGCCGGATAATTTACAAAATGGATAAAGACTCATTAAATTTTCATTCAGAGCAGTATTAGCACCCATTTCTCCGTCGTATTCAAAATCAACATTCCTCTCATCAAGAATTTTTTTTGCATCTCTCATATATACTGACCTTTCAGTAAATGGCTTACCAAAGTTTGAATATGAAACCAGTGCAGCTCTCGGTTCAATACCAAATATTTCTCTCACTACTTCAGCACTTTCTTGCGTAATATTTGCTAATTGTGAAGCGTTAGGCATATCATGCACATTTGAGTCAGCGACAAAAATAGTTCTTCCATTACATAACATCACAGTCAGGCCAAGAATGGTTTTATTAGGTATTGGATCAAGAACATACTCAATACTTTCTAATGACGCAGCATAGCTTCTTGTCAAACCACAAACCATTGCGTCAGCTTCTTTTAAAGATACCATACATGCCGCAAAAACATTTCTTTCCCGATTTAGTAGATCTAAACAATCCTTTTTTAAAAACCCTTTTCTTTGTAAACGATGATAGATATGTTCAGCATACCTATCATGTTCAGATTTATTCCTAGTACTGTGAATTTCCATTTGATCAAAAAAATCTAACCCCATTTCCTGCATTTTATCTTTTATGACGTCGTCTCTTCCAATTAATATCGGAGTGCCCATTCTATTGTTGAGAAATATTACTGCAGCTCTGATCATGTCTTCTTCTTCACCTTCAGTAAAAATTACTCTTTTTGGATTTTCTTTTACTTCTTGAAAAACTTTTTGTAGAAGACCAGCAGAAGGATTGAGCCTCGCAGATAACTCATTCGAGTAATTTTCAATATCAACAATTGCTTTCCTTGCAACACCAGTATCCATTGCGGCTTTAGCAACTGCTGGAGGAACCTTACTAATAAGTCTTGGATCGAAGGGAGAAGGAATAATATAATCTGGACCGTATTGAGGTCTTTTCCCAGGATAAGCATTGGCTACCTCATCCGGTACATCTTCCTTGGCTAGATCAGCTATTGCTTTAGCCGCTGCGATCTTCATTTCAAGATTAATTGTTTTTGCCCTTACATCTAATGCACCTCTAAATATATAGGGGAATCCTAAGACATTATTAACCTGATTAGGATAATCTGATCTTCCAGTAGCAATAATCGCATCCTTTCTGCATTCTTTAATCTTTTCAGGCAATATTTCAGGTTCAGGATTAGCCATTGCAAAAATAATTGGTTTTTCTGACATAGATAAAACCATTTTTTGACTAATGATATTACCAATCGAGAGACCAAAAAAAATATCAGCTCCGTTTAATGCATCTTCAAGAGTTCTGCACTTGGTTTTTACTGCATGTGCAGATTTCCATTGGTTCATATTTTCTTTTCTTTCAGTATGAATAACTCCTTTGGTATCACACAATATTGCATTTTCATTTGGCATACCCATTGCTTTTAAGAGCTCTAGACATGCAATACCTGCAGCACCTGCTCCATTAACAACAATTTTGGCTTCGTTAATTTTTTTTCCTGTAAGGTCCATTGCATTTATAAGCGCTGCAGCAGATATAATTGCTGTTCCATGTTGATCATCATGGAAAATAGGTATGTCCATTTGTTCTCTTAGTGAATCTTCGATTATAAAACACTCAGGAGCCTTAATGTCTTCAAGATTTATTCCTCCAAAAGATGGCCCTAAATACTTTACAGAGTTAATAAATTTTTCAGCATCCTCGGTATCAATTTCTAAATCAATTGAGTCGATATCTGAAAATCTTTTAAATAAAACAGATTTTCCTTCCATAACTGGTTTTGATGCATGAGCTCCTAAATTTCCAAGGCCTAATATTGCAGTTCCATTTGATATAACTGCAACTATATTACCTTTGCTTGTATAGTCGTAAACTGTACTTATATCTTCAGCTATAGCATTTACAGGAGCCGCAACACCAGGTGAGTAAGCTAATGAAAGGTCTCTTTGTGTCTCTAAAGGTTTTGTAGCTTTAATTTCTATTTTGCCTGGCTTACCTTGGGTATGAAACACTAAAGCTTCTTTTTCGCTGAAATGCTCTTCTCTATCTTTTTTTGTCATATTTTCTTTTTTTGGATTTTATATAGGTTTTTACCTGCTTTTCAATTTCAAAAGATATATATTGAAGGAACCTTTATTTTTGAAGTTATTTAAATCAAAATAGATTAATAAACAATGTTTATATGAACGTTATAAGGTCCTCACTTATCTACTCTTTATTTACATCGATTAGTAGAGTTTTTGGTTTTTTAAGAGATATAATAATTGCTAACTTTTTAGGTACAGGAGTAATAGCTGATATTTTCTTTGTTGCTTTTAGGTTACCAAATACGTTTCGAAGAATTTTTTCAGAAGGAGCACTAAACTCAGCCTTCGTACCCATCTATACTAAATTAATTAAAGACAATCTTAGGCATGAGTCAAAAAAATTTTCAGGAAGTATTTTTCTGATTTTTTTAGTGGCTTCATCTCTGGTGGTTTTAATAATTGAAGTTTTTATGCCAACTTTTGTTGCAATTTTAGCCCCTGGATTTGTAAACGATAATGATAAATTTAATGAGCTAGTTGCAGTTTCAAGAATTATTTTTCCTTTTTTAATTTTAATAAGCATTTCATCAATTTGTTCATCAATTCTTAATTCACATAACAAGTTTGCATTGTCAGCAGCTCTTCCAATAATATTAAATATAACATTGATAATAGCACTGATTACTGCAGCTTATACAGCAAGTGATTTTTTAACATTCTTATCCTGGAGCGTTATTATTGCTGGTCTGTTACAGATCGTATTTCTTATTATTGCTCTAGCCAGAGAAAAAATATTTTTTTTCTTTACTAGAAAAATTTACACTAGTTACGTTAAGCGTTTTATAAAGTTGTTTACAGCAAGCTTTTTTTCATCTGGGTTGTTGCAGATAAATATTTTAATTGGGACAATCATTGCCTCATATGAGAGTGGTGCCATTTCATACCTTTATTACGCTGATCGCATCTATCAATTACCTCTTGCACTTATTGGTATAGCAATTGGTGTTGCTATGCTGCCTTCAATTTCAAGTAAGATAAGATCGGAGAGTTTTGAAAAAATCCATGAAACAATAGAACAAACATTAGTTTACTCATTGTTGCTCGCGGTTCCCGCATCTATAGGAATTTTTGCACTTTCAGAGCAAATAATAGCTGTACTTTTCGAAAGAGGTGAATTTAACGAAAACTCTTCATTATTTACCTCTAAAGCTCTCAAATTCTACTCTTTGGGTCTTGTGGCATTTATTCTAATGAAAATTTATACACCAATATTTTTTGCATATGAAAATGCGAGACCTACCCTGTATATTACTGCAACAAATTTAGTTATAAATACAACATTAAGTATAGTCTTATTTGTCAATTTAGGTTTTATTGGAATTCCGATAGCTACTAGTATATCAGCATGGATATGCGTTTTATTAATGAATTATAGCTTGTATAAAAATAATTATTATCAAATTAGTGGAAGAATGATCTTCCCTGGCACAATTATTATTATTGCATCGTTTATCATGTATCTGTATTTAATTTTTTTAGAAAACCACTTGGAAATTTTATTTAATTTCCATCAAGGCTATGAAATTATATTTCTTTTATTTTCAGTACTTTCTTCAATATTGCTTTATTTTATTCTAATTTCATTTTACAAGCCGTTTAAATATTCTGAAATTAAAAAGATTTTACAAAAATGAGTAAAATTAATAACAATATTGTTCTATCTGGTGTTCAACCATCAGGTGATCTTCATATAGGCAATTATCTTGGGGCAATTAAAAATTTTGTGAACATGCAAAATAACTATAATTGTTTTTTTTGTATAGTTGATTTACATGCGATAACTGTAAAACAAGACCCTAAGATTTTAAAAAGAAATACTTTAGAAGTTGCAGCAACTTATATAGCATCCGGTATAGATCCAAAGAATAGTGTAATATTTAATCAAAGCAGTGTATCCGCCCATTCTGAGTTAGCTTGGATATTTAATTGTGTTACAAGAATGGGATGGTTGAATCGAATGACACAGTTTAAAGACAAAGCGGGGAAAGATAAAGAGAATGCCAGTTCAGGTCTATTCATTTATCCTAATTTAATGGCTGCTGACATACTAGTTTATAAAGCAACACACGTTCCAGTTGGAGATGATCAAAAGCAGCATCTCGAACTCACTAGAGATATTGCGCAAAAATTTAATCGCGATTTTAATTGTGAGGACTTTTTTCCGATTCCAGAGCCAATTATAGATAAGAATATTTCAAGAATTATGTCTCTTAAAGATGGAAGTCAAAAAATGAGTAAATCAGATCTATCTGAATACTCACGCATAAGTCTTTTAGATGAAAGTGATGAAATTATAAAAAAGATAAAAAAAGCAAAAACTGCAGACTCAGTGATGCCAGGGAAAATTGAGGAAGTACAAAAATTAGCTGAGGTCAATAACTTACTTAATATCTATTCAGGTTTTTCTGAAATTGAAAAACATAAACTAGTTGAACAATATGAAGGTCAAAATTTTTCTAAATTTAAGTCTGATTTATCAGATGTGTTGGTAGAACGATTAAATCCAATAACAACAGAAGTTAAAAAGCTTATGCAAGACATAGGCTATCTTTCAGAAATCTTGTTAGATGGCCAAAATAAAGCAAATCAAGTT
Source organism: uncultured Pelagibacteraceae bacterium (assembly GCA_902588785.1). Lineage (GTDB taxonomy): Bacteria > Pseudomonadota > Alphaproteobacteria > Pelagibacterales > AG-422-B15 > CACNXQ01. The sequence goes on from CACIQL010000001.1 coordinate 154,195, forward strand.
GCGCAAAAAACAATTAATGATGTATATGACATTGTAGGACTACACAGAAATGAAGCATAGATCAAAATTTTTAGTAATAGTTGATGACTCTGAAGAGTTGAACGTTGCGATCAGGTTTGCTGCTAAGCGTGCGCAGAGTACAAAGGGAGGAGTAACATTATTAAATGTGATAGAACAATTTGATCCTCAACAATGGCAGTCAATAGAAGATATTATACTTCAAGAAGCAAGAGAGAAAGCTCAAGAAAAACTTCAAAAATGGTCTAAAGTAATTAATGATCTAACTAATATTGTCCCTGAGCTTATGATAAAAGAGGGTACCACAAGTGAAAAAATCATAGAGACACTGGAAGAGGACAACGCGATTAGATTTCTTGTTCTAGCTGCAGCTGAGTCAGATCAGCCTGGACCACTTGTATCACTTTTGGCAGGACAAAAATCTGGGAAATTACCTGTGCCTATTGTAATAATTCCACAAGGACTTTCAGACGAGCTAATAGATGATTTAGCATCTCGATCAGATTAAAAATCAATTTAATTTCAGTAACTTAATAAATAACTGTATCAAAACTTTAAAAATTTATGAATCTATCTATATAACTCTAGAAACGTTATGTTTATACAAACCGAATCAACTCCAAATCCAAATTCATTAAAGTTCATTCTTACTGATTATGAGCTTTGTGAAAAACCAGTTGAATTCAATAAATCACAAGATGACAGAAACTCAGTATTAGCAGACGAACTATTCAAAATAAAAGGGGTTGATAATGTATTATTTAACAAAAATTGTATCTCAGTTAATAAAAATGATTATACCTGGGATCAACTTAAGGCTTCAATATTACATGTAATTTCTAATCATCTTAACTCTGGCCTTCCAGCTATTGATAAAAGAGACGATGACAGCAAT
>CACIQL010000002.1:0-125892 GCA_902588785.1 uncultured Pelagibacteraceae bacterium
TTGATGAAAAAAGAATTTTCTCAAATGGAGAGCAAGTCAGCATAATCGAATTCAATGGAATTAAATTGGGTCTATTTATTTGTGAGGACATATGGGTGAACGATACAATTGTTGAGATAGATAAAAATGAAATTGATTTGGCGGTATCATTAAATGCATCCCCATTTGACATAAATAAAATTGAGGAAAGAGAAAAAAAAGCACTTGGTTTTGCAAACTCTATTGATGCTCCTTTGATTTATGTAAATCAAGTTGGAGGTCAAGATGAGATAGTTTTTGATGGATCTTCCTTCTTATGTGATCAAAAAAAGGTAATTTCTAAATTTAAATACTGCGTTGAAGAAAGCAGGGAATATACATTCAACCTCAATACTAAGACTTTTGATATTGAAGAAGAGGCACCTCTCAGTAGTGACAAGCACGATATTGTCTATTCCAATCTTATGCTTGGGCTAAGAGACTATGTTGAAAAAAATAAATTTCCAGGAGTTGTCATTGGCATTTCAGGAGGCATAGATAGTGCATTTAGCGCAGTTGTCGCAACTGATGCATTAGGACCTGAAAGAGTAAAAGGCATTTTAATGCCATCTCAGTTTACAAGCGAGGAAAGTAATGAGGATGCAAATCAGCTAGGAAAAAAATTAGGTATCGAGTTAATAAGTGTTTCTATAAAAGATATCGTGAATTCATATGATAGCACTCTTTCAAATTTATTCGCGGGTAAAGAAAAAGATATTACTGAAGAAAATATTCAATCAAGAACCAGAGGCGCAATATTGATGGCCTATTCAAACAAGTTTGGCCATATGGTAGTTACCAATGGCAATAAATCAGAAGTCTCAGTTGGATATTCAACTTTATACGGAGATATGTGTGGGGGGTTTTCAGTAGTTAAGGATATTTATAAATCTGATTTATATAAACTTTCCGAATGGAGAAACGAAAATCTTCCATCTTTTTCAGCAATTAAAGCAAAGGAAGTTATTCCTAAAAATATTATAACAAAAGAGCCCACTGCTGAACTTAAAGAGGATCAGAAAGATAGCGACTCCCTTCCGCCTTATGATGTCTTGGATAAAATTTTGTACTTACTTGTTGAAAAAGAAAGTTCAATTAACGAGATCATTTCGAAAGGCTATGAGCCAAGCTTAGTTACAAAAGTTCAGAATTTGCTCTATAATTCTGAGTATAAAAGACGACAAGCAGCTCCGGGTGTAAAAATTTCAGAGAGAAATTTTGGATATGACAGACGATACCCAATAACAAATGCATTCAGAGATAAGGAAAAATAGATGACAACAATAACAAGATTTGCTCCTAGTCCAACAGGATTATTGCACTTGGGCAATATCAGAACAGCCCTCATAAATTGGTTGTATGCAAAAAATAGCGGTGGAAAATTTATTCTTCGAATTGATGATACCGATCAAGAGAGGTCAAAAGATGAATATATTTCTCAAATAAAATATGATTTGGAGTGGCTGGGAATAGACTATGACGAGACTTTTAATCAGTCTTCTAGATTTGAAAGATATAAAGAGCAATTTGAAAAATTAAAATCTGATGGCAGGATATATGCTTGCTATGAAACTCCTGATGAACTTGAGAGAAAAAGAAAGCTTCAAATGGCTGCCGGTGGAAAACAAGTGTATGACCGTTCTGCATTAAAATTAACGGAGCAACAAATACAAGATTATGAGAATGATGGTAGAAAACCTCATTGGCGATTTCTTCTTCAAACAGAACGCATGAAATGGAATGATTTATTAAAGGGTGAAATAGATATTGATTTGACAAGCTTATCAGATCCAGTTTTGTTTCGAGAAGATGGTGTTCCACTCTATACATTCAGTTCTGCTGTAGATGATGTTGATTACAATATTACTAATGTAATTAGAGGCGATGATCACACTAGCAATACAGCTGTACAAATTGAAATCATAAATGCATTGGATACAAATAAAATTTCATTTGCACATCATGCCCTTTTAAAGGCATCTACAGGAGACAAACTATCAAAAAGAGACAATGTAATATCGATCGATAGTTTCAGAAAAGATAATATTGAGCCCATCTCAATTCTCAGTTTACTAGCAACAATTGGAACTTCAAATTCAATTGAACTAAAGAGTGGAATAAAACAAATCATTGAAGAATTTAAACTTGAGACAATTTCAACTTCACCAGGACGTATCGAAATTGATGTCCTAAAGGCGCTTAACAAAAAACAAGTTCAAAAATTTGATTATGAGGAAATTCAATCAAGACTTACTGAGATTGATGAAAATGTTGATAAAAAGTTTTGGGATACCATAAAAGGTAATCTGGAAACTGTTGAAGAAATATCTTCTTGGACTGACATTGTGTTTAACAGCAAGCCTGCTGAGTCTGATGATAAAGATTATATAAAATTAGCATTAGAGTTAATGCCAGAGGAACCGTGGGATGATGATACTTGGACCATTTGGACGAATGCCATAAAAGAAAAAACAGGACGCAAGGGCAAAGAATTATTTCTTCCGTTGCGAGTGGCATTCACAGGACTGACACATGGTCCGGAAATGAAGCTTCTCATACAACTAATTGGTAGAGACAAAATTGTTGAGAGGATACAGACTTAAATGGACTTAATGCTTTACGATACATTTACCAATTCAAAAAAGAAGTTTGAACCAATTGATCCAAATAATGTACGAATGTACGTCTGTGGGCCGACTGTTTACGATTATGCGCATGTAGGCAATGCTCGACCAGTTATAGTGTTTGATATTTTATTTCGATTACTCCAAAAAATTTATGGAAGTGAAAATGTAACTTATGTAAGAAATATCACTGACGTTGATGATAAAATTATACACGCAGCAAATGATCAAAATGAAGATATTGGAATACTTACAGAAAAGACAATTAATTATTTTCATGACGATGCGAAATATATTGGTGCTTTAAAACCTACATTTGAGCCAAGAGCAACTGAACATATACCTGAGATGATCGAGTTGATTGAAAAACTCATATCAAAAGAGTTTGCATATGTAGCGGATGGTAATGTTCTTTTTTCTTCAAATAAATTTAAAGAATATGGAAAACTCTCTGGCAAGAATTTAGATGAAATGGTTGCTGGTTCGCGTGTAGGTGTAGAAAGTTATAAAAAAGAAGAGTCTGACTTTGTATTATGGAAACCCTCTAAAGAAGATGAGCCCAGTTGGAAAAGTCCATGGGGAGATGGGAGACCTGGCTGGCACATTGAGTGCTCTGCAATGAGTGAAAAACTTTTAGGGGAAAATTTTGATATTCATGGAGGAGGCCAAGATTTAATATTTCCACATCATGAGAATGAAATTGCTCAAAGTGAGTGTGCAAATAATAACAAATTTGCAAATTATTGGGTTCACAATGGCTTTGTCACTGTTGAAGGAAATAAAATGTCAAAGTCTGATGGTAATTTTGTAACTGTAAATGAGTTAAAAGACAGTTTCCAAGGGGAAGTTATTAGGTTAACCATGATATCAACTCACTACAGACAACCTCTGAATTGGACCAAGGATAACCTCAATGAAAGTAAAAAAACATTAGATAAATGGTACACATTTTTGAGCAATTTTAATGACGATGAATTAAAAGATGCAAATAATGATAATGAAATTATGGAAACACTTTTGGATGATATGAATACACCTAAAGCTATTAGTGTGCTTCATCAAAAATTTAGAAATTGCCAATCAGGGGACAAAGGCTTAGTGAGCAATTTTTTATATTCAGCAAATATGCTCGGACTTTTAAATGAAAAACCATCTGAATGGCTTTATTGGAAAAAGGAAAATTTAAAAATTAATACCGCTCAAGTTGAGTTACTTATTGCTCAAAGAAATGAAGCAAGATCGAACAAGAACTTTGATGATGCTGATAGGATCCGAGATGAGTTAGACAAAATGGGAGTTATCCTTGAAGATCAAGGTGGTGAAACAACTTGGAAAGTTAAGTAAGTGAAAGAAAAATTATACATATTTGATACAACTCTTAGAGACGGAGCTCAAACCTACGGTGTTGATTTTAATGTTGATGAAAAAAAACTTCTCGCAAAAAAATTAGATGAGCTTGGTGTTGACTATATTGAGGGTGGATGGCCAGGCGCAAACTCAACTGATACTAAGTTTTTTAATGAAGATTTAAAATTTAAAAACTCAATGTTTACTGCGTTTGGTATGACTAAAAAATCTGGTCGCAGCGCAGAAAATGATCCTGGTTTGGCTTCAATGATAAATATTAATGCGCCTTCAGCATGTGTTGTTGGAAAATCTTGGGATTTCCATGTTGATCTTGCACTGAGAATTACCAATGAGGAAAATTTAGAAAATATTGGAGAGTCAGTAAAATTTTTAGCAAAAACGAAAAAAGAAGTACATTTCGATGCTGAACATTTTTTTGATGGTTACAAATCTAATCCAAATTATGCAATTGAATGTCTTAAAGCTGCAAAGTCAAATGGTGCACGGTGGCTTGTTCTTTGTGATACGAATGGGGGAACTCTTCCGCATGAAGTTGAAGATATCGTATCAAAAGTTTCTAAAGAAATTTCAGGAGATCATCTTGGAATTCATGCACATAATGACACGGGTAATGCAGTCGCCAATACTCTTGCAGCTGTAAGAGCAGGTGCAAGACAGGTTCAGGGCACGATAAATGGTTTAGGTGAAAGATGTGGAAATGCTAATCTAATTTCACTATTACCAACATTTGCTTTTAAAAACGAATTTGAAAACAAATTTGAATTATCAATTAATAAACAACAACTTAATCTTTTAACTGAGCTTTCAAGGCTCCTTGATGAAATCTTAAACAGAGTCCCAAATCGAACAGCGCCTTACGTTGGCTCTTCTGCTTTTGCACATAAGGGTGGATTGCATGTTTCTGCGGTCAATAAAGATCCAAAGACTTACGAACACATCAATCCTGAACTCGTGGGCAATCAAAGGCAAATTATCATCTCAGAACAATCAGGAAAATCTAATATTTTATCAAAGTTAAAATCAGCAGGAATAGAAGTTAATGAAGACGATAAGACAATTCAAAAAATCTTAGATCGAGTAAAAGAAAGAGAATTTAATGGATACTCTTACGATGGTGCCGATGCTTCTTTTGAAATTCTTGTTAATAAAGTACTTGGCAAAATGCCAGAATATTTTGAAGTAATTAGTTTTAATGTAAATGTACAAAATTCAGGTGAAGAGGGGCAGACCATGTCAGAAGCTTCTGTGAAATTAAAAATTGATAATGATGAAATTATTGGTACCGGTAAAGGAGTTGGTCCAGTCAATGCATTGGATAATGCTCTTCGAAATAATTTTAAGACAAGCTGTTATGCTGAGTACATAAACGATTTATCATTAATCGATTATAAGGTTCGAATTCTCAATACAGGTACCGATGCGATAACTAGAGTTTCAATTGAAAGTTCTGATGCAAATAAGAAAAGTTGGTTCACAATAGGTGTTTCAGAAAATATTATTGAAGCATCTTTTAGAGCACTAATTGATAGTGTTGAATTTAAATTAATGAAAGAACAAGTAAAAGTTTAAATTCAAATGAATTTTGATAAAATTTCAATTATTCTTGTTGATACTCAATTACCTGAAAACGTCGGTCTTGTTGCTCGCTCTATGTACAATTTTGGTTTCACCAATTTAAAATTGGTATCACCTAAACTCGAATGGCCATCAGAAAAAGCACTTGCTGTAGCTGTAGATGCTAAGAACATAGTCGAAAATATCAAAGTATATAGCTCTCTTCGAGAGGCATTGAGTGACTCCAATTATTCAATTGGCTACACAGCACGTTTAAGAGATATGAGTAAACAATTTAGTGACAATTCTAAAATTATCAGTGAAATAAAAGAACAAAAAGTTAAAGATAGTATCGGTGTTGTTTTTGGTGGCGAAGCTTCAGGACTTACAAACGACCATTTGTCACTTATAACAAAATGTGTGACTATTGATACGCATGAAAATTTTTCATCTCTTAATTTATCTCATGCAGTCAATGTATTTTGTTATTCATTATTTTCTCAAGTATTTAAAACGGAGCAGTTAGTTGATAAGAATGTTGAGCCTAATGGAAGTCAGAATGATCTGATGTATTTTTTTGATCATTTAGAAGAAGAGCTTGAGTCTAGAGGTTTTTTTCAACCTGAAGAAAAAATGCCAAAAATGAAGCAAAACCTTAGAAATATCTTTCATCGTGCTGATCTCAGTGAACGTGAGATAGCAACACTTAGAGGGGTTGTGACAGTGCTTACAGAATATAGAAAAACTAAGGAAATTTAGCTTTCAGGTTTGACATTGGCGAGGAAACCAGTATAAACCACGGATCATCAAATATGACAAAAAGAGTTGCACAAAAACATAAAATAGACAGACGTCTGAGTGTTAACCTATGGGGCAGACCAAAAAGCCCATTCAACCTAAGAAAATACAGACCCGGCCAGCATGGACAAAAGCATACAGGTAAATTGTCTGATTATGGTGTTCAGTTAAATGCTAAACAAAAGCTAAAAGGTTATTATGGAAACCTCAACGAAAGACAATTTCGTAATTGTTATAAAGAGGCTATTAGACAAAAAGGCGACTCAGGTGAAAACTTAATTGCTATTTTAGAACGCAGACTTGATACTATTGTTTATCGATCAAAGTTTGTACCAACAGTATTTGCTGCTAGACAATTTATTAATCATGGGCATGTCAAAGTTAATGGAAAAAGAGTTAATATTGCAAGCTGTCTTCTTAAAGAAGGTGATGTTGTCGAAGTCAAAGATAAATCTAAAGAGATGGCATTAGTAGTTGAGTCAATGAAAAGTCAGGAAAGAGACATCCCAGGATACATCACAGTTGATGAAAAAAAATGTTCTTCAACTTTTGTTAGGACACCTCAGTTTGCTGAAGTTCCATATGCAACTCAAATGGATCCGAAACTAGTTATCGAGTATTATTCTCGATAATATTAAAATGAGTGCATCGCACTGGTTTTCCAAATCTTATACTGAAGCTAAGAAACGATTTCATGAATCTGTTAATCAACTAGAGTCACTGGGTCATCAAGTTCAACGTGATAGCTTATCATTAGATTTAGTAGGTCCTGATGGAGAGGATCTCACAATAGATATCGCAGTTCTTGGATCTTTAACAAGTAATAAATTATTGTTATATACCTCTGGTATACACGGCGTTGAGGGTTTTGCCGGTTCAGCTATCCAACTTTCAGTCATTGATATGTTAAAAAATCAAAAGCTAATTGAGGATTATTGCATAATCTTCGTACATATCATTAATCCTTTTGGTATGGCTTGGCACCGAAGGGTCAATGAAAACAATGTCGATATGAATAGAAATTTTATTAACACGCATAGCGGTGAGCCCGATGGCTACAAAAAAATAGATAAATTTTTGAATCCAAACACAATACCAAAAAAATTTGAATTATCCTTTTATATAGATGGAATAAAATTAATTTTGAAATATGGTTTCACTAATTTCAAGCAATGGTTCGCTCAAGGTCAGTACACAAGGCCATCCAGCCTGCAGTATGGAGGTGATAAACTCCAAAAAGGTCCTAAATTATTAATTGATTGGTTAAGAAATAACTTAAAAGAAACTAAGATGATATTTGGTATCGATTTGCACACTGGTCTTGGTAAATCTGGTTACGATACTATTTTAATTTCAGACCAAGTTGGTGAAGCTGATTATGAATTGCTGCAAAATTTATATGGAAGTCATATAGCACCGTTGGATCCAAATAAGGGGGTGGGCTATCACGTAACAGGCGACATTCACTCTGGAATTTCAGCTGAATTTCCATCTATTAAGTGGCTTACAATTACACAAGAATTTGGAACTTATGGACCTGTAACAGTTTTTAAAAATTTAAGAGCTGAAAATAGATGGACACAAAATAATAAACTCAATGATCCGCTGGATATTATGAAACATTGGAGTAGAAATAATTTATTACGTACATTTAATCCAGAAAGTAGGAAATGGCATGAAAGTTTAATTGTGCGAGGAAAGATTGTATTTAATAGAGCAGTCGAATATCTTATTTCAATAGACTAATCGTGCGTAATACCTTTTGTATCAAAAACTGATGCTAACTCTCCACTTTTATGCATGTCTAAAATAATATCGCATCCTCCAATAAACTCACCCTTAATGTAAAGTTGTGGAATTGTAGGCCAGTTAGTGAAATCTTTTATACCTTGTCTTAGTTCGTCACTTTCTAAAATATTTACGTCTTTATAATTTACGTTCATAAAAGAAAGAGTATTTACAACAGCATTCGAAAAACCGCATTGAGGCTGGTTCTTTGTCCCTTTCATGAAGAGAACTACATCGTTTTGATCAACAATGTTTTTTATTTCATCTTGTACATTATCAGTCATGAATGAAGAATTAACTGCTTTTTATAATTATTCAATAATAATTTTGAGTCCTTTAGGTCAGAATTCATTGAACCATTTTGTATGGTGGCCAATTAAGCTTGATAATTCAACCTCTCCAATTGAATTGATTGAGATAGATGTTCCTCCAATTTCTCCAATTCTTTCTATTTTGACAGCACTCTTGCTTGCGTCAACTTCTAGTTGTTCAAGTTTATTTTGTGAGACCTCAACCAGATACCTAGCTTGATCCTCTCCAAAAAAGAATCCGTGAAGAAAATCTTTTGTTATATCAATTTTTATACCTTGCTTACCTGAGATGCACATTTCAGCAATTGCAACAAGAACACCACCTTCACCAACATCATGAACAGATTTTAGTAATTTCTTAGCAATGCAATCTAGAATGAATTTTCCATTTTTTAATTCATCATCCAAATTAATTGACGGGGTACCGCCGTCTTCTCTACTTTGTATGATTGAGAGATAATGACTATTGCCTAAATGATTATTACTTTCCCCAATGAGGCATAAAACATTACCCTCATTTTTAAGATCTATTGTCATTGTATTAGATAAATCTCTAATTAGTCCAACTCCACCAATAGCGGGAGTAGGATAAATCCCTTCACCGTTAGTTTCATTATAGAGTGATACATTTCCTGAAACGACAGGGTAATTAAGCTTACTGCAAGCATCTCCCATACCACGAATGCATTCTACAAATTGTCCCATGATTTCTGGCTTTTCAGGATTTCCAAAATTCATACAATCTGTAATTGCAATTGGCTCAGCTCCGGATGCAACAATATTACGCCAAGTTTCAACAACCGCATGCTTTCCTCCTTCATAAGAATTGTGTCTGCAGTAGGTGGGTGAACAGTCTGTACTGATCGCTATTCCTTTGTTGGTTCCATGCACTCTGACAACAGCTGCATCAGAACCAGGTCGTACAACTGTATCTGCCATAACCATGTGATCATATTGTTCCCATATCCATTTTCTGCTACATAAATTTGGATGGCTGATCATTTTTAATAAATCGCTTAAGATATCTTTATCTTCAAAATCCTTACTTTCGAAATTAATTAGGGGAGAAGGGTCATTGACAATATAATCTCGCTGGTACTCTGGCGCATCCTCTACCAAAATATTAATTGGTATACTTGCCTGCTCTTCACCATTCATATGCAATATTAATTTTTTTGTATCTGTAACTTCACCAATCACTTCAAATTCAAGATCCCATTTTTTAAAAATGCTTCGGGCAAGTTCCTCTTTATTGGGCTGAATAACCATTAGCATTCTTTCCTGACTTTCTGAAAGCATGAGCTCGTAGGCAGTCATGTTAGCCGCTCGCATAGGAACCTTAGATAAATTTATATCAATCCCTACATTTCCTTTGGACGCCATCTCAATTGATGATGAAGTTAAACCTGCAGCTCCCATATCTTGAATTGCTATAATTGCATCCTCTTTCATGAGTTCTAGACAAGCCTCAAGTAATAGTTTTTCAGTAAAAGGATCGCCTACTTGAACAGTGGGTTTTTTTTCTTCAGAGTCATCATCAAATTCAGCTGATGCCATTGTTGCACCATGAATACCATCTCTACCTGTTTTTGAACCAACATATACGACTGGATTTCCTATTCCTGCAGCCGCTGAATAGAAAATTTTATCTTTTTTTGCGATACCAACTGTCATAGCATTAACCAATATATTGCCATTATACGATGGATGAAAATTTACTTCACCTCCAACAGTTGGAATTCCAATACAATTTCCGTAACCACCAATACCACCGACAACACCTGAGACTAAATGCTTTGTTTTTGGATGATTGGGATCTCCAAATCGAAGTGCATTCATGTTTGCTACAGGTCTTGCGCCCATAGTAAATACATCTCTCAAAATACCCCCTACACCAGTTGCAGCTCCTTGGTAAGGCTCAAGAAATGAAGGATGATTATGACTTTCCATTTTGAAAACCGCAACATCTCCATCGTCGATATCAATAACACCCGCGTTTTCACCTGGTCCTTGAATAACTCGTTCCCCTGAGGTTGGTAGTTTTTTTAGCCAATATTTAGACGATTTGTAGGAGCAGTGTTCATTCCACATTGCACTAAATATTCCAAGTTCAGTAAGATTGGGTTCACGCCCAAGTCCCTCAACAATTTTTTCAAACTCGTCAAGTTTGAGACCGTGACTTTCTACAAGTGATTTGTCTGTATCAAAATGCCAATTGGATGAAGTCATTAACTTAGAAGACTTTCAAAAATATTTCTTCCATCATCACACCCATGAATGCTTTCAGCTGCTCTTTCGGGGTGGGGCATCATACCTAGTACATTTTTTCTTTTGTTGAAGACCCCGGCAATATTATTTACTGATCCATTTGGATTTGAATGGGCATTGATATCTCCATTTTCGTCACAGTATTGGAAGGCAATTTGATCGTTATCTTCTATTTCTTTTATCTGATTACTGTTAGCAAAATAATTTCCCTCGTTGTGAGCTATTGGCATTTTCGAAATAGTGGATTTATTAGTAAATATGGTTTTTGTATTTGTTGGTTTAATTATTATGTCGCGACATATAAAACTTAAACTACTATTTCTCATTAGTGCACCTTGAAGAAGACCACTTTCAATTAGAATTTGAAATCCATTACAAATTCCCATTACTGGCACTCCTTTATTTGCATTTTCAACCACACTTTTCATGATAGGTGACGTTGAAGCCATCGCGCCACATCGTAAATAATCACCATAAGAAAACCCACCTGGAACAACAATCAAATCTGATTGATTTATTGTCGAATCTTTGTGCCAAACCATTTCAGGCGAAGAGCCAATAATATTTTGAATTGCAACAGCTACATCTCTGTCGCAGTTCGAACCAGGGAAAACAATTACATGTGTCTTCATTTAATTTTCAATTTCTACTGAGTAGTCTTCAATAACTAAGTTAGCCAACAGTTTCTCACACATATCATTACACTGCTTCTCAGCTTCCTCTTTACTGTTACTGTTGATTTCAAGTTCTATGAATTTTCCCTGTCTGACATCATTAACGTTGTCGAATCCAAGAGATTTCAGTGAATTTGCAATAACTGAGCCTTGAGGATCAAGTACATCTTTTTTTAATGTGATATGAATTTTGGCTAGCATTAGACTTTAATGCACGATTCCTAATCTTGAGGCAACCTCCTCATATGCACTTAATAAACTGCCGAGGTTTCTTCTGAACACATCCTTATCAAGTTTCTTATTAGTTTTTTTATCCCATAATCGACAAGAATCAGGACTTATTTCATCAGCTAATACAATTTTTTTGGGGTTCGATGAGAGTCTACCGAATTCAATTTTGAAATCTACAAGTATGATATTCTTTTTAAAAAAAAGATTTCTTAAGTGCTTATTAATTTGAAGAGACATTTTATCTATTTTTTTCAGCTCAGAGTTTGTTGCCCAGCCAAAAGTGATAAGGTGGTCTCTTGAAATCATTGGGTCATCCAAACTGTCTTCTTTGTAATAATATTCTAGTAAAGGTTTTTTAAGCTTTAATCCTTCTTTAATACCTAATTTTTTTGCAATAGAACCAGCTGCTATATTTCTTACAACAAATTCAATCGGAATAATTTCACATTTTTTTATAAGTTGCTCACGGTCATTCAGCTTTTCTTCAAAATGTGTTGGGATGCGTTTTGACTTAAGATACTGCATTATGTGTGCAGAAATATGATTGTTAAGTACGCCTTTGCCTTTAAAAATTTTATGTTTCTTTTTATTATAGGCTGTAGCATCGTCTTTAAAAATTTGAATGAGTGTGTTTTTTTTAGGCCCTTTAATAATTTTTTTAGCCTTACCTTCATATAAAGTTTTAGATGATCTCATTGCAGGTAATAAAAATATTTGTTAAGATAAGTGCTTAAATTAAATTAAATTCATTCAAAAGTACAAAAAATCATGAAAAAACTTGATGAGAGAAAAAAAGGTTTCGAGGGTAAGTTTGCTCGTGACCAGGAACTAGAGTTTAAAATATTAGCCCGTAGAAATAAGTATTTAGGTGTGTGGGCAGCTGAAAAATTAGGCATATCAGGCCCGGCTGTTGAAGAATATTTTGCAGAGGTTGTAAAATCAGATCTAGAAGAAGATGGGGATATGGATGTTTTCAGAAAGGTTAGAAAGGACTTTGACGATAAAGGTATTACAATTTCAGACGACGAATTAAGACAAAGTATGGATCAATTTTTACTCCAAGCAAAAGAAGAAATTATTGGTAAAGACAACATATAAGAGTTTTTTATGAAGTATCAGTTTGCCCAAAAAAAGAAAAAGTCGGTAAAGAAGAAAGTAACCAAAAAAAAGAAGCAATTTACTAAAAAAAGGGTTGTTAAGAAATCAACAAAGAAAAAATCAGTTAAAAAAAAGAAAGCTTCTTTAGTGGATATGATTGATCGATCTAATCATGTCGTATTTTACTATGCAGGTGCCTATGCGCTAATTTTTGGTTTATTTGCAGTCGCAATTTACTATTCAAATTAAATTACTTAAAAACTTTTTTGAAAATATGGTCAGTTCTGCGAGCGGCGTGTTTTAAATCTAAAATTTTTGATATCTCTTTTTTGCTTAGGTATTTTTTTAATTCTTCATCTTTGTTAAGTATTACCTCAAAATCTGTATTCGTTTTCCATACTTCCATTGCATTACGTTGAACTATCTTGTATGCATTTTCTCGCGATAAACCTTTTTGTGTCATTGCGAGCATTAAACCTTCTGACATTGGCAGTTTTTTTAATCTATCTAAATTAGTTTTCATATTTTTTGGATATACAACAAGATTTGATATCACATTACTCATTCGTGAAAGTGCAAAGTCGATTATAATATTTGCATCTGGCGCCATTATTCTCTCTACACTTGAATGCGATATGTCTCTTTCATGCCAAAGAGTAATATTTTCTAAAGCAGGAACAGTATAACCTCTAATCAGTCTTGCCAGTCCAGTTAAATTCTCAGTCAGAACTGGATTTCTTTTGTGAGGCATCGCTGATGACCCTTTTTGTCCTTTTGAAAAAAATTCTTCAACTTCTAAAACCTCAGTTCTTTGTAAATGTCTTATCTCAGTAGCTAAACGTTCAATCGAACTTGCAATTACTGCAAGAGTATTAAAATATACTGCGTGACGATCTCTTGGAATTATTTGAGTTGAAATCGTTTCTGCTTTCATGCCCAACTTTTTTGCGACGTACTGTTCAACACGTGGATCAATATTTGCATAATTGCCGACTGCGCCCGAAATCGCGCATATATTTATTTCTTCGATTGCTTTTAGAAAACGCTTATGGTTCCTTTGAAATTCTGCATAAAAAGATGCCATTTTAACTCCAAAAGTTGTGGGTTCCGCATGAATCCCATGACTTCTTCCAATGCAAGGTGTGTTCTTATGTTTTATTGCAATTTTTTTTAATGATTTTAGTAAATTTAGTAGTTCCTTCTCAATAATGACTGAGGACTGTTTTAGTTGAACATTAAAAGCTGTATCTAAAATATCTGAAGAAGTTAGACCTTGGTGAAGAAATCTTGCAGGTGGACCTGCGTATTCAGAAATTGTTGTCAAAAAAGCAATTACATCGTGTTTCACTTTTTTTTCAATTTGATCAATTCTCTTTTCATTAATCTTTGCTTTTGATCTAATTTTTTTACTTGTTCCCTTAGGAACAGTTCCTAATTTCTCCATGGCTTCACAAGCGTAGAGCTCAATATCAAGCCATATTTTAAATTTAGAGTTAGAGCTCCAAACGTCAGTCATCTCGGCTCTAGAATAACGAGGGATCATATAAGTATGTTTTTAATCTTTAATTTACGGTTTATCAAGCCCAGCGGGTGATTTTGTAAAAATTTCTACACCATCGTTGGTAATGCCAATACTATGCTCAAATTGTGCTGACAAACTTTTATCTTTTGTAACAGCCGTCCAACCATCGCCTAACATTCTAACATCATATTTTCCAAAATTTATCATCGGTTCCACTGTAAAAAACATGCCTGGTTCAATTCTTTCACCTTTACCTCTATCCCCGTAGTGAAGAATGTTTGGAAACTCATGAAAAACTTTTCCTAGTCCATGACCACAAAAATCACGAACAACACTGTAATTTTGTTTTTCAGCATACGTTTGAATTGCACTACCAATATCACCTAATGTTGCATCAGGTTGAGCAGCATTGATGCCTTCATGCATTGCATGAAAAGTGCAATCAATTAATTTTTGTGCTTTGGCATTTATCTTACCAACAGGAAACATGCGGCTAGTATCGCCATGCCAACCATCAACAATTACTGTTACATCGATATTCACAATATCTCCATTTTCTAAAATTCTTGATGAAGGAATTCCATGACATATTACGTGATTAATTGAAGTACAAACTGACTTAGGGTAGCCCTTATAAAATAAAGGGGCAATAAGGCCTCCATGACGGACTATATAATCAAATGCAATATTATCTAACTCTTCGGTGGAAACACCCGGTTTTACTTTTTCAACAAGTAGATCCAATGTAGATGCTGCAAGATTACCTGCTTTTCGCATCCCTTCAAAATCATCAGAACTATGAATAGTGTTATTCAATTTAATACCTTTATTTTTTTATTTACACTTATACCATTTCTACCAAAAGAACAGTCATAACATAAATGCTCAACACCCATTTTTTTAACCTTCTTAAAAGTATCTGCATATTTAGTATCAATATCTGCAGCGATCTTGAACTTACTGCAATCATCTCTTTGGACTAAGAAAAGCATGACCGCTCTTACAGATTTGGTTGGAAGAGTGGATAGCTCTATTAAATGTTTTAACCCTCTCTCAGTGATCGCATCAGGAAATTCTGCAATTGATTTGTCTCTCGATAAAGTAACATTTTTAACTTCTACGTATATTTCCTCTTTTTTTGTTTGAACTAAGAAGTCAATTCTAGAATTTTGCCCATACTTAACTTCTCTTTTGAATGATACAATTTTTCCTAACTCTGAAATTTTGCCATTGCTTATTGCCTCTTCAACAATTCGATTAGCTCGATGAGTATTTACTCCGACCATTGCTCCGTTTGATTGAATTGCCTCTAAAGTAAATTTAAGTTTTCGTTTTGGGTCATCTGCTTCTGTTAAATAGACTAAATTATCTTTTTCGAGCAGCCCCATCATAGAGCCTGTATTAGGACAATGAGCTGTGACAATTTTTTTACTATCAAGTTGAACATCTACAAAAAATCTCTTATATCTCTTTATGAGTTTACCAGTGAGGAAATTTTTAGAATTTTTTGACATAAGATTATGAAAGCATCATTAATTATTATAGGTAATGAAATTTTATCAGGTCGTACACAAGATAAGAATCTATCATATCTCGCAAATTGGTTGAACGAAATAGGTATTCAATTAACAGAAGTCAGGGTAATTCGTGACGAAGAGGATGTAATTGTTGAGACAGTTAACCATTTAAGAAAAATTTATGACTATGTGTTTACTACTGGTGGTATTGGGCCAACGCACGATGACATCACTTCAGAGTCAATTGCTAAAGCATTTTCTGTTGATTTGGAAATTAACCAGGGAGCGCTCTCAATATTAAAAGAGTATTATAAAGAAGGAGAACTCACAGAAGCTCGAATGAAGATGACAAAAATGCCTGTTGGCTCAGAGCTCATTGAAAATCCAGTCAGCAGAGCGCCAGGGTTTAAAATGGGCAATGTATTTGTCTTGGCAGGCATACCAGGAATTATGCAAGGCATGTTGGAAGGAGCTCGTCAATTCCTAAAGAAAGGGGATGTAGTAAAATCTAAATCAGTCGATATTTTTACACCTGAAAGTAATGTCGCTGAGATACTCACTAACCTTCAGTCAAAATATAGCTCAGTTGAAATAGGCAGTTATCCATTTAGTAAGGAAAATAGATTTGGAACATCAATTGTTATGCGTTCAACGAGCGACGATCAGCTGTCAAAATGCGATTCAGAATTAAAGGAATTAGTTAAAAATTATGATACAAAGTATTAGTAATTTTTATCCACAAATCCCTAAATAATTGATTTAATTGATTATTATTATTTTTTTAATATTTACTTAAGTAGGATTCTCAATAATAATTGCCTAATTTTATAAAATTAAGGGGAAAATAAACATGAAAGTATTAATGCTAAATCCCGGAGATCACGTTGCGATTTCGTTTTGGTTGATCTCTATGGCCATGGTTGCCGCTACTGCTTTCTTCTTTCTTGAAAGAGATCGTGTAGCAGCTAAATGGAAAACGTCCCTTACAGTAGCTGGTTTGGTTACTGGTATTGCGGCGTGGCACTACTTCTACATGAGAGGCGTATGGGTTGCTACTGGTGACTCACCAACAGTCCTTCGTTACATTGACTGGCTGATTACTGTGCCTCTACAAATCGTAGAATTCTATGTAATTCTTGCAGCTATGACTGCTGTTGCTTCAAGCCTTTTCTGGAGACTATTAATTGCATCAATAATTATGCTTGTCTTCGGTTACATGGGTGAAACTGGAGCGATGAATGTAACTCTAGCCTTCGTAATAGGTATGGCTGGATGGTTATATATCATCTACGAGGTTTTTGCAGGTGAAGCAAGCAAGGCAAGTGCTGGTAGTGGAAACGCTGCTGGTCAGACTGCATTTAACGCATTGAGATTAATTGTTACAGTAGGATGGGCAATTTATCCAATTGGTTATGCTGTAGGTTACTTCGGTGGCGGCGTTGACGCTGGTTCATTGAACTTAATCTATAACCTTGCAGACTTTGTTAATAAAATTGCATTTGGTATGGCTATTTATGTAGCTGCAGTATCAGACAGCAACTAATTATCTGCAAAGTAAATAATAAAGGAGGGGCCTTCGGGCCCCTTTTTTTTATCCATTGTTAAAGTTCTGGAACTTAATTACACATAGAGTTATAAATTATTGTATTGGCCTCATGGCGGAATTGGTAGACGCAAAGGACTTAAAATCCTTTGGGATTTATTCCCGTCCCGGTTCGAGTCCGGGTGAGGCCACCAAATGTTTAGATAATTTTTATCAGTGCTATTACGTATATTTTGGATATAATCATATTTTATGAGAAATTTTAAAATCCATATTTGCTCAATCTTTGTTATCTTTTTGTTTATAGGTATTTCAAGTGCCTCTAATTTAGAAAATAGAGTTACTTCATATTTTAATGGTCTAGCTAATAGCTTAAGTACAAGTGTCTCTTCATTATTAGAAGAAAATAGTAGAGTGAAGTATCTTGATTTAAATTTGGGTGTACAGGAACATTTTAAGCCAACAATCTCACTTACTAATGTAAACATGATTTCTGAGTATGGTAATAGCGCAATATTTAATCAGAACTCTCTAAACCTTCATAACAATGACCAAACAATTAACCTGGGGATTGGACATAGAACTCTCCTCAATAATGAAAAAGTTATATTTGGATTAAATTTATTTTTTGATTATGCATTTGATGACTCACATCAGAGAAATGGAGCAGGCCTTGAGGTAATAAGTAGTGTTTTTGATTTGAGATCTAATATTTATGATGCCACATCAGGTATCGAAACAGTTTCTACAGGTAAAGATGAAGAGGCAATGGACGGATGGGATATGCGACTTGATTATCATTTACCTATTAAAGCAAACGCGAGATTATTTGCAGGATTATTTGAATTTGAAAATGGAGCTGGTTCCTATGAATTAGAAGGAGAGAAGTACGGTCTTAATCTAATTGGTAACAACCTCGATTTAGAAATTGGATATATCGATGACAATAAAACAGGTGATGGCACATTTGCAAATATAAGCTATGTTGTGCCTCTAAGTGGTAATAGTTCTTTTAAAAATAACTCCTCTAACTATTTTGAGTATACATCCGTTGCTGAAAGATTGTATGAACCAGTTAAACGTGAAAATAAGATTAGAGTTGTCTCTACAACACTAAATGTTAAAGCAAGTGGGTTTTAAATAATGAAATTCAAAGTAATAATCAAAATATATACTTTTTTATTTTTAATTTTTGCTCCTATGTCGAGCTTATTTGCTGATAGCCATGTTAATAGTTGTACTATTACAAATGGAGTATTTTCAGCTGCTGAAGTAATTGGTGATGGAGGTGGAGAGTATTGTGCAAGTGCTCCAGAGTCTTATGAAGTTGTTGTGTACGCAATGTATCTTTGCACGGCAGCTCCAACTGCACCCACAACATCTTCTTCGATGGGATTAGATAATTGCTTTAAAAATTGGGAGTCTTCTTCTGGTGCAACACTAGCCATTCAACAAAATCAGACAATAGATGTTCCAGGCACTATGTCCAGGCCACCAAATGGAACCTATACTCATGGTGTAATGTTAATTGACAATACATTTGGAATTACTATGGCTATGCAGTTTGATGGGACTGTTGGAGGACAAGATGGTACTTCAGGAGTTTACTGTGCTTCAGTAGCTGGTAGTGGAACAATGGGATCTTCAGGAACAATACCTACTGCTAGTTCAACTTGTGGATCTTCAGCGATTACCCCAGGAAAATTTGTTGAAACCCTTACAAGTTTTGACAGCGAGTCTTTTCTTGGTGGTGTTACAGCAGATAATTTAAATGGCACTTCCGCATCAATAAGTGGTTACTTGGTTGATACAGATGGAAACTTGGCCGTAAACGATGCTGATGTAGACAAATTAACAGGATCTCTAGTCTTTGCAGATGCAGTTAATTTTACAGAGGCTACAACAACTTTGACAATGTCATTCAATGTTGGTGAGGGAATGTCGCTTTACGACGACGGTTCAAACCAGATAACTTTTGGTAGTGGACCTTTTCAAGCAATTATAACAACTGATTAGTTTTAAAATTTAAATTGCTCGTTTAAAATTCTTTCATCAAATGAATGATCCTCATCGAATAGAAGTTCTACAACCTGATCTTTACTTTGATGTACTTCAACAGAACTGATATCTCTAAACTCGGCACTATCAGCTACGGCACTTACGGGTCTTTTCTTGCTTTCAATAATTTCAAATTTTACATTTGACTCATTATTTAATATCGCACCTTTCCATCTTCTAGGTCGAAAAGCACTTATGGGAGTTAATGCAAGAACATCTGCATTTATTGGCAGAATTGGACCGTGAGCAGACAAATTGTAAGCTGTACTTCCAGATGGCGTTGAAATTAATACACCATCACAAATAAGCTCATCTATCCTAACTTTTCCATCAACTGAAATTTTTATTTTTGATGCCTGATGTGTTTCTCTAAGTAATGATACTTCATTAACAGCAATTGCTTCATGAACGGAGCCATCGACACCAACGGCTTTCATTATCAACGGAGATATTTTAATTGATTGCGATTGATTAATTCTATTTATCAAATCATTTTCATTTGAAGAGTTCATCAAAAATCCAACACTACCATAATTTAAACCAAATATTGGCAAGTGCTTATCCATGTGAGATTTTATAGCTTCAAGCATAAAACCATCGCCACCTAAGACCACTATTACATCAGCTTTATCAAAGTCATTTCTGCCAAATTTGTCTTCTAAAATCTTTTTCTGAGAACTTGCCTCATCACTACTAGAAGCCAAAAAAACTGGTTTATTCAAATTCATGGTTTTTTACCTACAAAAAAGTATTCCTTTATCCTAAAATCCCTTTTAATTGAACATAATTAATTAATTATTCTTATCTTATGTCTTTAGATGGGTATTTACTCTCAATAGATCAAGGCACAACCAGTTCACGGGCCTTAATTTTAGATATTCAAGGAAATATTATTAGTCAAAAAAACTTCGAATTTAAACAGTATTTCCCGAATGATGGCTGGGTTGAGCATGATCCAATAGAAATTTTAAAGACAACACAAGACGCTATTAAATTTGTGATTGGAGAAACTAACATAAGCCCAAAAGATATTAATATTGCAGGTATTACAAATCAAAGAGAGACGGTCGTTGCATGGAATAAAGTAACTGGAAAGCCGGTCTACAACGCTATTGTGTGGCAGGACAGACGAACAGAAAACTTTTGTGAGACATTAAGAGAAAATAATTTAACAAAACTAATTCAATCAAAGACTGGTCTCATAATTGATCCTTACTTTTCAGCAACAAAAATTAAATGGATTATTGAAAATATTGAAGAAGCAAAAAAATCAATTCGTGAAAATAATTTATTAGTTGGAACTATTGATTCTTGGCTCATTTGGAATTTTACAAAAGGTGAATGTCATTATACTGATGTTACAAATGCATCAAGAACAATGCTTTATAATATAAATGAAGATTGTTGGGATGATGAATTATTAAATATTTTTAATATTAATAAAAATATTTTGCCTGATGTAAAAAATTGCGCTGATGATTTTGGAGCAATAGATTCTAGTTTCTTTGGAGAAAAAATTTCAATAGGCGGCGTAGCCGGTGATCAACAGGCAGCTACTATTGGACAGGCTTGTTTCAAGGAAGGAATGGTTAAATCAACTTATGGTACAGGTTGTTTTTTATTAATGAATACTGGAAATAAATTTATAGAATCAGAGTCCAAATTATTGTCCACAAAAGCTTATAATATATTTGATAAAAAAGATTTTGCTTTAGAGGGTAGTATCTTCAATGCGGGTACTGTTGTTCAGTGGATGCGTGATGAAATGAATTTCATTAACGATGCAAGCAAGGTTGAAGAGCTCGCAAATAAAAGTACTAACGAAATACAATTTATTCCTGCTTTTACTGGTTTGGGTGCTCCTTATTGGAATTCTGATGTTAGGGGTCAAATTACAGGTATTACTCGAGATACTTCAAAGGCTGATATTGCCATGGCTGCATTAAAATCAATATGTTATCAAACAAGAGATCTTCTTGAGTGCCTGCTTAACGATACAGAACTAAAGAGAAACGATTTTACTATTCGCGTTGATGGAGGCATGTCTAAAAATAATCTTATGATGCAATTATTATCGGATATCACCCAAGTAAGAATCGAAAGGCCTTTGAATCAAGAGTCGACTGCTATGGGTGCAGCTTACTTAGCTGGAATGAAATCTGGTGTATACAAAGATGTTGCAGAGGTCGATAAATTATGGAAGACTGACCGCAAATTTGAGCCTGCTATTTCGTTGGACGAGGCAGATCAACAATATTATAGATGGTTAAAAACTGTAAAAGGACTGATGAATAATGGTTGATGTAAAAAATAATGTTTCAAAAGAAGAATGGGAAACAAGACAAGACTTGGCTGCATTCTATCGAACAATTCCATATTTTGGTTGGGATGATTTAATATTTACACATATATCTGCTAAAGTTCCTGGGACTGATGATGAATTCCTAATTAATCCTTATGGTTTTTTATTTGATGAAATAACTGCTTCAAACTTGGTGAAAGTTAACTTAAAGGGAAAAATACTTAGTGACACAAATAATTTTATAAATCCTGCAGGTTTTACCATTCATAGTGCAATACATGAGTCAAGAGAGGATGCACATTGTATTGTTCATCTTCACTCAAACGATGGTGTAGCAGTTGCATCTCTTAAAGACGGTTTATTGCCCCTATCTCAAACAGGAATGCTGGTGAGGAGTCAAATCGCATATCACGATTATGAAGGAGTTGCTCTTTTTGAAGAAGAAAAAGAAAGATTGGTAAAGGATCTTGGTGAAGCGCGTTTAATGATACTAAGAAATCATGGAACATTAGCTTTAGGTAAAAATGTTGCAGAAGCATTTACAAATATATATTTCTTAGAGAAAGCATGCTCTTATCAAGTGAGAGCTCTTTCTGGAAATCTTGAATTGAACTATCCCTCAGAGGAATCAATTGAAACAACAAGACAACAAGGTGAGGGAAGAGAAATGGCTGCGGCTTTACTATGGCCTGCAGTTAAAAGAAAGATGGAGCGACTAGACTCTTCTTTTCTTAATTAATCATAATAAATAAGGAGTAATAGATGAAAGTATTATGTATTTTATACGATGATCCAAAAGGAGGAATGCCATCAAGTTATCCAGTAGAAACTTTACCAAAAATTGAAAAATATCCAGATGGTCAAACATTGCCAACACCAAAAGGGATAGATTTTAATCCAGGTGAATTGCTTGGATGTGTCTCAGGTGAATTGGGTCTAAGAAAATTTCTTGAGGAAGCTGGCCATACGTTGGTGGTCACAAATGATAAAGATGCACCTGGGTGCGTAGCTGAAAAAGAACTCGTTGACGCTGATGTAGTAATTTCTCAACCTTTCTTTCCGTTCTACTTAACAAAAGAACGTATTGCGATGGCTAAAAATTTAAAAATGGCAATAACTGCTGGTATTGGTTCAGACCATGTTGATTTACAAGCAGCTATGGACAATAAAATTGATGTTATGGAAGTTACCTTCTGTAATTCAAGATCTGTGGCAGAGCATATTGTGATGATGATTTTATCCCTGGTAAGAGATTATCATAATCAATACCGAATTATTAATGAAGGTGGTTGGAATATTGCTGATGCAGTACAAAGATCATACGACCTTGAAGGTATGCATGTAGGTACTGTTGCAGCTGGAAGGATAGGTTTAGATGCATTAAGAAAACTTAAACACTTTGATGTTCATATGCATTACTTTGATAGACATAGATTACCAGAGTCAGTAGAAAAAGAATTGAATTTGACTTTTCATGATTCTGTCGAATCAATGGTTGCAGTATGTGACGTTGTTACAATTAATTGTCCACTCCATCCTGAAACTGAAAATCTTTTTGATGACGAAATGATCGGAAAAATGAAAAAAGGAGCATATATTGTGAATACTGCACGAGGTAAAATTTGTAATCGTGATGCAATTGCGCGTGCCTTAGAGTCAGGCCAACTAAGTGGCTATGCTGGCGACGTATGGTTTCCACAACCTGCTCCAAATGATCACGTATGGAGAACGATGCCAAATCACGGTATGACACCACATACCTCTGGAACTTCGCTATCAGCACAAGCAAGATATGCAGCTGGAGTTAGGGAAATTCTTGAATGTTTCTTCGCTGGAGAAGGTCAAAGAACTGAATACACTATTGTTAGGGATGGCGCACTTGCTGGAACAGGCGCTCACTCTTATAGTGAAGGCTCTGCAACAAGTGGTTCAGAAGAAGCAGCAAAATACCAAAGAAAATAGTCTAAATTTTATATTGGGACGGAGTAAAATCCGTCCTATATAATGTAATTATGCTTAGCGTATTTAAGAACTATTTTTCACACTCAACCATTTATGGATTTTTCTTAATGGCAGCCTTCGGACTCTTTTTTATTGTTTCGAACAGTCTATTAACAGAGTATTTATTTTGGTTTTTTATTCCAATCATTTTAGCGCCTTTTTACGAGTGGTATGTTCATAAGTATCAATTGCACCGAGAGCTTACAAAAAAAGAAGGTTGGTATAGAAGATATCAGATCATATTACACCATGGGCATCATAAAGACCCTGATAATATAAAACTTCAATTTGCACCGTGGAGATACTTAATCTATACATATGGACAAGTATATCTATTTTACTCTCTTATACTTTGGAGTTTTCCTGCTGCCATGGTTCCCTTTACAGGCCATCTTGTTTACCACCTATGGTATGAATGGATACATCTAGCCCATCATTCAAAAGAGTATAAGCCAGCTTCTTCACTTGGAAAAAAATTAAGAGATGCACATATGAGTCATCATTTTCATAACGAAAATTATAATTGGGGAATTACTAATATGATTGGTGATTATTTTTTTGGAACCTTAAAGGATAATAAGTCTATAAAGAAAAGTACTACTGCAAAATCTATAGCGGGTTATACAGATTGAAGTAAGTGGTGCCCCCACACGGACTTGAACCGCGAACCTATTGATTACAAATCAATTGCTCTACCAATTGAGCTATAGGGGCGAAACCAATAAAACTTTTAAATTTTTAAGTTTTAATTGTCCATAATTATTTGTAAAATACGAGTATGAAAAAATTCTTAGATTTTATCGGTGGTCAAATTGCTTTAGCTTATTTAGTAGTATTCTTTATTTTAGTTATCGCAATGATTGCTCTAGCTTTTTAAGTTTATATTTGAAATATAAAACATCATTATTGCTGCTGTATTTGATACATTTAAACTCTCAAGGTTATCACTCATTTTAATTCTAAGGTTTTCGTCGCAAAGTGAAGAAGTGACTCGTCTCATGCCTTTGCTTTCTGATCCTAAGACGAAAACAATTTTATTTGGGAATTTTATATCTGTAATTGAGCTTTGAGCTTTCATATCTAGGCCATAAATCCAATAACCTTTGTCTTTAAGTATTTTTATACAAGAGCCAATATTTTGAATTTTTGTAAATGGCACTTTATCAATAGCACTTGAAGCAGTTTTTGCTAAAAATGAATTCTCAGCTACTGAATTATGATCAGTTAATATTATACCATCAATATCAAATGCAAGAGCAGATCTAAATATTGCTCCAACATTTTGTGGATCGTCAAGTTGATCTAGTAAGAAAATAATAGATGTTTCTTTATTTAAATTATTAATAAAATCAGAAAGGTGTGGCGGTTGAATTTTTTCAACTCTTATACAAATTCCCTGATGATTTGAGATTCCTTTTAAAATAAAATCAATTTCTTCTCTGGTCTTTCTTATCGCCAAGATATTAAAATTTTCTATTTTTACTTCACTTTTAAGTTTTTTTTCAGCCTCGGAAGTGAAATAAACTTCGTATTTAACTCTGTTGTCATTCAATAAAGCTCCAACCACAGCGTGATGACCATATATCCAGTAATCAGAATTTTGCCTTTTTTTTGGGAGTTTTTTTGATCTCTTGCTCATTACTACAATAATTTATCATTTATAAATAAATTAGGTTTAAAAATATTAATATTTATTGATTTAGGGTCTTTTTTTACATATAAGTCACCCCTTAAGGTTCTATAGACTAAGTCTAGGGAAACTTATCTTGAGATGTTAAAAAACTATCTCGGGAGGGGTGCCCGAGTGGTTAAAGGGGACGGGCTGTAAACCCGTTAGCTATGCTTACGTTGGTTCGAATCCAACCCCCTCCACCACGTTAAGGTACCTTAGGGTAGCTTGAAGGAATAAGCGGGTGTAGCTTAGTGGTAAAGCTCCAGCCTTCCAAGCTGATTACGAGGGTTCGATTCCCTTCACCCGCTCCAAAACAACGAAGACTAAAAACTGAGAGGAACAAAAAAATGGCTAAAGAAAAATTCGATCGAAGTAAACCACACTGTAACGTAGGAACTATCGGTCACGTGGATCATGGTAAAACAACTTTGACCGCGGCAATAACAAAAGTATTATCAGAATCGGGTGGAGCAGAGTTTACTGCATATGATGCAATCGATAAGGCTCCTGAAGAAAAAGAACGTGGAATTACAATTTCAACAGCTCACGTTGAATACACAACAGACGCAAGACACTATGCGCACGTTGATTGTCCAGGACACGCTGACTATGTGAAAAATATGATTACAGGTGCTGCGCAAATGGATGGAGCAATATTAGTTGTTAACGCTGCAGATGGACCAATGCCACAAACTAGAGAGCATATACTTCTTGCACGTCAGGTTGGTGTTCCAGCAATAGTTGTTTATTTGAATAAAGTGGATCAAGTTGATGATGCAGAATTATTAGAGCTTGTTGAAGTTGAGATCAGAGATATTCTCAATGAATATGAGTTTCCAGGTGACACTACTCCAATAGTTAAAGGTTCAGCTTTGGCAGCAGTAGAGAGTAGAGATGATGAAATTGGAAAAAATTCAATTGTGGAACTTATGAAAGCTGTAGACGATCATATACCACAACCTGAGCGTGATAAGGATAAGCCATTCCTTATGCCGATTGAGGATGTATTTTCAATATCTGGACGTGGTACTGTTTGTACAGGAAGAGTTGAAAGTGGTATCGTTAAAGTAGGTGAAGAGCTTGAAATAGTTGGTATTAAAGAAACTCAAAAAACAACCTGTACTGGAGTTGAGATGTTCCGAAAACTTTTAGATACTGGTGAAGCAGGAGACAATATCGGTGCACTTTTAAGAGGCATTGAGAGAGACCAAGTTGAAAGAGGTCAAGTTCTTGCACATGTTGGCTCAATCACGCCACATACTAAATTTAAATGTGAAGCTTATGTATTAAAAAAAGAAGAGGGTGGCAGACATACCCCTTTCTTTACAAATTATCGTCCGCAGTTTTATTTTAGAACTACTGACGTAACTGGAGTCTGTAAGCTTCCTGATGGAACTGAGATGGTTATGCCTGGTGACAATATTGCAATGGAAATTGAGCTTATTGCACCAATTGCTATGGATAAAGGTGTGCGTTTTGCAATTCGTGAAGGTGGACGTACAGTTGGATCAGGCGTTGTAACAGAAATTATCTCATAACTGGAGGAGTGTAGCTCAACTGGTAGAGCACCGGTCTCCAAAACCGGGGGTTGGGGGTTCGAGTCCCTTCGCTCCTGCCACTTAAGGTAAATTTTTATGAAACCATTTAAGTTTATTCAAGAAGTTAGAAGAGAAGGGAGTAAAGTCACTTGGCCTACTTCCAGGGAAACATTAACTGGTTCTGTCATGGTTGTGCTAATCACTGCTTTTGCAGCAGTTTTTTTTCTCATAATCGATCAGATTTTCAGTTTTGGGCTAGATAAACTTATAGGAGTCGCTGTTTGAAATGTCACATAAATGGTACATAGTACATGCGTACTCTGGTTTTGAAAAAAAAGTTGCCGCAGCAATTTTAGATAAGGCAAAAACAAAAAATATCGAGTCTGCTTTCAGTGAAATCATTGTTCCAACTGAAGAGGTTGTTGAAGTAAAAAAAGGGAAAAAGAGAAATGCTGAAAGAAAATTTTTTCCAGGCTATGTGCTAACTAAAATGGAGATGACTGATGAAACATATCATATGGTTAAGGCTTTACCAAAAGTAAGCGGCTTTCTTGGCCACACACAGGGAAAGCCATCAGCAGTCCCTGAGAGTGAGATAAATAAGATTTTACAAGATATTGAAGAAGGTGTAACTAGTCCTAAACCATCTATTACTTTTGAAGTTGGAGAGCAAGTTAGAGTGAGTGATGGACCATTCGCTTCTTTCAATGGCTTAATTGAAGAGATAGATGAAGAAAGAGCGCGAGTGAAAGTATCTGTATCTATATTTGGCAGATCTACACCTGTAGAATTAGAATATACACAAGTAGAGAAAGCATAATGGCAAAAGAGATTGAAGGCACATTAAAATTACAAGTTCCTGCAGGACAGGCAAATCCCTCACCACCAGTTGGACCTGCTCTGGGCCAAAGAGGTATTAATATTATGGACTTTTGTAAAATGTTTAATGACAAAAGTAAAAATGAACAACCAGGTGTTATGCTGCCTGTTGTAGTTACCTACTTTACGGACAAGAGTTTTACAATGGATATAAAGCTTCCACCCGCGTCATTCTTTATTAAAGAGGCTCTAAAAATAAAAAAAGGATCAAAGGAACCTGGTAGGGATATAATAAAAACTATTTCAATTAAACAATGTGAGGAAATAGCATCAAAGAAATTAAAAGATTTAAATGCTAACACAGTAGAGCAAGGTGTTAAAATAATCGTTGGATCTGCAAAGTCGATGGGTATAGAGGTAACAGGTTAATGGGTAAAAGATTGAAAAATATTATTAAAGAGAATGATTTTTCAAAGAGCTACTCTGTTGAAGAAGCAGTAGATATGGCAATTAAAACATCAACAACTAAGTTTAATGAAACTATTGATATTTGCTTGAATTTAAATATTGACCCGAAGAATGGCGAGCAAAATGTTCGAGGTAAAATCAAGCTTCCAAAAAGTTTAGGAAAAAATGTAAAGGTTTGTGTATTTGCATCAGATGATAAACAACAAGAAGCCAAAGATGCCGGTGCTGACATTGTAGGATCAGATGAACTTTTAGAAAAAGTCGAAAATGGATTTATTGATTTCGATAGATGCATTTCTACTCCTGACATGATGCCCAAAGTTGGTAAACTTGGAAAAGTTCTTGGACCTCGTAATCTAATGCCTAATCCAAAATTGGGTAGTGTTACAAATGATTTAAGACAAGCAATTGAGGATGCTAAGTCGGGTGAAATAGAATTTAAAAACAGTGATACGCTTATTCAGGCGGGAATTGCAAAATCTGATTTTGAAAAGAGTGATGTTATTAATAATATAAAATTTTTCTATGAAACAATTTCTAAAGAAAGACCTTCAGGAATTAAAGGTGATTTTGTTAAAAAGGTATCAATCAGTCCTACAATGGGCCCGGGTATCAATATAAACTTGGATTCCTTTGGAGCGTAAAAATGAAAAGAGAACAAAAAGAAATATTTATTAAGAATTTGAAGACAATTTTAAGTGAGAATAGCCTTGTACTAGTCTTTCATTACAGGGGTATGTCCATGACCGATATGACTGAATTAAGAGTTCAGTCTTTCAATTCTGGATGCAACATAAAAGTTACTAAAAATAGGTTAACAAAATTGGCCCTCGAAGGTACGGATAAATCAGAGCTATCTGGACTTTTTGACGGACCAACAGCTATTGCTTACTCAAATGACCCTGTAGAATTGACAAAGCTTTTGACAAATTTTGCCAAAAATAACAGTAATTTAGTTATTCTTGGCGGAATAATGGATAATGAAATTTTAACTGTTGAAAAAATTGAAATTTTATCTAAATTGCCATCTCTCGAGGAAATAAGGGCACAATTAATAGGTTTGATAAGTACTCCTGCGCAAAAAATCGCATCAGTGTTAACTGCACCATCAGGTGACTTAGCAAGAGTGTTTAACGCATACAGTACAAAGTAATTTAATTAAGAAAGGGAATAAACATGGCTGACCTCCAACAAATAGTT
Source organism: uncultured Pelagibacteraceae bacterium (assembly GCA_902588785.1). Taxonomy (GTDB): domain Bacteria; phylum Pseudomonadota; class Alphaproteobacteria; order Pelagibacterales; family AG-422-B15; genus CACNXQ01. Next base: position 29,373 of record CACIQL010000002.1, read on the forward strand.
GATCAACTATCCGATTTAACAGTTATTGAAGCTGCTGAGCTATCTAAAATGCTAGAAGAGAAATGGGGTGTATCTGCCGCTGCACCCGTAGCCGTTGCTGCTGCAGGAGCTGCACCTTCAGGTGATGCTGCCGCTGCAGAAGAAAAAGATGAATTTACAATTGTATTAGCTGCTGCTGGCGATAAAAAAATTAACGTTATTAAAGAAGTAAGAACAATAACTGGATTAGGCTTAAAGGAAGCAAAAGATCTTGTTGAGGGTGCGCCAAAGGAACTGAAAACAGGCGTCTCAAAAGATGAAGCTAATGGCTTTAAAGAAAAGTTAGAAGCTGCTGGCGCAACAGTAGAACTTAAGTAATTTTTTAAAATATTTTTTCTCAATAGCTTGCAACATCTAGCTATTGTTTATAGGACGAATACACATTAATGGTTAATACATTATCATTTACAGAACGAAAAAGAGTTCGTAAAAATTTTGGCAAGCTAAAAGAAGTTTCTAAATTCCCAAATCTTATCGAAATACAAAAAAAATCTTATGAAGATTTCTTGCTTGAACATACAAATCCTTCTGAAAGACCAGATAAAGGACTGCAGAAAGTTTTTAAAAGTGTATTTCCTCTAGAAGATTTTTCTGGATCAGCGAGAATTGAGTACATTGAATATGATTTTCAGTCCCCAAAATTTGATGTTGATGAATGTCGTCAAAGAGACAAGACTTTTGCTGCTCCGTTAAATGTAAAATTAAGACTAATTGTTTTTGATATAGATGAAGAAACAGAGTCTAGAACTGTAAAAGATATCAAAGAACAAGAAATTTACCTTTGTGATTTGCCTTTAATGACACAAAAAGGAACATTTATTACAAATGGAACAGAGAGAGTGGTTGTTAGTCAGATGCATAGAAGCCCAGGGGTATTTTTTGATCATGATAATGGAAAGACACATTCAAGTGGTAAACTATTATTTGGAGCAAGAGTTATTCCCTATAGAGGCTCGTGGTTAGATATTGAATTTGATCACAAGGATATTATTCATTGTCGAATCGATAGAAAAAAGAAAATTCCAATTACCACATTTCTCATGGCAATGGGAATTAAGCGTGATGAAATATTATCTTTATTTTATGGCACTGAAACTTACTCATTAAGTACAAAAGATGGCAAATGGAAAGTAAACTTTAACCCTAAAAATATCAAGACTGGAAAGTTGCAGAAAAATCTTGTCAATGCAGCTGATGGAAAAGTTGCTGTTAAGCAGGGAACAAAAATAAATCCAGCTATTGCAAAAAAGCTATTTAGTGATGGTCTTAAAAACTTATTGCTAGAAGATGATGAACTTATAGGTAAGTTTATTGCTGATGATATAATAAATGAAAAAACTGGAGAAATTTATTTTGAGTCATCTGACGAAATTACATCTGAAACAATTGAAAAAATCAAGGAACTAAAGATATCAAAAATACCTGTACTAGAAATCGATGGTATTAATATTGGATCATTTATACGTGACACGCTAAGAGTTGATAAAAACTTAAGTCCCGAGGAAGCTGTAGTTGAAATATATAAAGTACTGAGACCTGGTGAGCCTCCTAATCTAGAGACTGCGTTTGAAGTATTTAATTCATTATTTTTCAAATCAGAAAAATATGACCTTTCTGATGTTGGCAGAGTCAAAATGAATTATAGGCTTAACATAGAGTGCTCTGACACTGTTACGGTGCTTCGTAGCGAGGATGTTATTGAAGTTATTAAAACTGTTATGGATTTAAGAACAGGAAAGGGTGAAGTTGACGATATTGACCATTTAGGCAATAGAAGAGTTAGGTCTGTAGGAGAATTAGTTGAAAATCAATTCAGGATGGGGCTGATCAGAATGGAAAGATCAATCAAAGAAAGAATGAATTCTCTAGAAGTTGACGCTGCTACTCCCCAAGATATTATCAATGCTAAGCCACTAGTTGCATCTCTTAAGGAGTTTTTTGGGACTTCACAATTATCACAATTTATGGACCAAACTAATCCTTTAGCTGAAATTACACATAAAAGAAGATTATCAGCACTTGGACCAGGTGGTCTTAGCAGAGAGAGAGCTGGCTTTGAAGTTAGAGACGTACATCCGACGCATTATGGCCGAATTTGTCCAATCGAAACGCCTGAGGGCCCAAATATTGGTTTGATAAATAGCTTAGCTTCACATGCACGAGTAAATCAATATGGTTTTATTGAAAGCCCTTATAGAAAGGTAATAAAGGGAAAGGTCAGCAACGAAGTTGAATATCTTCCAGCTATGGAGGAAGCAGATTACACTATTGCTCAAGCTAATAGTGAACTAAATGATAAGGGAAGTTTCATTACTAAATTGGTTTCTTGTAGAAGAAATGGTGATTTTGTAATGACTGTTCCTGAGGAAATAGACTATATGGATGTTTCACCAAAGCAGGTAGTTTCTTGCGCAGCCTCGCTAATACCATTTCTTGAGAACGATGATGCAAATAGAGCTCTTATGGGATCCAATATGATGAGACAGGCAGTTCCTCTTATACAGGCTGAATCTCCATTAGTTGGAACAGGAGTTGAAAAGGTAGTTGCGGTAGACTCAGGCGTTACTATTGTAGCTAATAGAGACGGTATAGTTGATAAAATCGATGGCAAAAGAATCGTAGTCAGAGTAACGGAAAAAATTAAGACAACTGAGTCTGGTGTTGACATTTATACTCTTCAAAAGTTTCAAAGATCAAATCAAAGTACATGTATTAATCAAAGACCTTTAGTGAAAGTTGGCGATAAGGTATCGAAGGGTGATATTATCGCAGATGGACCATCAACCCACTTTGGGGAGCTTGGTTTAGGAAGAAATGTGGTTGTAGCTTTCATGCCGTGGAGAGGTTATAATTTTGAAGACTCTATTTTAATTTCTGAGAAAATTGTTCAAGAGGATAAATTTACTTCTATTCATATTGAAGAATTTGAAGTTATGTCAAGAGATACCAAGTTGGGATCAGAGGAAATCACAAGAGACATTCCAAATGCTGGCGATGAAATGTTACGTAACCTTGATGAAGCTGGTATTGTGTATGTTGGGGCTGATGTTAATCCAGGCGATATTCTTGTTGGAAAAGTTACACCTAAGGGTGAAAGTCCTGTGACTCCTGAAGAGAAATTATTAAGAGCAATTTTTGGTGAAAAAGCTACTGATGTGAAAGATACTTCTCTAAAACTTCCTCCTGGCTCAAGTGGTATTGTAGTCGATGTAAAAGTATTCAATAGATATGGGATAGAAAAAGACGATCGAGCTTTATCTATTGAAAGAGATGAGATTGAAAAATTAGCTAACGACAGAGAAGCCGAGTTAGGAATTCTTAATAGAAATATCAAAGAGAGACTTATTTTGCTAATAAATGAAAAAAATGTGTCTGATGCACCCGCTGATATTATAAGCCAAAGTAAATTCGATAAAGCCACTTTATCAGATATTAAATTAGACTCTCTTTGGAAAATGAAACTTGAAAATTCTAACGATCAAAATGAAATTGATAATTTAAAAAAACAATACGACATTGCGAGATCCGCTATTCAATCTCGCTTCGATAATAAAGTTGATAAAGTACAAAGAGGCGATGAACTTTTACCAGGTGTGATGAAGATGGTTAAGGTTTTTGTTGCTGTTAAAAGAAAATTGCAGCCAGGAGATAAAATGGCGGGCAGACATGGTAATAAGGGAGTAATAAGTAAAATTGCCCCAGTTGAAGATATGCCATATCTCGAGGATGGAAGAACAGTTGATATTGTTTTAAATCCTCTTGGTGTACCGAGTAGAATGAATGTTGGTCAAATACTAGAAACACATTTAGGCTGGGCATGCGCAGGGATTGGCGAGATAATAAATAAATCTCTTGCACAATATAAGTCTTCAAATGATCACTCAGTAATTGGCCAGTCCCTTGAAAAAGTATATGGCAAAGATCAGTATAAAAATGAAATATCATTATTAAGTAAAGATGAGCAAAAAGAACTCGCAATCAATATTTCAAATGGCGTTCCTATTAAAACACCAGTTTTTGATGGAGCGTCTGAAGCAGAAATATCAGAAATGTTGGGCGAAGCTGGTTTTGATAAAAGTGGCCAAACACAGCTATGGGATGGATTAACTGGGGAAAAATTTGAGAGGAAAGTAACTGTTGGTTATATTTATATGCTTAAACTTCACCATTTAGTTGATGACAAAATTCATGCAAGATCTATTGGACCTTACAGTCTAGTTACACAGCAACCTCTAGGAGGTAAAGCTCAGTTCGGTGGACAGAGATTTGGTGAAATGGAAGTTTGGGCACTTGAGGCCTATGGAGCAGCGTATACTCTTCAAGAAATTTTAACTGTTAAATCTGATGATGTAGCTGGTAGAACTAAAGTTTATGAGACTATTATCAGAGGTGAAGATGTGTTTCAATCCGGAACGCCTGAGTCTTTTAATGTATTGATTAAAGAAATAAGGTCATTAGGTCTTAATATTGAACTTTCAAATTTGAATTAGGAAAAAGCTATGAGTCAATCGTTAATGAATATTTTCAATCCTGCGGCATCAAGAGATGATTTTAATCAGGTAAAAATTTCAATTGCAAGCCCTGAGAGAATATTGTCATGGTCATACGGTGAAATAAAGAAACCCGAAACAATAAATTACAGAACTTTCAAACCTGAGAGGGATGGTCTTTTCTGCGCAAGAATTTTTGGGCCTATTAAAGATTATGAATGTCTTTGTGGTAAATATAAGAGGATGAAGTTTAAGGGTATAATTTGTGAAAAATGTGGTGTTGAGGTAACAAAAAAAGACGTCAGAAGAGAAAGAATGGGGCATATTCAATTAGCTGCTCCAGTTGCTCACATATGGTTCCTAAAATCACTACCTAGCCGTATAGCTCTTATGATGGACATGAAGCTGAAGGATCTTGAAAAGGTTCTTTATTTTGAAAAATTCATGGTTACTGAACCAGGGTTAACTCCCCTAATTCAAAATCAACTCCTAGATGAAGAAGAATTAGAGAATGCTAAAGAACAATACGGAGAAGATTCTTTTTCAGCCGGTATAGGAGCTGAGGCAGTAAGAAAAGTTCTCGAAAGAATAGAACTTGAACCAGATCTTGAGGCTTTACGTGCAAAGCTTGCAGAAACAAAAGCTGTCGCGCTCTCAGAAAAGCTTGTAAAAAGAATTAAAATTTTTGAAGCCTTTATTTCATCTGGAAACAGACCTGAGTGGATGATCTTAACCTCTGTACCTGTTATCCCGCCAGAATTAAGACCACTTGTACCACTTGATGGAGGGAGATTTGCGTCAAGTGATTTGAATGATCTATATAGAAGGGTAATCAATAGAAATAATAGATTGTCTAGATTAATTGAATTAAGAGCTCCAGATATAATAATAAGAAATGAAAAAAGAATGCTTCAAGAATCTGTTGATGCACTGTTTGACAACGGAAGAAGAGGAAGGGTAATTACTGGAACAAACAAAAGGCCGCTCAAATCACTGGCAGAAATGCTTAAAGGTAAACAGGGTAGATTTAGGCAAAATTTATTAGGTAAAAGGGTTGATTACTCTGGAAGATCTGTAATCGTTGTAGGCCCCGAATTAAAACTTCATCAATGTGGCTTGCCAAAAAAAATGGCTATCGAGCTATTTAAACCTTTTATCTACGCAAGGCTGGAGTCATTAGGTTTAGCTACAACGTTAAAACAAGCCAAGAAAATGGTTGAGAAAGAACGTCCAGAGGTATGGGATGTATTAGACCGTGTAATCAGGGAGCACCCAGTAATACTTAACAGAGCGCCAACTTTACATAGGCTTGGCGTACAGGCCTTTGAACCAGTTTTAATTGAAGGTAAGGCAATCCAACTTCATCCTTTAGTTTGTACTGCGTTCAACGCTGACTTTGATGGCGATCAGATGGCAGTACATGTGCCTTTAAGTTTAGAAGCCCAGCTTGAGGCGAGAGTTCTTATGATGTCAACAAACAACATACTTAATCCTGCAAACGGAAAACCAGTCATTGTTCCAAGTCAGGATATCGTCTTAGGTATCTATTATCTCTCACAAGAAAAAGAAAATGAGCCAGGACAAGGATCTGTATTTAAAGATATTTATGAAGTACAGCAAGCTCTTGAAAATAATGCAACAACAGTCCATGCAAAAGTTCATGCTAGAATTAATTTCATTGATCCAGAAGGTAACAAAAAATTAAAAAGAATTGAGACAACACCTGGAAGAATGTTACTCTGGAACCTCGTCCCGCAGCATAAAGATCTTGATCCTAAACTAGTAAATAGGCTTTTAGGTAAAAAAGAAATATCAGGTCTGATTGATACTGTTTATAGATATTGTGGGCAAAAAGATACAGTGATATTCGCTGATCAATTAATGGCTTTGGGCTTTCATTATGCATACAAGGCAGGTATTTCTTTTGGTAAAGATGATATGATAATTCCAGAGACAAAAGAAAAACTTGTTTCTGAAACAGCTGGTCAAATAGAAAAATATGAAAAACAATACAATGATGGTCTTATTACTAATCGGGAGAAATATAATAAAGTAATTGATGCGTGGGCCAAATGTACTGACCGTGTTGCTCAGGAAATGATGAATGAAATATCATCCAAAAAATTTGATGACGATACTAAAAGGGAAATGCCAATAAATTCAATTTATATGATGGCAAACTCTGGCGCTCGTGGTTCTGCAGCTCAAATGAAACAATTATCTGGCATGAGAGGTCTTATGGCTAAGCCATCTGGCGATATAATTGAAACACCTATTATCTCAAATTTTAAAGAAGGATTGAATGTACTAGAGTACTTCAATTCAACCCATGGTGCTAGAAAAGGCCTTGCAGATACCGCGCTAAAAACTGCGAACTCTGGGTATTTAACAAGAAGACTTTGTGATGTTGCTCAGGATTGCACTATCTCTGAACCTGACTGTGGAACAGATAGTGGAGTATGGATTTCAGATGTTGTTGAGGGCGGAGAAGTAATAATTTCTATAGCAGACAGAGTTTTAGGTAGGTTCCTTCAGAACGATGTAAACCATCCAATTACAGGTGAAAATATTGCGAAAAAAGATGATTATGTAGATGAGGTTGTTGCAGAAAAAATTGAAACGGCAGGCATTCAAAGTGTTTATATACGGTCTCCACTAACATGTGATAGTAAAAGAGGCATATGCGTAAAATGTTATGGCCGTGATTTAGCAAGGGGATTCCTTGTAAATGAAGGTGAAGCTGTTGGAATGATAGCCGCTCAATCAATAGGTGAGCCCGGTACACAGCTTACCATGAGGACCTTCCACATCGGTGGTGCTGCCCAAATTAATGATCAATCATTCATAGAGACTAACACTGATGGAATATTTAAAATTTTAAATAAAAATACTGTTGAAGATAGTAATAATGACCTGATTGTTATGGGCCGAAATTGTCAACTAGCAATACACGATGAGAATGGAAGAGAACTTGCAAATTATAAAGTTCCTTACGGTACAAAAATATTAGTAGAGGAGGACTCTAAAGTAAATAGTGGTACAAAAATTTGTGAATGGGATCCATTTACAAATCCAGTTATATCAGAAAAATCAGGAACTGCTAATTATGTGGATATGGAAGAAGGAATTTCTCTTATTGAGGAAACAGAAGAAAAAACAGGATTAACGTACACCAAAGTTAAGGACTGGAAATCAGATCCAAAAGGAAGTGAGTTAAAGCCGAGAATAACACTTAGAGATAAAAAAGGCGAAGTTATACTTCTTGCAAATGGCAATGAAGCCAGATACTTCTTGCCTCCTGATTCAATTCTTTCCGTGGCAGATGGATCGGAAGTTCATGCGGGAGATGTTCTGGCCAGAACTCCAAAGGCTGCTTCAAAAACAAAAGATATCACTGGAGGTTTGCCGAGGGTTGCAGAGTTATTTGAAGCAAGAAAACCAAAAGATCACGCAATCATTTCCGAGACTTCAGGAATCATTTCTTTTGGAAAAGATATTAGAGGAAAACAAAAAGTCATTATTACTCCTGAAAAAGATGGTGACCCTGTAGAAGTTTTAATACCAAAAGGAAAGCATATAGCTTATCAAGAAGGTGAGACTATTGAGAAGGGAGATTACTTATTATATGGAAATCCAGACCCTCATGATATACTAGAAATTTTAGGAATCGAAGCACTAGCTGATTATTTAATAAACGAAGTTCAAGAGGTTTACAGATTGCAAGGTGTTTTAATTAACGACAAGCACATCGAAGTACTATGCAGGCAGATGTTACAAAAAGTCCATATTACTGAAATTGGTGATAGCTCATTTATCAAAGGTGAAGAAATTGATAGATTTGAATTCTTGACTACAAATGAACAGCTAGAAAGTGAAGGAAAGAAACCTGCAATAGCTAAACCTGTATTGCTTGGTATTACAAAAGCATCTCTTCAAACAAGGTCTTTCATTTCAGCTGCATCTTTCCAAGAAACAACAAGAATTCTTACTGACGCGTCGATAAAAGGTAAAATGGATCGCCTTGAGGGACTCAAAGAGAACGTAATTGTTGGAAGATTAATTCCAGCAGGAACAGGAAGAACCTTCAATCAGATTGAAAATAAGGCAAAATTGTTGGATAAAGAGGCTAAAATAGAAATTGAGGCAATTCAAGCAAAGAAAGAGCAAGAATCAGCCGAAATACAAGAGAATTCCTAATAAATTTTGTTGACCTGCATAAACTATTAAGTATTATTCGGCATTCTTAAATAGTAGGCGGTAGAGAAATCTAAACGCTACTTTTTATTAATTTTTTTAAAATAGTTAACCTTTAAGTTGTAAAGACTGGAGATATTTTATGCCGACTATAAGTCAGCTGATTAGAAAACCTAGAACCAAAGTTCAAAAAAGAAATAAGGTTCCAGCATTAAAAGCAAATCCTCAAAAGCGAGGTGTTTGTACTAGAGTTTATACAACTACCCCTAAAAAACCTAACTCAGCATTACGAAAAGTTGCGAGAGTTAGACTTACAAATGGATTTGAAGTTACAAGTTATATTGGCGGTGAGGGTCATAACTTGCAAGAACACTCAGTAATATTAATTCGAGGCGGTCGTGTTAAAGACCTGCCAGGAGTTCGTTATCACACTGTAAGAGGAGTTTTAGATACCCAAGGTGTTGGTGAGAGAAAACAACGTCGTTCATTATATGGAACGAAGAAACCTAAATAAATGTCTAGAAGAAGAAAAGCTCAAATTAGAGAAGTACTACCAGATCCAGTTCATGGAAGTAAAGTTCTTACAAAATTTACAAATGCTATTATGCTTGATGGCAAGAAAACTGTTGCAGAGGCCATAATAAATAAATCATTCACAAATATTGAAAGCAAAACTGGTGAACCTCCAATGAATGTTTTCAACAAGGCAATAGAAAATGTAAGACCACTTGTTGAGGTAAGATCACGTCGAGTTGGTGGAGCAACTTACCAAGTCCCAGTTGAGGTTAAAAGTAACAGGTCGCAAGCTCTAGCAATTAGATGGATTGTTAATGCAATAAGAAACCGTAAAGAAAAAAGTCTAGTTGATAAATTAAGTTCTGAATTATTGGACGCAGCTGGTAACAAAGGATCGGCAATAAAAAAAAGAGAAGATACTCATAAAATGGCAGAAGCCAATAAAGCTTTTGCACACTTTAGGTGGTAATATGACAAGAGAATACTCACTGCAGAAATACCGTAATATAGGAATCATGGCTCACATTGATGCAGGGAAAACCACTACTACAGAAAGAATACTTTATTACACTGGTAAAAGTCACAAAATCGGAGAAGTTCATGATGGTGCAGCTACTATGGACTGGATGGAACAAGAGCAAGAAAGAGGAATTACAATTACCTCAGCAGCAACTACATGTTTTTGGAACGATCATAGAATTAATATAATTGATACTCCAGGCCACGTTGACTTTACTATTGAAGTTGAAAGATCACTCAGAGTTCTTGACGGAGCTGTTGCAGTCTTTGATGGTGTAGCTGGTGTTGAACCTCAGACTGAAACTGTATGGAGACAAGCGAATAGATACAAGGTTCCAAGAATGTGCTTTGTTAATAAGATGGATCGTACCGGGGCTGATTTCTATAAATGTCTTGATATGATTAAAGACAGACTTCAAGCAAACGCCTTAGTTTTACAAATCCCCTATGGAAGTGAGTCTGATCTTAAGGGTGTTATTGATCTTGTAAAAAATAAAGCAATAGTTTGGGCAAATGAAGACCTTGGAGCTAAATATGAGTACACAGAGATCCCAGAAGAATTAAAAGAGACGGCTGAAAAATATCGATCTGAAATGGTTGAAATGGCAGTTGAGCAAGATGAAGAGGTTTTAGAAAAATATTTGGATGGGGAAGAGCCTGATGAAGAAACTCTTAACCGTTGCATTAGAAAAGGTACTATCAATTTTGAGTTCGTTCCAATTTTAACAGGCAGTGCATTCAAAAATAAAGGTGTACAACCACTTCTAGACGCCATCGTAAACTTTATGCCAGATCCTAGTGAGGTACAACAAGCTACGGGTAACATACCAGGCAAAGAAGAAGAAGAAATAAGAAAAGCATCAGATGAAGAGCCTTTTTCTGCATTAGCATTTAAAGTTGCTAACGATCCTTTCGTAGGCTCTCTCACGTTTACAAGAATCTATTCAGGAAAGTTAGAAGCTGGTTCAACAATTATGAATTCTGTTAAAGGTGATAAGGAAAGAATTGGAAGAATGCTACTTATGCATGCGAATAACAGAGAAGATATTAAAACTGCGTATGCTGGTGATATTGTTGCGATAGCAGGGTTGAAAGATACCATAACTGGTGAAACTTTATGTGACTCTCAGAAGCCAATCATATTAGAGTCAATGGATTTTCCTGATCCAGTAATTGAAATTGCTGTTGAACCAAAAACAAAAGCTGATCAAGAAAAAATGGGAGAAGCGCTTGCTCGACTTGCTAAAGAAGACCCATCTTTCAGAGTAACGTCTGATGATGAATCTGGGCAAACTGTTATTAAAGGAATGGGTGAGCTTCATTTGGATATTATTGTTGACCGAATGAAACGAGAGTTCAAAGTTGAAGCTAATGTAGGAGCACCACAGGTTGCTTACAGAGAAACAATATCTAAAGAGGTTGAGGTAACATATACACATAAAAAACAAAGTGGAGGAGCTGGTCAGTTTGCTGAAGTAAAAATCATTGTTGAGGGATGTGAACCAGGGACAGGAAGATTATTTGAAGACAAAATTAAGGGAGGTAATATACCTAAAGAATATATCCCAGGAGTTGAAAAAGGAATTGAGGGCGTTGCTGATACTGGCGTCATAGCCGGCTTCCCTATAATTGATTATAAAGTAACATTAATTGATGGAAAATATCACGATGTAGACTCTAGTAGTTTAGCTTTTGAGATAGCTGGAAGGATGGCATTTAAAGACGCTTGTCAAAAAGCAGGCCCAAAACTTCTTGAGCCTGTTATGAGAGTTGAGGTAGTTACGCCTGAAGAGTTTATGGGGGATGTTATAGGCGATTTGAGTAGTCGAAGAGGTCAAGTTAGTGGAAGTGAAGCTAGAGGTAATACAACAGCAATTAGCTCAATGGTGCCTCTTGCCAATATGTTTGGCTATGTCAACACATTACGGTCTATGACTCAGGGAAGAGCTCAATATTCAATGTTTTTTGATCATTATGAGCAAGTACCTCAAAACGTTCAAGATGAGGTAAAAGCAAAATTTGCATAAGGAATTAAAATGGAAAATCAAAATATCAAAATAAGATTGAAGGCTTTTGACCATGGTGTACTTGATAAATCATCAGTAGAAATCGTTGATACAGCTAAAAGAACCGGAGCAATGGTGAAAGGCCCAATACCATTACCCACAAATAATGAGAAGTTTACAGTTCTTCGATCTCCCCATGTTAACAAAAAAAGTAGAGAGCAATTCGAGATTAGGACTCATAAGAGATTAATAGAGATAGTCGACCCAACGCCACAAACAGTCGATGCACTAATGAAATTAGATTTAGCTTCAGGAGTTGATGTAGAAATCAAATTGTAAGATATGAGATCAGGTATTATAGCAAAAAAAATTGGAATGAGTAATTTGTACACACAAAGTGGAACAAATATTCCTGTTACTGTACTTCATGTTGAAAATTGTAAAATTATTGATCGAATTACATCAGAAAATGAAAATTCAGACAAGGTATTGGTTGGTGCCTGCAAGTTAAAAAAAACTTCAAAATCACAGAAGGGCTTCTTTGATAAAAAAAAATCAGATGCTTATAAATATCTTAGAGAGTTTGAAATTAGTAAAGACCAAGAGATTCAAAGTGGAGATGAATTGAAAGCAAGTCATTTCAAGGAAGGTCAATTTATTGATGTATCTGGTTACACGAAGGGTAAAGGATTTGCTGGAGTAATGAAACGTCATAATTTCTCAGGCTTGAGAGCCTCTCATGGTGTTTCAGTTTCACATCGAAGCCATGGATCTACAGGTCAGTGCCAAGACCCTGGTAAAGTTTTCAAAGGAAAAAAGATGGCGGGACAATACGGAGATGTTCACAAAACTCTTCAAAGCTTACAGGTTGTAAAGGTCGATGACCAAAAAAATCTAATCTGTGTAAAAGGAGCTACGCCAGGCTCAAGGGGAACTTGGTTAGTTGTTGAGGACTCAATTAAAAAAGATGGCATCAAAGAAATCGAAGCCACACCAGTAAAATCAGAAAAAGAAGTTAAGAAGGAAAAATAAGTAAATGCAAATTGACATGCACAAAATAGATGGAAAAAAGAGTGGGTCGGTCAATTTGAAAGATCAATTATTCAATAGTAAATCCGATTTAAGTGTTGTTGGCTCTCTAGTTAGATGGAATGAGTCTAACCAGAAACCTCTAAGAGCTAGGACTAAAAACAGGTCTGAAGTAAAAGGAACAACACAAAAGCTAGGAAGACAAAAGGGAAGTGGAGGAGCTAGGCACGGCTCCAAAAAAGCAAATATATTTAGAAGTGGTGGAATGGCTCATAACTTAAGAGGAGTTCGTTCATTAAAAAAGATGCCAAAACGAACTAGGCAGGAGGCTTTGAAGCATATTCTTTCTGATAAACTCAAGAACAACAATTTGATAATTGTTGAAGAACTTAAAATTACAGAGCCAAAGACAAAAACACTAGTTAAAAGCCTCTCAGATTTAAATGCTCACTCTGCGCTCATATTAGAGGGCGATAAACCTGATAATAATTTTGCATTAGCTTCAAGAAACTTAAAAAATATAAAGTATTTAAGCATAAATAATTTTAATGCACTTGATTTACTTGGATTTGAAAAATTAATCATGAGTAAGAATGCTTTAGAAATGCTTGAGAGTAGGATTAATTAAGATGGTTACAATTAAAGATTTTAAAACGATAATCAAACCTATTATTACAGAGAAGTCCTCGATGGGTTCAGAGTATAATCAAGTTACATTCCAAGTTCAGAAAACAAGTTCAAAGAAAGAAATTAAATTAGCAATTGAAAACATTTTTAAAGTCAAAGTAAAAAAGGTAAATACTTCAATCGTTAAGGGTAAGCTTAAATCATTCAGGGGTTCTCTTGGTAAAAGGTCGGATTACAAGAAGGCATTCGTTACCCTCGAAGATGGTCAAACAATTGATATTAATGCGGGAGTATAAATAAATGGCACTTAAAAAATTCAGACCTAACACGCCCGGAACCAGAGGACTTACTCTAGTTGATAAAAAAGGATTATGGAATGGTAAACCAGTAAAATCACTTACCACTGGTATCTCTAAAAAAGGTGGACGTAATAATACAGGCAGAATCACTATGAGAAGAAAAGGTGGAGGGCATAAATCGAAATATAGAATAATTGATTTCAAAAGAAATAAGATAGATGTGAGTGCGACTGTGGAAAGAATAGAATATGATCCAAATAGATCTTCATATATAGCATTGATTAAATATGATGACGGTATTCAAAGCTATATATTGGCCCCAAAAGATATAAAGGTTGGAGATAAAGTAATTTCTGGATCAAAAAAAGAAATTAGAAATGGAAATTGTATGCCCATGTCTGACATACCTGTAGGCATTGACATACATAACATCGAATTAAAATCAGGAAGCGGGGCACAATTAGCAAGGTCTGCGGGCACATCAACCCAAATAGTTGGAAAATCTAATGGTTATGTCGCTATAAAGTTGCCTTCAGGGGAACAACGAAAAATTAGAGAAGAATGTCGAGCTACAATAGGTGTTTTATCAAATATTGATAAAAAAAACCAAAAGCTTGGTAAGGCCGGTAGGAACAGGTGGCTTGGTATAAGACCATCTGTCAGAGGAGTTGCGATGAATCCTATCGATCATCCACATGGTGGCGGTGAAGGTAAAACTTCTGGTGGAAGAGATCCTGTAACTCCATGGGGTAAACCTACAAAGGGAAAGAAGACAAGAAATAATAAAAGAACTGATAAATTTATTATAAAAAGAAAAACGGATAAGAAAGCAAGAATAGAGGTATAAATGACAAGATCTGTATGGAAGGGACCATTTGTTGATAGCCATTTATTAAAAAAAGTAAAAGCGGCTTCTGATTCTGGTGGCAATAGCGTCATTAAGACTTGGTCTAGAAGATCAACTATACTACCCGAATTTGTAGGTGTAAATTTTGCGGTTCACAATGGTAAAAGATTTATACCTGTAAACGTAACTGAAGACATGGTTGGCCATAAACTTGGAGAGTTCTCTCCTACAAGAACTTTTAATGGCCATACAGGTGATAAGAAAACAAAATAAATATGAGACAACTTGTTAGAAAAGATAACGAAGCATATGCAATTCAAAGGAACATGAGAGTGAGTCCGTCAAAAGCTAATGCAGTACTTGAAATGATTAGAGGCAAAAAGGCATCAGAAGCACTTAACTTATTAAAGTTTTCATCTAGAGGTGTCGCTAAAAATATTTCTAAAGTTTTAAACAGTGCAATTGCTAATGCCGAAAATAATCATCAGTTGGATATTGATATATTAAAAGTTACTGAAGCATATTGCGGTAAAGGTATGGTGATGAAAAGATGGAGAGCAAGAGCAAAGGGAAGACCTGGGAGAATTAATAAATTTCTGACTAACGTCACAATTAAAGTTTCTGAAGATCAAGTTAAGGAAGTAAAGAAAGAGAAGGCAAAATAGTATATGGGTCAAAAAGTAAATCCAATTGGACTTAGATTAATTCTTAATAAGAAGTGGCAATCTAGATGGTATGCTGGAAAGAAAGAATTTGGATCATTCTTGCAGGAAGATTTAAAGATTAGAGCTTATCTTGAGAAAAAACTTAAAAATTGTGCTGTAGCAAAAATTCAGATTGAACGGCCTGCAAAGAAAGCACAGGTTACAATATACTCAGCGCGTCCAGGTCTTATTATTGGAAAAAAAGGTAGTGATATTGAGAAATTGAAGAAAAAAATCTCTGAATTTACTTCCGATGAAGTTTCTATAAATCTTGTGGAGATTAGAAAACCAGAAGTTGAAGCACAATTAATTGCTGATGGTATAGCTGAACAATTAGAAAGACGTGTTTCATTCCGAAGAGCGATGAAACGTTCAGTTCAGTCAGCAATGCGCTTGGGAGCAGACGGAATTAGAGTGAATTGTGGAGGTAGACTTGGGGGAACTGAAATAGCAAGAACTGAGTGGTATAGGGAAGGTAGAGTGCCTCTGCATACTTTCAGAGCAAATGTAGATTACGCTGTCGCAACAGCACAAACCACATATGGTTCATGTGGAATAAAAGTTTGGATATATAAAGGCGATATAGACGACAATGCGCCTCATGAATTAGATAACAACCCAAATAAATTAGGATAGATATGTTACAGCCAAAGAAAACAAAATATAGAAAAGCTCATAAGGGTAGAATTAAGGGAGTTGCAACGTCAGCGACAACGCTTAATTATGGGACATATGGTTTGAAAGCTTTAGAAGCTGAAAGAGTCACAGCTCGTCAAATAGAGGCTGCCCGTGTTGCAATGACAAGATTCATGAAAAGAGCTGGAAGAGTGTGGGTTAGAATATTTCCTGATGTTCCAGTTTCAAAAAAACCTACAGAGGTAAGAATGGGTAAAGGTAAAGGATCACCAGAGTATTGGGCATGCAGGGTTAAACCAGGAAAAATTTTATTTGAAGTTGATGGCGTTTCACAAGCTATTGCGACAGAGGCTTTTGGACGTGCTTCATCTAAACTACCTATTAAAACTAAGGTAGTGGAACAGTTAATTAAATAGAGAATTTATGAAAGCAGAAGAAATAAGAAAAAAAACAACAGATCAACTGAAGACTGAGTTGCAAAATTTATACAAGGAGTCCTTTAACTTGAGATTTCAAAAGTCCTCAGGCCAGCTTGAGAATACGTCTCGAATTTTTAAGGTAAGAAAACTGATAGCAAGAATAAAAACAATAATGAAGGAAAAGACGGTTAACTAATATGCCAAAAAAGATATTACAAGGAACTGTTATTAGTAACAAACAAGATAAAACAATAACAGTTTTAGTTGAAAGAAAGTTTAAACATCCAGTGTTAAAAAAAGTGATTAGAAGATCAAAAAAATACAGCGCACATGATCCCGATAATCAATTTAACGCAGGAGATAAAGTAAGAATTATGGAGTCTAAGCCAATTTCTAAACTAAAAAGATGGGTTGCAATTAGTTAAATGATACAAGTTGAATCTCGATTAAATGTTGCAGATAACTCAGGAGCCAAAGAGGTTTTGTGTGTTAAAGTTCTTGGTGGATCAAAGCGTCGTTTTGCATCTGTAGGAGATATTATCGTAGTAACTGTCAAAGACGCAATTCCAAAAGGGAAAGTTAAAAAAGGAACTGTCCATAAAGCTGTAATCGTAAGAACTAGAAAAGAATTGAAAAGAGTTGATGGAAGTACAATTAAGTTTGATACAAACGCCGCTGTATTAATTAATAATCAGGGTGAACCGGTAGGGACAAGAATCTTTGGCCCTGTTTGTAGAGAGCTACGATCAAAAAAACAAATGAAAATCATTTCATTAGCACCGGAGGTCTTATAATGAGCATGAGATTAAAAAAAGGTGATCAAGTTACTGTTAACACAGGCAAGGATAAGGGAAAAGTTGGTGAAGTGATGAAAATATTAGGCATGAAAGCAATTGTTAAAGGCGTGAACATTTCAAAGAAACATCAAAAACAAGATCAAAAAAACGAAGGTGGAGTTTTGAATAAGGAGATGCCAATTATGCTCTCTAATTTAATGCCGGTTGATAAAAAGACCAACAAAGGTGTTAGAGTTGGATATAAATACTTAAAAGACAATAAAAAAGTGAGAATTAACATTAAAACGGGAGATCAAATCGATGGATAATTATACTCCACGTTTAAAAGAAATGTATGTAAATACGATAGTGCCAAAGCTAAAGAATGATCTTTCCATAAAGAATGATCTTGCATTGCCTAAGTTGATAAAAGTTTCATTAAACATGGGCCTTGGAGAGGCAGTAAATGACTCTAAAGTAATTCAACTAGCTTCAGATCAATTAGCTTCGATAGCAGGTCAACAACCATTAGTGACAAAAGCAAGAAAATCAATCGCTACTTTTAAAATCAGAACTGGTATGCCTCTAGGAGTAAAGGTTACTTTAAGAGGTAACAGGATGTACGAGTTCATTGATAGACTCGTTACTATTGCTCTTCCGCGTATTAGAGACTTTAGAGGATTGAAAAAAAATTGTTTCGATGGAAGGGGTAATTATTCTTTCGGAATTAAGGAATGCACAGTTTTTCCTGAAATTAACGTTGATAAACTTGATAAGGTGCGTGGGTTAGATATTACAATAAATACAACAGCTTCAAATGATGAGCAGGCATTGTTGTTATTAAAATCTCTAAATTTTCCAATTAATGATTAGGTAAGGATATGGCTAAAAAAAGTTCGATAGAAAAAAATAAAAGAAGAATAAAGCTGTCTGAAAAAGACCTGCATAAGAGAAGTAAACTAAAATCTCTTATTATGGACAAAAAAACCTCTATAGATGATAGGTTTCAAGCTCAACTAAAACTTTCCAAACTAAGAAGGAATGGTGCGAGAACAAGAGTTCGAAATAGATGTGAATTAACAGGCCGTCCAAGGGGTTACCATAAACGAGTGAGATTATCTAGAATTGCCTTGAGGGATCTTGCATCTAAAGGTCAAATTCCTGGAATGAATAAATCAAGCTGGTAGAAAGGAAGAAATATGTCATTACAAGATCCGTTGTCAGATTTATTTAGTAGAATTAGAAATGCACAAATGAGGTATAAACCAATTGTTAGTTCTCCTGTATCAAAGTTAAGGGAAAATATTTTAGAGGTACTTAAAAAAGAAGGTTATATAAGAGGATATGCTCGAACAAAACACTCATCTGGCAGGGAAGAGCTTGATATTGAACTGAAATATGATGAAAAAGGTCCAGTAATTTCAGAGATCACAAGAATTTCAAAACCAGGTAGGCGTGTATATTCTGGCGCTGGAAGGATACCGTATGTACATAATGGCCTTGGAATTTCAATTATTTCGACTTCGAAAGGTGTGATGACGGATGCAGACGCAAGAGATCAAAAAGTAGGCGGGGAAATTATTTGTAGAGTATTTTAATTATGTCTAGAGTTGGATCAAAAGAAATAAATATACCAGAAAGCGTAAAAATTAATCTTCATGATGGATTAATTTCAGCTGAGGGCCCATTAGGCAAACTTGAATCTAAGTTAAATTCTCAAATCGAAGTAATAGTTGAGGGTCAAAAAATTACAATGAAACCCAAATCTGATGACAAAACTTTAGTTTCTTTCTGGGGATTACAGAGAAATTTAGTTAATAATATAATTATTGGTGTAAGTGAGGGTTTTACAAAAAAATTAGAAATGAATGGTGTTGGATATCGTGCAGCCTTAAAAGGTAAAACTCTTGAATTATTGCTTGGGTATAGTCATCCGATAAACTACGATATTCCAGAAAATATTACAGTCACAGTAGATAAGCAAAATAATATTGAGATTAAGGGTCCTGACAAGCAACTTGTTGGACAAACTGCTGCTGAAATTAGAAATTTTAGGGGGCCTGAACCTTATAAAGGCAAGGGCATAAAGTATGCTGATGAATATATAAATAGAAAAGAAGGTAAAAAGAAATAATGTTATCTCCAAAAAAACAAAAAAGATCAAGTAGAGTCAGGTTTAAGTTAAAGAAAAATAATAAATCTCGCATGAGACTTACTCTTTATAAGTCCTCACAGCACTTGTATGCTCAGATCGTTGACGATAATAAAGGTATTACTGTTTGCAGTGCCTCAACCTTAAAATCAGAAAAAAATAAAAATTCATGTAATGTTGCAAATGCAAAAATATTAGGCAGTGAACTTGCTAAGTCAGCAGCTGAAAAGGGCGTTAAAGATGTTTACTTGGATCGTGGTTCAAATTTGTATCATGGAATCGTAAAAACTATTACTGACGAAGTAAGATCTGGGGGTATAAATCTATAGGGAAATATTATGGCAAAAGAAAACAAAAACAAAGATCAAAATGGTATTGATATTAAAGACAAACTAGTAGCAATTAACCGAGTAACAAAAGTTGTTAAAGGGGGAAGGCGATTTGGATTTGCAGCATTAGTTGTTGCTGGTGATGAGTCTGGTAAAGTTGGTTTTGGTCATGGAAAAGCAAAAGAGGTTCCTGAGGCCATTAAAAAAGCAACAGACTCAGCTAAAAAAAGTTTGGTTAGAATACCACTTAGAGAAGGTAGAACATTACACCATGATATAGTTGGAATACATGGTTCATCACGTGTTGTAATGAGATCTGCGCCTTCAGGTACAGGTATTATTGCTGGAGGATCAGTTAGGGCTGTATTTGAGTTATTAGGCATACAAGACATTGTTGCAAAGTCAGTTGGTAGCTCAAATCCTTATAATATTATTAGAGCAGCAGTAGATGGACTGAAACAGCAAAAATCGCCCAAGATAATTGCTGCAAGGAGATCTAAAAAAGTTGGCAACATTACTTCTGCAAGAGAAATGACATGACTCAAAAATTAAAAATTACATTAAAAAAAAGTACAATTGGTTCTCAAAAAGGACAAATAGCGACGGTAAAAGGACTAGGGCTAAAAAAAATTAACAGCAGCGTCATAAGAGAAGCAACACCTGAAACATTAGGCATGATTAAAAAAATTAAACATTTAGTAATTACGGAAAATAATTAAATGAAATTAAATCAAATTGATAAAAATAAGAGCTTTAAATCAAAGAAGAGAATTGGAAGAGGTATAGGCTCAGGTAAAGGTAAAACCTCTGGGAGTGGTCACAAAGGACAAAAAGCTCGTTCGGGTGTTGCTATTAATGGTTTCGAAGGTGGACAGATGCCTTTACATAGAAGATTACCTAAATTTGGATTTTCAAATTTTACAAAGAAACAATATTTTGAACTAAACCTTGCTGCACTGCAGAAATTGATCGATAAAAATTCTATCAACGAGTCAGAGGTTATAAATATTGCACTCTTAAAAAAGTTACATATTTTGAAAAATAAAGATAAAAAACTCCTAAAAATTCTCGGTACAGGTGAATTAAAATCAAAAAATATAATTGAATGTAGTAAAGTAACCAAGTCTGCAGAAGAAAAACTTCAAAAACTTGGTGTTGAATTAAAAATAAGTAAAGCAATTTAGCAAAATGGCTTCAGCAGCTGAAAAATTAGCATCAAATTTCAACTTTAGTGTCTTTTCTAAGGCAACTGAATTGAAGAAAAGAATTTGGTTCACTTTAGGTGCTTTAATAATTTATAGATTTGGCACATATATACCTTTACCTGGAATAGACATTGAGCAATTAAAACTTCTTGTTGAAACTAATCAAAGCGGAATTCTTGGAATGTTTGATGTTTTCGCAGGTGGCGCAATTAGTCGAATGGCTATTTTTGCATTAGGTATCATGCCATATATATCTTCATCAATTATTATGCAGCTTATGACAAGTGTCTCTCCGCATCTGGCAAGTTTGAAGAAAGAGGGTGAGCCTGGTAGAAGAAAAATTACCCAATATACAAGATACGGAACTGTCTTACTTGCTTTATTACAAGGATATGGGATTTCTGTTGGGTTAGAGTCAGCAGGAAAAGTTGTTACAGACCCTGGACTATTTTTTCGACTTTCAACGACAATTACATTAACTGGTGGAACCGTCTTCTTAATGTGGCTAGGAGAACAAATAACCAGTAGAGGCATAGGAAATGGAATATCGCTCATCATTTTTTCTGGCATTGTAGCTGAGATACCTAGTGCCTTAATAAATACACTTACATTGGGTCGTCAGGGAACAATCTCAACTCTTATACTTGTTTTACTTTTAGTGATGATTGTAGCTGTAGTTATCTTTATTGTTTTTATGGAGAGAGCTCAGAGAAGATTAATAGTTCAGTATCCAAAAAGACAAATGGGTAATAAGATGTTTGCTGGAGATAGCACACATTTACCTCTTAAACTCAATACTGCAGGAGTTATACCAGCAATATTTGCTTCATCTATTCTGTTGCTACCAATTACAATTGCGAATTTTAACGTATCTGCAGAGCCAGGATTGTTAAATGATATTGCAGCATTACTTGGCAGGGGTCAACCAGCATACATGCTTATGTATGCTGCGGCCATCATATTTTTTGCATTCTTTTATACTTCAATTGTATTTAATCCAGTTGAAACAGCTGATAATCTAAAAAGACAAGGTGGTTTTATTCCAGGAATTAGGCCAGGTGAAAAAACTGCTGAGTATATTGATTTTGTCTTATCCAGAATAACAACTATTGGGGCACTATATTTAGCATTTGTATGCATACTTCCGGAAATTTTAATTGCACAATACTCAATCCCATTTTACTTGGGAGGTACATCACTACTCATTGTTGTGGTTGTAGGCATGGATACTGTTGGACAAATTCAAAGTCATTTATTTGCATATCAATATGAAGCTCTAATAAAAAAATCTCGCCTAAGAGGCACAAGAAGGTGAATTTAGTTTTATTGGGACCCCCAGGAGCTGGAAAAGGAACACAGGCAAATTTAATCTGTGAAAAATATAATTTAAGTCACTTATCTACAGGTGATTTGCTTAGGATGGAGATAGCTAATAAAAGTGAAATTGGGATAAAGGCTAAACAAATTATTGATGAGGGAAAACTAGTTTCTAACGATATTATAATTAATGTTATTAAATCATTTTTTAATAATAATAAAAATTTAAGTGGATACCTACTCGATGGCTTTCCCAGAAATACAGAGCAGGCTAAGCTTCTAGATAAATTGATGTCAGAACTTAAAGACAAAATATCATGCGTAATTCAATTAGATGTTGATGAAAAACATTTAAAAGACAGAATATTATCTAGAGGTAAAGAAGAAGGAAGATCTGATGACAACGAGGAAACTCTTATTAAAAGACTCAAAACATATTTCAATGAAACTATGCCTTTAATAAAATATTATGATGAAGCAAAACTGCTAAAAAAAGTCAGTGGTGTAGGTGAAATTATGCATATAAATCAATCAATTAACACAATTATAGATCATCTTTAATATGCTTGACCAATTAATTAATAATCCTATAATCCCGCAATCTCTCAAACCAAAAATGTTAGGTCTTTATTGATGGCTCGTATTGCTGGAGTAAATATTCCAACCCAAAAAAAATTAGGTGTTGCTTTGACCTACGTTTACGGAATTGGCGATAAGATTTCAAAAGATGTATGTTCTCAGGCAAACGTTGATGCAAATACTAGAGTTCAGGATCTATCTGAAGCAGAAATAAAAAATGTTAGTGATGTTATTTCATCATCACTTTTAGTTGAAGGTGATTTAAGAAGAGAGGTATCTGGAAATATCAAAAGATTAAAAGATTTAGGTACGTATAGAGGTGTAAGACACAGAAAAAATTTGCCATGTAGAGGTCAGCGTACTCATACAAACGCTAGAACTAAAAAAGGAAAAGCTATTGCAATTGCTGGAAAGAAAAAGGTTACTAAATAAATATGGCTGAAGCTAAAACTGTAAAAAAGAAAAAACAAAAAAAGAATATCATTTCTGGATTAGCGTATATTAATGCTACATTTAATAATACTATGATTACCATTACCGATGAGCAAGGTAACAGTATTGCATGGTCGTCTGCGGGAGTAAAAGGTTTTAAAGGATCAAGAAAGTCCACACCATACGCTGCACAAATTGCAGCTGAGGATGCTGGCACAAAAGCAAAAGAGTTTGGTTTAAAAAACTTACAAGTATTTGTTAAAGGACCAGGCGGAGGACGCGAGTCGGCACTACGAGCATTACAAGCCGTGGGATTCTATATAACTTCTATAAAAGATACTACACCAATCCCTCATAATGGTTGTCGTCCACCAAAGAAAAGAAGAGTTTAATATTTATTAAAGGAAAAAAACTATGAGTATTATTAATAATTGGCAGGCATTAATAAAACCTTCAAAACTAAAACTAACCAGCGATGAAGACACTCAATATAAAGCAACCTTAATTGCGGAACCACTTGAAAGGGGTTTTGGATTAACACTTGGAAATGCTCTTAGAAGAGTGCTGTTGTCATCACTACAAGGTACTGCTGTGACAGCTATTAAAATAGATAATGTTCTTCATGAATTTTCATCTATTGATGGAGTAAGAGAAGACGTTACAGATATAGTGTTAAATATTAAGTCCCTATCTTTAAATATGCATTCTGAAGGTGTAAGAAAAATGAATCTCAATGTAACTGGTCCAGGTGAGATTACTGCGGGTATGATAAATACGCCATCTGAAATTGATATTATAAATCCAGAGTTAGTAATCTGTAATCTTGATGACAATACTGAATTTAATATGGAGCTTACCGTAGCAAAAGGTAAAGGTTATGTTGCTGCTGAACATAACAAGCCAGAAGACTCTGCAATAGGCCTGATTCCGATAGACTCCATATTTAGCCCAGTCAAACAAGTTTCATACAGTATAGAAAATACTAGAGAAGGAAAAGTTTTAGATTATGACAAATTAACAATGTCAATTGAAACAAATGGATCAGTATCTCCTGAGGATGCAATTGCTTTTGCAGCACGAATAATTCAAGACCAATTGCAATCATTTATTAATTTTGAAGAACCTGAAGAGATTCAGGAAGAACCTGATGCATTGGAACCTCAATTTAATAAAAATCTATTAAGAAAAGTTGAGGAGCTTGAACTTTCAGTGAGATCAATGAATTGCCTAAGAAATGATAATATTATTTACATTGGAGACCTTGTTCAAAAAAGTGAAATTGAAATGTTGCGTACTCCCAATTTTGGTCGTAAGTCTTTAAATGAAATAAAAGAAGTACTAGGCACTATGTCACTATATTTAGGCATGGAAGTACCTAATTGGCCACCTGAAAATATCGAGGAAATGGCGAGAAAGATTGAAGATCCATATAACTAAAAATGAGACACGGAATTGCAAAAAGAAAGTTAAATAGGACATCATCACATCGGATAGCGATGCTTGAGAACATGGCTGTTTCTCTAATCAAAAATGAGACTATTAAAACCACACTTCCAAAAGCAAAGGAATTAAGACCATTTGTTGAAAAAATTATCACTCTAGGTAAAAAGAATAAAAGTTCATCTAGGGCAAATGCTTTTAACTCGCTTAGAGATAAAGAAGCAGTAACAAAAGTTTTTGGAGATTTATCTGAAAGATTCAAAGATAGAAGCGGTGGCTATTGTAGAATTGTAAAAGCCGGTTATCGATCAGGTGATAATGCGCCTATGGCTTACATCCAAATTCTTGATCAAGAAAAATAATATCTAATTAACTATAAGTTGATTTATCTAAACATATAAATTTAGATGAAATCCAAAAAAACTATAATTGTTGATAGTGCTTCTAACGGGGTGAGATTAGACAAGTTTTTAAAAGAAAGATTAAATATTCCTTTTTCATTACTTCACAAAGAGCTCAGAAAAAAATCAATCGAAGTAAATAATAAAAAAAAACTTGGAAGTTATAGAGTTAAACAAGATGACATTGTTGATGTTTTCAAGGAATTCAAATTAATTCAAAAAAATAAACCTTTAATTAAAATACCCAACATACTCAAGAGAAAAATTAAAAATTCAATAGTTTTTCAATCTGACGACTTTATCATTATTAATAAATGGGCTGGAATACCATGTCAGCGTGGATCAAAAATTAATCTATCAATTGATGATCTACTTCAATTTTTTAATACTAAAGATAGTCATCCTAAGCTAGTGCATCGGCTTGATAAAGACACAACTGGTCTATTGATAATTGCAAAAAATACTAATTCAGCAAGGTACTTTCATAAAATTCTGTCTAACCATAAAATAAAGAAAACTTATTATGCAATAGTTGAAAAAAAACCAAAAAATAGAGAGGGAATACTTAATGACACGCTTCCCAAAAATAAAAAAAAATGTTTCCGCTGAAACAAAATATCAAATAATAAAAAAACTGCCTGGAGAATATTTTCTTTTAAAATTAAATCCTCAATCAGGTAGAAAACATCAAATCAGGCAACATTGTTTTATGAATGGTTTCCCAATCCTTGGTGATAAAAAATATTATATTGAACGCGATCAAATAAAATTATCTAATTTATTTCTACATGCTGGCGCTTTAGAATTCACTGATATGAATAATAAAAAAGTCAAAATAGAGACTGAACTCCCAAATCACTTTAGAAAATACTTATAAATTGATAATTCAGAAATATTATATAATATAGTTACTTCATGAGTGATATCATCAAATTATTAGAAAAAAAGCGCGAAGAGGCTAAACTGGGTGGAGGAAAAAGACGAATTGACTCTCAGCACGCAAAAGGCAAATTAACAGCAAGAGAACGAATAGAGGTACTTTTAGATCAAGACACTTTTGAAGAGTATGATATGTACGTGGAACACCGCACTAATGACTTTGGCATGGCCGATCAGAAGTATGCGGGTGATGGAGTGGTTACTGGTAGTGGAAAAATAAATGGAAAATTAGTATACGTTTTCAGTCAAGACTTTACAGTTTTTGGGGGCTCATTATCTGAAGCTCATGCAGAAAAAATATGCAAGATAATGGATATGGCAATGAAAGTTGGAGCTCCTATTATTGGCATTAATGATTCTGGTGGCGCACGTATTCAGGAGGGCGTTGCTTCTTTAGCGGGTTATGCAGAGGTTTTTCAACGAAATGTTCTTGCCTCTGGAGTTGTTCCTCAAATTTCAGTAATTATGGGTCCATGTGCTGGTGGAGCTGTGTATTCACCCGCAATGACAGATTTCATATTTATGGTTAAAAATACCTCATTCATGTTTGTGACTGGCCCAGATGTTGTAAAGACCGTGACACAAGAAAATGTTACGCAAGAGGAATTGGGAGGGGCTAAAACACATACTTCAAAGTCTTCTGTGGCTGATGGAGCATTCAACAATGATATTGAAACACTCCAAGAAGTAAAAAGTCTTATTGACTTGCTGCCTTCAAGCAATCGGGAAAAATCTAAAAATATTAAAGATAGTTTTCAAGACCTAAGTCCAGATTACTCTTTAGATACCCTTGTTCCTGAAAACGCAAATAAACCATATGATATGAAGGAACTAATCAATAAAGTGGTTGATAATAACTATTTTTTTGAAATTCAGCCTGACTTTGCAAAAAATATTATCACTGGTTTTGGGAGAATTGAGGGAAGAACAGTCGGATTTGTAGCAAACCAGCCTTTAGTTTTGGCAGGATGTCTTGATATAGACTCTGGTAAAAAAGGAGGCAGGTTTGTAAGATTTTGTGATTGTTTTAATATACCAATTGTAACTTTTGTTGATGTACCGGGTTTCTTGCCAGGAGTATCTCAGGAACATAATGGTATCATTAAAAATGGTGCAAAGCTTTTATACGCTTATGCTGAAGCAACCGTTCCTAAAATTACAATAATAACTCGTAAGGCTTATGGAGGGGCATATGTCGTAATGGCTTCAAAGCATTTGCGGGGTGATATTAATTATGCATGGCCAAGTGCAGAAATTGCAGTTATGGGTGCAAAGGGAGCTACTGAAATTTTGTTCAGAAATGAAATTAAGGATAAAAAGAAAATTGATAAGAGAACACAAGAATATACAGATCAGTTTGTAAATCCATTTATTGCTTCAAAGAGAGGATTTATAGACGATGTAATAAGGCCACATTCAACACGTCGTCGTATAGCGACAGCACTTGAAAATCTTAAAGATAAAGAATTATCTTCTCCCTTAAAAAAACACGATAATATACCATTATAATTAATGATTAAAAAAATTCTAATTGCGAATAGAGGAGAAATTGCGTGCAGAGTTATACGTACAGCAAGAAAGTTGAATATCAATACGGTAGCTGTTTATTCTGATGCTGATAAAGATTCTTTGTTTGTGAAACAGGCAGATGAGTCTTACCATATAGGAGGCTCTCAGCCAGCTGAGTCTTATTTAGATATTAATAAAATCATTAATATTGCAAAAAAATCAAAGGCTGACGCAGTTCATCCAGGATACGGATTTTTATCTGAAAATGCAGCTTTTGTTAAAAGACTGGCTAAAGAGAAAATAAAATTTATTGGACCCAATCCTAATGCTATAAAAAAAATGGGAGACAAAATTGAGTCTAAAAATCTTGCAATAAAACTTAAATTAAACGTAATACCCGGTCATACCGCTCCGGTAAAAAACTCAAAAGAAGCATTAAAAATCTCAAATAAAATTGGATACCCGGTCTTGTTAAAAGCATCAGCTGGAGGTGGCGGTAAAGGAATGAGAATAGTAAGAAAAAATAGTGAATTAGAAGAAAATTTTAATGCTGCAAAGAGTGAGTCAAAGAAAAGCTTTGGGGATGATCGTGTGTTTATTGAAAAATATATAGAGCAACCAAGACATATTGAGATACAAATTCTTTGTGACAAACATGGAAATCAAGTTCATTTAGGTGAGAGAGAATGCTCAATTCAAAGGAGATATCAAAAAGTTATTGAGGAGTGCCCGTCGCCATTTGTAGATGAAGAAATGAGAAATGAAATGGCTGCACAAGCTTTAACTCTTGCAAAGGAAGTTAAATACGATTCAGCGGGGACCGTAGAATTTGTAGTAGATGCTAACAAAAATTTTTATTTTCTCGAGATGAACACAAGACTTCAAGTTGAACATCCTGTTTCTGAGCTTGTTACAGGCGTAGATTTGGTTGAACAAATGATTTATTGCGCGGATAATAAAAAGTTAAATATATCACAAAAAGATATTAACCTTAAAGGCTGGTCAGTTGAGTCTCGTATTTATGCCGAAGACCCAACTAAAGATTTTTTACCTTCAATTGGTAGAGTGACTGAATACATAGAGCCATCAAAAATCGAGGATAAAGATCAAATTATCAGAAATGATACAGGAATAAATCCTGGATCTGAAGTTTCTTTATTTTATGATCCTATGATATCAAAGCTAGCGGTTCATAGTAAGGATAGAGCAACTGCTGTAGACTTAATGATCAATTCACTGCAAAATTATTACTTATCAGGAGTTGAAAATAATATTGAATTTCTGATTTCTATTTTAGATGACAAAAAATTTAGAAATGGCAATTTAAGCACAAATTTCATCAAAGAAAAATTCCCTAAGGGTTACTATTCTAATCATAATTTAAGTGAATATAAGAAACACAGAATTGCAATTTTTGCCCAGGTTTTATTTATATTCCAATTACAAAAAAAGATATTAACTTCAAATGATTTTGTAATAAAGGTAGGAGAAGATTTTCTTAACCTCAAAGTTACAGAGTCTAAGTTTGAAAAAGAAAGATTTTATGGCACCTTTAAAATAGAAAAAAAAGAGTATGAGATTAAAACATCTATAAAGCTAAACGAGAGGTTATGTCAGGTAAGTATAAATCAGCACATAGAGTATTTTAAATTAAATAAACTTGTAAACCTTAACTCTTCGGATGTCAGTTACTATGATTGTAGATGTCAGACCATAGTTGTAAGTAAGCAACATGAAACTTATATACGGCTTATGCCAAAAATAAAATTAGAAGATTTATCAAAAAAATTAATTTCTCCAATGCCTGGCCTAATCAAGTCAATAGACGTATCTGAAGGACAAAAAGTCAAAAGTGGAGATCAATTGCTAATCATTGAAGCAATGAAAATGGAAAATATTTTAAAAAGTGAAAAAGACTGCGTAATTGATAAAGTTCTAATAAAGCCAGGTGATAGCGTGGGCGCTGATGAGGAGCTTATTCTATTTTCTAAATAGCCAAAGTTTTTAATTTGCTCTGAAAAATATCTCTATCCATGTAGCCTTGTCTAAAGTAGCGACGATTTTTAGTATCTCTATATGCACCCCTTCCATGCAATACACGATAATTATCTAAAATTAACATGTCACCTGGTCGTTGTTTAATGCGAATATTATTTTTTTTATTCTTAATTAAATCCCATAACTTTCTTCTTGCATTAATATAGTCGTCTATTTTTTTATTTTTATCGAATGGAATTAATTCAGTTCTATTGTTGTACCTTACTTGTATTACATTATTCATATCATCTAACTCGATCAGCTTACATTTATTTTCTAACCAGGCATTTTCATCTTTATATCTAAAAAAGGTATTGAAAGTTGTAAGCGTATTAAAGAATTGCTTATGTCTATCTCGCAAAATTTTTGCAACATTAAAACCATCAACTATTGTATTTTCTCCACCTATTGAAGCGTTTTCTATGCAATGTAAAAAAATATAACCTTGTGTAGGGAAGCGATATGGATTATCAGTATGGTTCTCGAGTGCTCTTGTTGTCATAGTTAAGTCATAGGCTTTTTTTATGTTTTTAACATCAGCAATACCACCCCAATTTGTTTTTTTAACTGGCCCAATAAGTTTCATAAGTTCATTTAAACCATTCTTAGTTTTTGGTATATTTCTGACTAAACAAAAACCAAATGTTTCAACAGATAATAAAATATCAGATAACATTTTTTCATTTATTAGCAGAAAGTTATATTTTGGAATTTTAATACTTTCTTTATCCCATAAACATTTTTTGGACTTGAATTCTTCAGATTCTAGTTGATTGTAGAGATAGTCAAATTGATACGAATGTTTTGAATTATCTGAAAATTGAATTTGTAAAACATTTTTGTTTATTTTGGCTGATTTAACGTATAAATGTTC
Organism: uncultured Pelagibacteraceae bacterium; assembly: GCA_902588785.1. Classification (GTDB taxonomy): domain Bacteria; phylum Pseudomonadota; class Alphaproteobacteria; order Pelagibacterales; family AG-422-B15; genus CACNXQ01. The sequence goes on from CACIQL010000002.1 coordinate 59,688, forward strand.
ATCTATCTCCGCCGCTTCTATTAATAGTTGATTAGTATAATTATCTCTTATCTCGCTGTTCGTGCTATGCTCATAAAGCCAGTGAGCATTTACTTCATAGTTCTTATTTTTATTTTTGAGATTGATAGTTTTTTTATTATTTTTTACAGAAGTAAAGTTCATTTTAATTAAAATATTTAACTAGAGTTTTTTCAATTGTTTTATCAATTTCCTTACTCTTTATATTATAACCTAAATCTGAAAAACTAGTGACAAATTTGCTACTCATTCCGCATGGCTTGATACCTTCGTAGTGACTTAAATCTGGATTTATATTTATTGAAAAACCATGGTAAGTAACCCATTTTTTTACCTTTAGACCGATACTGGCAATTTTATAGAGTTGACCATTATTCTTTTTAACGAACACTCCATGATGATCAGGTATTGCTTCTGCAACAATGTGAAAATTACTTAAAATTTCTATGATCAATTTTTCAAGTTGGTTTACAAAAAACTTAATGTCTTTTTTTCTATTATTTAAATTGATCATAAGGTAGACAACTCTTTGTCCAGGGCCATGATAAGTATATTTTCCTCCCCGATTAGTCTTAATTACAGGTATTTTATTATTATTAAGAAGGTCACTTTTATGATCAGTAGATCCTGATGTATATATCGCTGGATGACTTAAGAGCCAAGCAAGTTCGTCATTCTGGTTTTTAATTATTTCATTCACTCTATTTTCCATATATTTAAGACTTTTTAAGTAGTCTTGAGCTGAATTATCGATCTTAATTTCCATGTTTTTCTGGATAATAACCTAAATTGATGTACATGTTTTTATTATGAATAATATTGTAAATGAACCTCCTCAAAATGAGAATATTACATTTAATAATCAATTAATTAATGATGTAATAAATTTTTGCAATAACAAAGAAAAAGATAAACTAACCAATATTATTTCTCCTCTTCATCCAGCAGATTTGGCCGATCTCTTTACTTTTCTTAGTAAAGAGCAACGATCTTACATTCTTAATAATCTTAGTGAAGACCGCTATACAGATGTTCTTGCTGAGCTAGATGACACTATTATTGATGAAACAGTTCAAGAATTAGAGGATACTAAAGTAGTTCGCTCCATTAGTGAGATGGAGACAGATGATGCAATTAACCTCATTGAGTCTTTAGAGCCAGCAGCTCAAAAGAAAATTTTAGACCAAGTAAACCCTACAGAGAGAGAAATTTTACAAGAAAGTCTTAATTACCCTGAAGATACCGCTGGAAGAAGAATGCAAAAAGAATTTGTTTCTATGCCAGGCTTTTGGACAGTAGGGCAGGCCATTGATCATTTAAGAGAACAAATTGACTTACCTGATGAATTCTATGAACTTTTTATTGTTGACCCGAGCAATAAACCGTTGGGTAGCGCTTCAGTTTCTAAAGTTCTGAAGTCACATAGAGATACAAAATTAAATGAAATTTTAGAAGAAAACCCAAAATTTGTTAAGGCATCTATGGATCAAGAAGAAGTAGCACTTTTCTTTGAGCAATACTCTTTGGTATCAGCTGGGGTTGTTGATGATCAAAATAGATTAATTGGAAGAATTACGGCAGATGATATTGTGTGGGTTGTTCAAGAAGAAGCAGAAGAAGACATTTTGAGGTTGGGTGGTGTTTCAGAAAGTGAGATGAACCAATCCATTGGAAGATCAACAAAGCGACGATTTATATGGTTATTTCTAAATTTATTAACTGCAATCCTTGCATCTTATGTAATAAGTCTGTTTGATGCCAGTATTGAGAAGATGGTAGCATTGGCGATTTTAATGCCAATTGTTGCATCAATGGGTGGCAATGCAGGAACACAAACGTTGACACTAACCGTGAGAGCTATCGCAACTAAAGAATTAGTTGATAATAATAGACGAAAAGTATTTTTTAAAGAAATTGCGATATCAGTATTAAATGGAATATTATTTGCAATTATAACAGGGTTTGCTGCTTGGATTTGGTTTTCTGATCTTAGTTTATCTATAATTGTTGGAGCAGCAATGGTAATAAATATTTTATCTGCGGGTTTGTTTGGTTTCCTAATTCCATATACTTTTAATAAAGTTAAGATTGATCCCGCTTTGGCATCAAGTGTATTTGTAACAACAATAACTGATGTATTTGGATTTTTATCTTTTCTAGGGCTCGCCTCAATTTATTTATTTTAGATTTTTATATTGTCAATTAATCGAGTATTTCCTATTTTAGCCGCAATAAATATTCTTGATTTATCATTTATTTTTTTTCGAACAGAGAGATCATCATTTAATACAGTCAGATAATCAATTTTATCAACACCATGATCTATCAGGACTTTTTTTGTGTGATTAAGTATTTTATTAATCTTTAACTTAGTTCTAATCAACGGAGGTAATTTTTTTAGTAATTTGTTGATTTTAATAGCAATTTTAAATTCCTGATCACTTAAATAGTTATTTCTTGATGAAAGTGGAAGTCCATTTGTATCCCTAACAGTTTTAACGCATATTATCCTTGTATTTAATTTTAATGACTCAGTCATTTTTTTAATTACCAAATATTGTTGATAATCTTTTTCACCAAAAAAAGCCGCATCTGGTTTCACTATATCAAAAAGTTTAAGTACAATATTTTTTACACCTGGAAAGTAATTTGGTCTTGATTTACCACATAGTCGTTTCTCAATTTCAAACTGTGGACAATTATATTTTGTTTTATGGGAGAGAATTTGTTTTTGTATTGGAGTGAAGGCAATATCAGCACCGTATTTTTTTAAAACTTTAAGATCATTTTTGAGCGTCCTTGGGTAATCTTTATAATCTTCTTTTGGTCCAAATTGTGTAGGGTTAACAAAAATACTAACTACAACAATTGATTTAGGTTTTTTTGACTCCTTTACTAATTTTAAATGTCCTGCATGTAGAGCTCCCATTGTGGGTGTTAAGTGAATTTTAAAACCATCACTTCTATATCGATCTAGGATTCTATTAAGATATTTTATACTTTTAACTAATTTCATTATGTATATCTTCAAAAATAATATTATCTGCAAACTGCTTTGACAAATTATACTTTTCCGTACTATTAATTGTCCAAGTTAATAGTGGAATATTTTTCTTCCTTATACTTTGAATATTTCTCATACTTATTTTTTCTACATCAACCGCTAAAAAATTAATGCCGAGATGAGAAATCTCTTTAAAATGGATGTTATCATTACTAGTTATTAGGCCTGTTTTATAAAATGGAGCATTGATTTTAAACCATTCACACATTTTATAATCAAATGACTGCAAAGCAATTTCCCCATTATAAGCTCGAATTATTTCGATTAACCTTTCTTCAATTTCAGGATTAAAACCAGATTTTATTTCAATTAAAATAGGTGTTTGGCCATCTACTAAATGTAGCATCTCATCAAGTGATGGTATTTTACATTCTGTGTCTAAAAGCTTTAGTTTTCTTATTTCGTTTGTACTTAGATCATTGATATTAGAATTTATTCCACACATCCTTTTTAAATCGTAATCATGAAATACTATAATTTCTTTATCCTTAGATAAGACAATATCACATTCTATTGCAAGGTTGTGTTCCATTGCATTTTCAAATGCTTCCAAAGAATTTTCAATGATTAATTTTTTATCATGAAGCCCTCTATGGGCAATCGGACGATCAAGAAAAGGTTTCATTATTTCAGAATTTCAAATATTGATGCAACTTCAACACTAGCATTTTTTGGAAGAGAGTTTGCTCCCACCGCAATTCTTGAATGCCTTCCTTTTTCCCCCATAATTTCACAAACAACATCTGATGCACCATTGATAACTAAGGGATGGTCAGAAAATGAATGATCAGCATTTACGTAACCAGCAACATGAATACAATTAAAATCACTAAGTTCACATGAAGGGTTTAGTTGATCTAATATAGACAAAGTATTAAGCATACATATGCGTGATCCATATGATGCTTCTTTAATATCAGTTTCTGATGGAACTTTGCCAGTTATAATTTTTTCATCTTTTATAGGAAGTTGCCCTGATACATAAACTAAGTTGCCTATTTTTTTAAAAGGCAAATAATTACCAAGAGTTACAAGCTTAAATTGCTTATAATCTTTTTCTACTTCGAGTATTTTATCCGCTAACTTCATTAATAAGAAAATTATATATATCTTTCCAACTATATGCACGAAAATCCGCCTCCTTCGGTGAAACTGCAAGTTTAGATAATCGTTCATCAGATATGTAATGAATAGTTTTAGATCTTGATACTTCTTCTTTTACGGAGGATATGTGGGGAGCTAAATCATCTATAAAAAAAACTTTTTCATTAAAGTCTCTAATTAATTCTTTAATTACCAGCCCTTTTGGTCCGTTTCCGGCAATTATTTGAAGATTAAGACCATTCTTTTGAAAACAATGCTTTCTATCATCCAAATATTTGAATGGAATATTAGTCAGCACTAAAATTTGAAAATTAGCGTCCAAAAGTTTATTGATAAAGTGTATTGACCCTTCGACAAAAGTTATATCTTTTGATTCTGTTCGAAAAAAATCGTCTAAATATTCAAGTATAACTTCATTAGACACAACTTCATCAGTTCCTTTTTGTTTTATATTTCCAAAAAGAGCGTATGAAGTTAGGTCATACCAAAATCCTTTATTTTCTAAATATATTTCAAAGCATTTTACGAAATTTAATAAGACTTCATCAGCATCAGTTATAAGCAGTGGTTTATTCTTTAAAAGGGTAGCTTTGTTTATTTGCTTTTGAAGGCCATCAGATAGCTTATGTGACACTAATTACTTAACTTCTATCAATGTAAGTTTTGTTTGAGTATATTGGCCAAGAGCTTCCAGAGATTTGTCTCTTCCAGAACCTGACTGCTTGTATCCACCGTGAGGTAAAGACATATCTCCATCGCTCAAACTATTTATCAGAACTTTCCCACTTTTAATTCTTTTTGCAAGCTTGTGTACTTTATTTAAATCATTAGACCATATCATTGCATTAAGTCCATAATGAGTATCATTTGCTATTTGAAGAGCTTCATCTTCATTTTCAAAATCTATGGCACATAATACTGGTCCAAAAATTTCCTCTTTAGCAACAGTCATTGAATTTTGAACATCTTTAAAGACCGTAGGACTGACATAGTAGCCACCTGAATCTTGAAGCACCTGATCACCACCAGTTATAACATTTGCACCTTCAGATTTACCTTTATCTATATAATTCATGATTCTTTCAGTTTGGGTTTTATCGACTATTGAGCCCATTAAAGTGTTTGGATCAAACGGGTTACCTGGCATCCAAGGTTGAGAGTAGCTTACGACTTTTTCTAAAAATTCGTCTTTTATCGATTTTTGAAGTAGCAACCTTGAGGGCGCATCACATACCTGACCACTGTTTCCAAACATACCATCAGCTGCCATTTTCGCAGCGTGATCTAAATCAGGCGCATCTGCAAATATTATATTTGGAGACTTTCCTCCACACTCCAGTGAAACCCTTTTCATGTTGGACTCACCTGCGTAAGATAAAAAATATCTTCCAACTTCAGTAGATCCAGTAAATCCAAGTTTATCAACATCCATGTGAGTCCCTAATGCTTTTCCTGCAGTAGGACCATAACCTGGTACTACATTGAAGACTCCTTCTGGAATACCAGCCTCCATTGCAAGTTCGGCAACTCTTAATGCAGATAAAGGCGATTGTTCTGCAGGCTTTAAAATAAAACTATTCCCAGTTGCTAATGCAGGAGCAAATTTCCAACAAGCCATTAACAAAGGAAAATTCCAAGGAGTTACTGCTCCAACTACACCTAGAGGTTCTTTTGTGATAGTGGCAATCAAATTATCACTTGTTGGTGCTACATCATCATAGAGTTTATCAATTGCCTCAGCATACCATTTTGTACAATTAATACATGCCGCTATATCACCTGTTGCTCTAGTTATAGGCTTACCCATGTTTAAGGTTTCTAGCAAGCCAAGCTCTAAAATATTTTTTTTCATTAAGTCAGCGAAATTAAAGAGAATTTTTTTTCTTTTTGAAGGAGCCATTCTAGACCATGACCCTTTTTCAAATACATCGCGCGCAGCTTTGACAGCTATGTTTATGTCTTCAACGTCACATTCTGAAACGCTAGTTATTATTGATCCATCAACAGGGCTAATGCTCTCAAACGTTTTACCTGTTACTGAATTTATATAGTTTCCATTAATAAAAGCCTGATTTTTAAAATCCAGAGATGATTTTTTTTCCATCACATCGTTTAGAGCGAGAGCCATAGTTAACCTTTCAACTTGTTAATAAATTAATTTTTGTAAAGATTATAAAGATACAGGTTTTTTTATTTTTTAGAAGATTTTTTCTTTTTCTTACCTGTTTTTTCTAGTTTTTTTTCAATCAAATCAATAGCTTCTTCCATTAGAATCTCCTCAGGGTCAATATTATCGGGAATTGTGGCATTAATACTTTTATATTTAATATAGGGTCCGAACTTTCCTTTCATGACTTTGATTGGTTTTTTATCATCAGGATGTTCTCCTAAAGTTTTGATTTCAGATGAACTTTTAAGTCTGCCAGGCTTTGCATTAGCAAGTAGAGAAACTGCTCTATTAATACCAATATCAAAAATTTCAGAATTATCCTCAAGGCTAGCATTTTTATCACCACAATTAATGTAGCCACCATAGCGGCCATAATTCACAGTAATAATTTCACCTGTTTCAGGATGACCACCTATCTCTCTTGGTAAACTTAATAAATACTGAGCTTTCTCTAAATCAATTGCAGAGGGGGAAATTCCTTTAGGTACCGAGGCTCTCTTTGGTTTTTCTTTTTCAACCACATCACCAAGCTGAACGTATGGCCCAAATCTTCCATTCAATAATTTAATATCTTGTTCTGACTCAGCATCTTTTCCAAGAATTGTATCTTCAAATGCTTCTTTAATTTTTTTATGAGAGATAGGTCTTGTAAACTTACAATCGGGATAGTTGGAACAGCCTACGAACGCTCCAAATCGACTTACTTTAAGACTTAGTTCACCTTCGCAGTTTTCAGAAGGGCAACTTCTTGATATTGCCTTTTCTCCATTAGTTTTTTCTTTTTGTTCAAATATATGGGACTTAAGAATTTCATTTAAATTATCTAATATATTAGTAATTCTCAAATCAGTAACATCACCTACATTTGTAGAAAAATTTTTCCAAAAATTTTCTAAAAATTCAGTCCATTTTATTTTTCCAGAAGTAATTTCATCAAGTGATTCTTCCATTCCAGCAGTAAACTCGTAATCAATGTACTTTGAGAAAAATCCTTTAAGAAACGCCGTTATCAATATTGCTCTATCAACAGGTACAAACCTATTTTTATCAAGTTCAACATAATTTCTTGTTTTTAGAACTGATATTATACTTGCGTATGTTGACGGTCTTCCTATGCCCAATTCTTCTAATTTTTTTACTAAACTTGCTTCAGAGTATCTCGGGGGTGGTAGAGTAAAATGCTGTGTTTTTGTTGGTGAAACTGACTTTATGTTCATTCCTTTCGAAATAGCGGGCAATGTAACCTCATCTTCATCTTCCTCATTTTCATCTTTTTTAATTTGTTCATCTCTTTTTACTTTAAACTCACTATAAATATTCAAAAACCCATCAAATTTTACTACAGAACCGTTTGCTCTCAGTTTCAATTCATTCTTTTCAGAGCTGATATCAATAGCTGTTCTTTCAAATACAGCAGAACTCATTTGACTTGCAAGCGCCCTTTTCCATATTAATGAGTATAATTTTAAGCTATCTGTATCTAAATATTTTGAAACCTGATCAGGCGTTAATTCAATATCAGTAGGTCGAATTCCCTCGTGAGCTTCTTGGGCGTTTTTAGCTTTTTTTGATTTGTAAGTTCTTACTTCATTAGGACAATACCCATTCTCAAAATTTTTTTTCAAATAGTTCCTGTACGTTTCAATTGCTTCTTTAGATATATCAGTACTATCAGTACGCATGTAAGTTATTAAACCAACTGTTTCACCATTAATTTCAATACCTTGAAATAATTTTTGTGCAATTTGCATTGTTCGAGAAGCGCCAAAACCATAAATACTTGATGCAGTTTGTTGGAGTGTTGAGGTAGAAAAAGGTGGCTCCGGGTTTCTCGATGCTGGTTTTTTTGTAATATCTATTATTTCAAATTTATTATTTGAGAATAAATTTACAATTTTTTTCGCATCATCTTCAGACTTAAAGCTAAATTTTTCTACTTTTTTTCCTTCTACAGAAAGTAAATTAGATTCTATATTAAATCCATCTTCAAATTGTACATTGCCTTTAATTTTCCAATACTCATCAGGATCGAAAGATTCTATGGCAAGTTCACGTTCACATATCAATCTTAGTGCAACTGATTGAACTCTTCCTGCTGATTTAGCTCCAGGTAACTTTCTCCATAATACAGGTGATAAATTAAAGCCAAATAGATAATCCAGTGCTCTTCGAGCTAAATAGGCGTCTACAAGATCAGTGTCAATATCTCTTGGATTGGCAATTCCATTTTTTACTGCATTTTTTGTGATCTCACTAAAGACGACTCTCTTGACAGTTTTATCCTTTAATAATTTTTTCTTATTTAATAGCTCAACAATGTGCCATGCAATTGCTTCACCTTCTCTATCTGGGTCAGTTGCAAGATAAAGTGTAGATGCATCAGCACTGGCATCATAAATCTCTTTCATATGTTTCTTTGAAGTTGAAGAAACTTCCCACTCAAAAGCAAAATTATTTTCTGGATCTACCGAGCCATTTTTAGATGGCAAATCACGAACATGACCAAAGCTTGCAAGTACATTGAACTCACTTCCTAAGTATTTATTTATTGTTTTAGCCTTAGCTGGGCTTTCTACTATTACTAAATTCATATCCTTATAAACGCGCTCTTTAATATATTTTTGTGAGCTTTGTCAAATTTTCACAAAAAATATTTTATAATTGGCAGAATATAAGGCTTAATACAATTTCTTTTCTTCACGCTTTAATAAGCGATTTATATTTTCATGATGAGAAAAGATCATAATTAGATTTATAATTAAACACATAAAAGAAACATTGAAATCAAAATAAAATAATGAAGTTAACGAAATTAAATTTGCGGAAAGCAAACTTGCAAGTGACGAATATCTATAAATTACAAAAATTATAATCCAACTTACTCCAAGAGCTAAAAATAAACAAAAGTTAACTGCAAATATAATTCCCATAAAAGAAGCATATCCTTTACCTCCTTTTAAATCATCAAGCCATATAGGAAATATATGACCTATTAGAATAAAAGTTCCAGATATAAAAAGTAAACTATCATTGATTGCCAGAGTGAGGGTTATTGGTATTAACGCTTTAAAAAAATCAACAAATAGTGTAATTCCTGCAGCTGAAAAGTTTCCTGTTCTTAATACGTTCGTAGCCCCAATATTTCCTGAGCCAATACTTTTAAGCTCCCCTAAATTAAATAACCTTGATACCAAAATACCAGTTGGGATTGATCCTAGAAGGTAGGAAAAGTAAATTATTAAAATTATCTCGAATATCATTTTACCATAATTGACAAACAAGCCATCCGAACAGCTACTCCATTTTCAACCTGTTCAGTTATCACTGATTTATTTACATCATCAGCTAGTTCATTCTCTATTTCTACACCTCGATTAATTGGACCAGGGTGAAGCACTAGTACTTCAGGCTTTGCTAATTTTAACTTTTCATAAGTAAGTCCAAAACTTCTAAAATAATCGTCTGCTGATGGAAGATTTAAATCTTTTATTCTTTCATTTTGGATTCTAAGCATCATTACTATATCAGCATCTTTTATGCCTTCTTCTAAATTTGTGAACGTTTCAACATCATATTTATCTAAATCTTTTGGTTTAAAATAATCAGGAAATACGAATCTAACTTTTGATTTCATTTTATTTAGAAGATAGTAGTTTGACCTTGCTACTCGACTATGTTCAAGATCACCACATATTGAAACTGTGATATCATTAAGCTTTCGATTGTGATTCATGATTGTATAAGCATCAAGCAATGCTTGTGTGGGATGTTCATTAACACCTTCTCCAGCATTTATAACAGGACATTCTAATATTTTAGCAATTTCTTTTGAGGCATCATTTTCTCCATGTCTGATAATTACAAGATCAGGGTTCATTGCTCCTAAAGTTTGAGCGGTATCAAATAAACTCTCACCTTTTCTTAATGAAGATCCTTCAATATTCATATTAATTACATCAGCGCCTAATCTTTTAGCAGCTATTTCAAAAGAGATTAGTGTTCTTGTAGAGGGTTCAAAAAAAAGATTTATAATTGTTCTACCTTTTAAGATCGGTATTTTTTTATCCTTTTCCTTATTGTGCTCTTTGAAAATTTTACTGAGTTCTAAAATATTATTTATATCCTCAATGCTAAGATTTTTTATACCATGCAGATGGGTTTGAGAGATTTTAGGGATTTTAATGTTTTCAAGCATTAATTCATTCTTTTAATATAATTTAATGCACCTTCCAAGATAAATGCTGAAGCGAGACTATCAATTTCTTTTTTTTCATTATGAGCTTTTTTTCTGCTTTTAGAATTATCTGTATATAACCTGTCCACAGCAACAGTAGAAAGTCTTTCATCCCAAAAAGAATAGGGAATATTCAAAGACAAATTTATAGCTCTTGATTTATCACGAATTGATTGAGCACTTTTTCCCTCACCACCATCCATATTTAATGGCAGTCCAATGATGAGGGCTTTAACGGCGTGAAGTTTAACTAGCTCATTTAATTCTTTCAGAAAGTCTTTCATGTTTGAATATTTAATAGTTCTTAATGGTAAAGCCCCCGTCATATCCGATGTAGAAATTGCAACTCCGATTCTTTTACTGCCAATATCCAATCCTAGAATTTTATGATTACTTTCCACTAATGACTTAAATTCTGCGATATCTACTTCTTTTTTTGTTTCATTAGTCATTTTTTGACTGTATATCATACATTAATTTAAGTTAGTACCTCATATAAATATGGAATTTGATAAGAAAAGTCTTTTAAAACTTGGAAAGTTAGCAAGAATTTCAATCAGTGACGATAAACTCAATAATCTTAGTAAGGATCTTAATTCAATCTTAGAATTTGTTGATCAGTTAAAAGAAATTAAAACTGATCAAGTTGATCCGACATCTAATTCCCTTAATCAAAAATTAGAAGTTAGAGATGATAAAGTGGATACTAAGAATAGTGCTGAAGATATATTAGAAAATGCACCTGAAAAAGAAATGGACTTTTTTGTTGTTCCAAAAGTGATCGAATAATGAAAGATAGTTATACATTAAAATCGCTGGCAGTTCTTTTGGAAAATAATAAAATATCATCGAAAGAGTTAACTTCAGAGTATTTAAAAAATATTAAAAATGGTAAAGAGTTAAATTGCTATAATACTATATCACAAGAGAAAGCTCTTATTGATGCTGAAAAGTCTGACGAAAGAAGAAAAAGTCAAAATCTCAGAAGTAAGTACGACGGAATTCCAATTGGAATAAAAGATTTATTTTGTACGAAGGGTGTGACTACTACTGCATCAAGTAAAATTTTGTCAAACTTTGTTCCAAATTATGAGTCTACAGTAACTCAAAATTGTGATGATGCAGGCTTGATTAGTTTAGGCAAATTAAATTGTGATGAATTTGCAATGGGTTCAACTAACAAAACTAGTTTTTTTGGTTCGGTTAAGAATCCATGGAAATCTCTAAATTCTGATAATGAGCTTGTTCCAGGAGGATCATCTGGAGGTTCAGCAGCAGCAGTTTCAGGTGATCTTTGTGTAGCCTCTCTTGGAACGGATACTGGAGGCTCAATTAGACAGCCGGCTTCTTTTACAGGTACTGTTGGTTTGAAACCTTCATATGGAAGAGTATCCAGGTGGGGAATAGTTGCATTTGCATCTTCATTAGATCAAGCGGGACCAATTACAAAAAACCGTTGAAGACGCTGCAATCTTATTAGACATTATATCGGGTCATGATGAAAAGGACTCAACTTCTTCGGTTAATCCAAAAGAAAATTATTATGAAAATTTAAATTCAGACATAAAAGGGATGAAGATTGGAATACCGAAGGAATTTAGAAGTGACAAGCTTCCAGCTAGTACTCAAAAAAGCTGGGATGAGTGTGCAAATGTACTAAAAACTAATGGAGCAGAAATAGTAGATATTAGCTTACCTCATACAATGAGCGCTTTGCCCGCTTACTATATTATCGCACCTGCAGAAGCTTCATCAAATTTAGCTCGCTATGATGGAGTAAGATATGGACTAAGAGTCAAAGGAAATGATCTCATTGATATGTACGAAAAAACGAGATCAGAGGGATTTGGTGATGAAGTAAAGAGAAGAATATTAATTGGCACATATGTGCTATCATCTGGATATTATGATGCTTATTATATTAAGGCACAAAAGATTAGATCATTAATAAAAAGTGACTACGCTGAAGCCTTTAAAAAAGTTGATGCAATTCTCACTCCTTCAACACCTTCAACGGCCTTTGAAATTGCAAATGAGCCTTCTGATCCAGTACAAAACTATCTAAATGACATTTTTACTGTTCCTGTAAATCTAGCGGGCTTACCAGGTATATCAATTCCCTTCACAAATGACGAAAATAATTTGCCAATTGGCTTACAATTGATAACAAATTCATTTGAAGAACAAAAATTACTCAATGTTGCTAGAAATATAGAGGAAACTATTAACTATTCAGAAACTCCAGAAAAATGGTGGCTTAAGTGATAGAGGGTTGGAATTTAGTTATTGGAATAGAGATCCATGCTCAAGTTAATTCAAAATCTAAATTATTTTCATCATCACCAACCGATTTTGGATCTAAACCTAATAGTCAAGTTAGTTTAATTGATGCAGCAATGCCAGGTATGCTGCCTGTAATAAATAAATTTTGTATTGAGCAAGCCGTTAAGTCAGGGATTGGATTAAATGCAAAAATAAATAAAAAATCTATTTTTGATCGTAAGAATTATTTTTATCAAGACCTACCACAAGGCTACCAGATATCTCAGTATAAAGACCCAATAGTGGGAGAAGGATTTGTTGAAATAGAAACTGAAAACGGTCAAAAGAAAATAGGAGTTGAAAGACTTCATTTAGAACAAGATGCAGGGAAAAGTTTGCACGATCAGGATCCAAACTTCACTTTTGTTGACTTGAATCGATCAGGAATTGCTTTAATGGAAATTGTATCTAAACCAGATATGAACTCACCAGAGGAGGCTGTTGAATATGTTCGAAAAGTTAGAAGTATTCTTAGATATCTTGGTACATGTGATGGAAATATGGAACAAGGATCTCTAAGAGCCGACGTAAATGTTTCTGTAAACAAGCCTGGAAATGAATTAGGTACAAGGTGCGAAATCAAAAACTTAAACTCATTTAAATTTATTCATGCAGCTATCGTTTATGAAGCAAAAAGACAAATAAAACTAATTGAGCAAGGAGATAGTGTTAATCAAGAAACAAGATTATTTAATACGCAGTCTGGTGAAACGAGATCAATGAGGTCAAAAGAAGATGCTCATGATTATCGATATTTTCCTGATCCAGACCTTTTACCACTCACTTTGGATGATGACTGGATTAAAGGTTTACAAGACTCAATACCAGAATTGCCAGATCAAATAAAAGAGAGATTTATTAATGAATACTCTCTTAGTTCTTATGACGCAAATATTATTGTTTCAGACAAAGCAACAAGTGAATATTTCGAAGACGTTGTAAAGAATAGGAATCCAAAACTTGTAACAACATGGGTAACTGGCGAATTATTTTCAATACTTAATAAAAAAAATCTTATTATTGAGGATAGTCCAATTACTTCAAAACAACTTGGTGAACTGGTTGATAACATCGAAAATGGTAAGATTTCAAACCGTCAAGCAAAGGAAGTGCTGGAGGAAATGTGTGAAAGTGGCAAAGGTGCATTAGAAATTATTGATGAAAAAGGTTTGTCTCAAATTAGTGATGAAAATGAAATAGAAAGCTTAGTTGATAATGTATTAAATTCAAATCCAGAAAACGTTAAAAAATATAAGAATGGAAAAGATAAACTTTTTGGTTTTTTTGTTGGTGAGGCTATGAAACTTTCTAAAGGTAAAGCTAATCCAAAAATAGTTAATGATCTTATCAAGAAAAAGTTATCACAATAAAGTAATTTCTTTTAATCGATATAAATTTGATATATTAAAACAATGTGTGGAGAGATGGGTGAGTGGTTGAAACCGGCTCCCTGCTAAGGAGTTGTGCGGGCTTATACCCGTACCGAGGGTTCGAATCCCTCTCTCTCCGCCACACTACTGTTATTATGATTCTTTTTTCTTACTTGGTTTAATTAAGGTTTTTCCTCCAACATAAGCACGATTGAGATTATAAGATAAAGAGTACTCAATTGGTTTCAATCCATTCTCAATAAATTCATATACTTGAATATTTTCCATTACTCTTTGTACATAGTTTCTTGTTTCTTTGAAAGGTATCAACTCTATCCAATTTTCACTTGTAATATCATCTTTTCTTGGGTCCCCATATTTTTTTATCCATCTGGAAACTCGTGATTCGCCTGCATTATAAGCTGCAAGAGACAAAATGTATGAACCATTGTAGTTCGAGAGTAATTTATCTAAATAAGCACTTCCTAAAATTACATTATATTTTGGATCTTCAGTTAATTTACTCTTTGTATATTCAAGCTTTAACCCTTTTGAGACCCTTTTTGCAGTATACGGCATAAGTTGCATTAATCCTTTAGCTCCTGCATAACTTCCAGCTTTAGGATCAAACTGACTCTCTTGTCTTGTTACAGAATGTATTAGACTTTGTTCTGGAAAAATAATTTTTCCAAATTCAGGTCTTTCAATTTGAGGAAAGCTTAGAGGGTCAAGAATTGTGTGGTTATAATATAAAATTTTACCTGCTTGAACTGCAAAATCATGTCTTTCTATATCATTTGCAGTTTTGACAGAATTTACAGAAGTACTAAGGTTGTCACGATCAGCAAGATCCCAAATAAATTTTTTAACCAATTTAGGTCTATCAAATTCATTTAATAAAGAGATTGATAAATAAACTGGTCGATTTTCTTTATAATCAGTGTTGTTGGCATCGGAATACTCTACTAGCATTGGTTTAAATAATTTCTTTTCTGATAATTTGCTCGCCGCGAGCTGACCATAAAAGGTAAGACTGTACAAAGAAGCCTTTTCATACCAGCTTTGCGATTCTTTAGAATTACCAACTTTCTTTAATGCATTTCCCATCCAATAGGCGGCTCTTGCTTTTGAGATTGGTCTTGATGAAACATTCCAAATTTCTTGAAAATGAAGATAGGCTGATTCTGGATTAGCTAAAAAAGTAAGAGCTATCCAACCAGCTAACCACTCAGCCTCAGCAATATCTTTACTTTCATTCAAACCGTGATTTATGGCAAGCGCGTATGCAGTTTCATATTCATGACGGTCAATTAAACGCCTAATAAGAAAACTTTTTTTATCCCAAAATTTGTCTGGGCGAACTAACTCACTTGAATTAGATTTATTGATATCTAATAATAATACTAGTGCACTATCATACTTTCTTTTTTTTATTCGCCAATTAATTCTATCATAAACAAGCCCAGGATCACTTTTCAATTCATCAGGAACCAGTTTTATTAAATTATCTACACCACCTGCAAATGAAATTAATCCTATCCTGGCTTCAAATAGTTTTTGATAATCTTTATCAACATATTTTACCAATCTTGCTGCAGTCCTATATTTTCCGTCCCACAGTAATTTATTTATTCTTCTTAGATGATGATCTTTATTTAAAATACTTTTATAAGTTTTTATGATTTGAGATTGTTCTTTTCTTGTGAAATTGCCATCAATATAACCATCAATAATAAGTCTTTTTCCTTCTTCAGATTTGCCGCTATTTAAAAGTGCGTTACCTAGATAAATTTGACCCCAGCCTGTTTCTGGAGGATTATCGCGAAAGTAATTTATTAAATCATCGTAATTATCTCTAAATGTGATTTTTGTTTCAGCTTTAAGTTTTATTTTTTCTATTTCAGGCCAATTTGAATTTTTCTCAATGTATTTTTTGTAATCAGAAAATGTTAAGTTACTTGCACCATTATAATACCTAAGCCAGTTTAATGTTTCTTTTGCTGTTTCATTATTAATATTTTCGCTTATTCCAACCACACGATCCCATTTATATTCATCTGCCTTGTCGAGCGCTAACTCAAATAACTCATAGTCTTTATTGCTCAACAAT
The DNA here is from genome assembly GCA_902588785.1 of uncultured Pelagibacteraceae bacterium. Lineage (GTDB taxonomy): Bacteria > Pseudomonadota > Alphaproteobacteria > Pelagibacterales > AG-422-B15 > CACNXQ01. The sequence continues at coordinate 76,080 of CACIQL010000002.1, forward strand.
TGAGAGAGTGCAGGCTGCACTGGTTTTTTTATTGGGGTCGAGAACCCAGGTCCCGGCAATTCAATGTATAGACTTCTCTTTACAGGCGTTATTTCTCCAAAAGAAGATATTCCTGAAATAAAAAATAGACTTACTACAAAAATGATTAATTTTTTCACGAAATAGTTATTTGTTTGATTTGCACAAGTATATTTATGATTAAGGTTTTTTTAAATAATTAAAAGTGCTATTGTAAACAATGTTTAAAGGATCTCATACAGCATTAATTACGCCTTTTGACGGCAAATCTATTGATGAAAAATCATTTAGGTCTCTGATAGATTTTCAAATATCAGAAGGTATACATGGACTGGTTCCTGTAGGCACAACAGGCGAGTCACCAACTTTAAGCCACGAAGAACACAAGTTGGCAGTTGAAATATGTGTTGATGAAACAGCAAAACGTATTCCAGTAATAGCAGGAACAGGATCAAACAACACCGACGAAGCAATCGATCTCACCATGCACGCTGAAAAAGCAGGTGCTGATGGAGCTTTAGTAGTTACACCATATTATAATAAACCTACACAACATGGTTTATACTCACACTTTGAGGCAATTAGTAAGGCAACTACACTTCCAATTATTATTTATAATATTCCTGGCAGATCAATCGTTGATATGAATACAAAAACAATGAGGGATTTGTTTAAAATTAAAAACATTGTTGGAGTAAAGGATGCTACTTCAGATATACCAAGAGTTTATGAAACCAAAACAACAATAGGAGAAAATTTTAATCAATTAACAGGAGATGATGCAACTACTTTAGCTTTTATGATTTATGGTGGTCACGGATCTATCTCAGTGACGTCTAATATCGCCCCAAAATTATGTTCTGAATTTATGAAACATTGTTTAGATCAAAATTTTGCTAAAGCTTCTGAGATAAATGACAAACTGATGCCGTTGCATCATGCTTTATTTGTTGAGTCCAGTCCTGCCCCTGTAAAATATGCTGCTTCTAAGCTTGGTTTATGTAAGGATGACATAAGACTGCCGCTCACAAGTATATCGGATGAAACTAAGCAACTAGTTGATAAAGCTATGAAGCACGCATCATTAATATAGCCTTGCAAATAGCAGTTCAAAACAGAAAAGCAAAGTATAATTATACATTTGTTGAATTATTTGAGGCAGGAATTGAACTACAAGGCAGTGAGATAAAATCGCTTCGAAATGGAAGAGTTGAGATCGCCGAGTCATATGCAAGGGAAGATAATAGTGAAATATTTTTAATAAACTCACATTTTTCAAAATATTCTAATGCTTCATATCTAAATCATGTTGAAAACCGTCCACGAAAGTTACTTTTACATAAAAAAGAAATCAGAAAAATCATTGGAAAATTAAATAAAGAGTCACTTACTTTGATCCCAACAAAAATATACTTCAATAAAAAAGGTAAGGCAAAGTTGGAAATTGCTCTTGCTAAAGGAAAAAAACTACATGATAAAAGAGACTCAAAAAAAAGAAAAGATTGGGTTAGGGAGAAAAAAAAGTACGGATGATTTATGCTTTAGGAATTGGGTCAAATTCTAACTCAAGATTTGGTAATAAATTAAATACACTTAAATTTGTTTTAAAAGAATTGGAGCGTAACAATATCAAAGTAATAAAAAAGTCCAAATTATATTCATCGCCACCTAAAAATTTTAAAACTGCTGCCGAAACCTTTTTAAACGCTGCTTTAGTTGTTGAAACAAAATTAAAACCTAAAAATTTACTAATAATTTTAAAAAAAATTGAAAGAATTACTGGAAGATATGCCTACCGTAAAAATACTTCTCGGACATGTGATTTGGATATTCTTTTACTAAGTAGGTCCAGCAAAATATTGATAAATGATAAAAAAAATTCTATTGAAATTCCACATCCAAGACTTCATGAGAGAAATTTTGTATTAAAGCCTTTAATGGACATTTGTCCTGGATGGCTTCACTCTGAAAAAAAATCATCAATTATGAGGCTTCATAAAAGCTTACATATTGAAGATAAATTATACAAAGTCTCTAATACCTTATAAATAGTCAATTATTTTGGGCTTCACTTAGTATATAATGTATGATTAATAGTGCATTATGGCACAAACAACAGTCTATAAACCTGCAAAACCAATTGATAAGAATCTTGATTCTAAATTAATAGAAAAAGCTTATTCTTTTGCAGTAGAATGTCACAAGTCACAAAAAAGACATTCAGGAGATCCTTATATTTCTCACCCAGTTGCAGTTGCAGATATTTTATTAAACTTAAAGTTAGATACTTCCACAATTATAACGGGCCTATTACATGACACACTTGAGGATACTCTTGCTACAGAAAATGAAATTGAGGAAAAATTTGGGAAAGAAGTCCTTCAATTAGTAAACGGCGTTACAAAACTATCAAAAATTGAAACGTATACTGAAAACAAATTTCAGGCTGAAAATTTCAGAAAATTAATTTTAGCAATGTCGAAGGATATCAGAGTTTTGTTAGTTAAGCTAGCTGACCGTTTGCACAATATGAGAACGATTCAATTTATTCCACAAGAAAAAAGACGACAACGTATTGCATCGGAAACATTAGAAATCTATGCTCCCCTTGCTGGAAGATTGGGAATGCATGAATTCAAAGATGAGCTGGAAGATTTGTCATTTCAAATTTTAAATCCATCAGCATATTCCTCACTGATGACAAGAATTGAGTATTTAAAGAAAGATAAATCTAATTTAACTGATAAAATAAAGACAAGGATCTTTAGTCTTTTAGAAAAAAATGAAATTGATTGTCAAATAATAGGACGTGAAAAAAAAATCTTCTCTGTATGGAATAAAATGCAGAATAAGCAAATTGCTTTTAGACAATTGTCGGATATTTTTGCTTATAGGATTATCACTAATAGCATCGAAGATTGTTATAGTATATTAGGCATCATTCATAACCGGTGGTCTGCTGTACCAGGCTCATTTAAGGATTATATATCTACACCAAAAATAAATAATTATCAGTCAATTCATACAACGATTGTCGGCCCTGAAAGACAGAGAGTTGAACTTCAAATTCGAACGAATGAAATGAACACTATAGCAGATAAGGGTATAGCCGCGCACTGGAGTTATAAAGAGAACTATAATTTAGTAAATAATTCCTCTTCAGATCCAGTTAATGTTACTTGGTTAAGAGACTTAGTGGAAATTTTAGACAGCGGTGGAAGCTCTGAGGAGTTGCTTGAAGCCACAAAATTAGAAATGTTCCAGGATCAAGTGTTTTGCTTTACACCGAAAGGTGACTTAATTCATCTGCCTGCAAATTCTAACTCAATCGATTTTGCATATGCCCTTCACTCTGAAATTGGCAATCGCTGTGTTGGATGCAAGATTAATGGAAAACCAAGACCCTTGTTTACAAAACTTCAAAATGGAGATGAGATTGAAATACTAACATCAAAAAAACCATCTCCATCTGAAACTTGGGAAAATATTGTTACAACAGCAAAGGCGCAGTCATCAATTAAAAGATTTTTTAAAAAGCAGGAAAAAGATGAATTTACAGCTCTGGGATTAAAAATATTACACAAAGTTACAGGTAGAAATGAAGATATCTCTAATACAGAAATAATTAATTTTGCAAAAAGTTTTAATAGAAAAAGTCCTGAGGAGTTTCTTGTTGCAATTGGCAAAGGAAGCATAAAGCCACATCAATTATCAAAGTTTAAGCCCCGTTCAACTTTATCATTTTTTTCTCGATATAGAAGAAGAGACACAAACGATAAGATGCCTTTAGAGATAAGCAACTTCCAACCTGGAATTGCAATTCATTATGCAGAATGTTGTTTCCCTTTGCCTAATGAAAATATTTTAGGACTTACATCAGAAGATTCAGGTATAATTATTCACTCTAGTTTATGTAAAGAGCTGGATAAAGAAACAAAGAAAGAGGATTGGATTACTGCTACATGGAAAGATGTGGACCCGAAACAGTATTTTTCATCAAGAGTCAAAGTTTCAGTTAAAAATGAACCTGGATCTTTAGGTAAATTAGCGACCATTATTGGAAGTGCAGATGGAAATATAACTAACCTCAATATATCTGAAAAAGGTGATGATTATTTTGATATGATTTTTATTATTGACGTTCATAATCTTGATCATCTGGATAAGATTATAGAAACTCTCTCAGAGGTAGATATTGTAAGTACTGTGAGTAGGCTTTTGATAAATTTATGAAAACTGAAAAAGAAATAATAGATTTTTTTGAGAAAGTAAAAGCTATTCAAAATGGACACTTCATACTCTCATCGGGAAAAAGATCTAAAATTTATTGCCAGTGTTCTAAGTTATTCGAGGACCCTCGAAATGGAGAGATGGTCTGTGATGAATTAAAGCACAGGGTGCAAGAAAATATTAGTGACAAGATTGATTATGTGATTTCTCCTGCTTTAGGAGGTCTTCTTGTAGGCTATGAGCTTGCAAGATCTTTAGGATCTAAATTCATATTTTATGAAAGAATTGATAATGAATTTGAATTGAGGAGAGGCTTTAATATTCAAGAAAATACAAACGTCTTGTTCGTAGAGGATGTTATAACAACTGGGAAATCAACAAACGAATGTTTAGAAAAACTACAACCCCTAAATATTAATTTATTAGGCATCGCAGCAATCGTTGATCGTTCAAATCATAAATTATTTAAAAATTACGATGTTATATCAGTTCTAAAACTTGATATTCCAATTTATGATCCTGATAACCTCCCAGATGATCTTAATAAAATACCTGCTACAAAACCTGGCAGTAGAGTAATATAAATGAGTCTACCTCGTCTTGGTGTAAATATTGATCATGTAGCAACTCTACGAAATGCTAGAGGAGAAAACTATCCAAGCCCATTAAGAGCTGCCCTTTTGTGCCAAGAATATGGAGCAGATGGCATAACTACGCATCTAAGAGAAGATAGGCGTCATATAAGAGACGATGATATTAATGAAATTATAAATAATATTTCCATTCCATTAAATTTTGAAATGGCGCCAACTGATGAAATGGTTGACATAGCAGTGAATGCAGGTCCGAATGCATGTTGTATTGTTCCAGAAAAAAGAGAAGAAATAACTACTGAAGGTGGAATAGATGTAAGAAATAATCATAATATTCTCGTGCCAAAAATTGAAAAGATAAAAAAAAATAACATAAGGGTCTCTTTGTTTATAGACGCTTCAACGGACCAAATCAAAATGGCCAAAGAGATTGGAGCTGACATTGTTGAGCTTCATACAGGAGAATTTTGCCGTAAAATAAACTATAAGGAAGATGCCTCATCAGAACTTGAAAGGATTAAAGAAGCAGCAGATTTTAGTAATAGCATTGGACTTGAACTACATCTTGGTCATGGAATTACATTCGATTCTGTAGGGGAACTATCTAAGATAAAGGAAGTGAAAGAGTTTAACATTGGACATTTTATCATTTCTGAGTCAGTTTTTCTTGGACTAGAAAAGTCAATAAGTAAATTTAGAGAACTGATAAAAAAAGGAAGGGAAATTCAGTGATAGGCCTAGGATCAGATTTAATTGATATACGCAGAATAGAAAACACACTTTCCAAGTTTGGAGATAGGTTTAAAAAAAGAATTTTTACAGAAAATGAGATAAAAAAATGTGAAAGAAGAAAAGAAAGTGCAGCTTGTTACGCTAAAAGGTTTGCAGCTAAGGAAGCTGCGGCAAAGGCTCTTGGTACAGGTTTTAGAAATGGAGTATTTTGGAGAGATTTAGAAGTTACCAATCTACCCTCAGGAAAACCTACAATTACTTTTCATGGAAATTCTCAACTTCAACTCAAAAAAATTGCGAACGATAAGGAGCCAGACATAAGTTTAACAATTACTGACGAGTTTCCTTACGCTCAAGCAGTTGTAACAATTGATTAATTTAATGACTGATAAATTTCTTAGTAAATCATGGTTTAAATCAAATTTGTTAACATTGATTTATGCATTGTTAATAGCTTTATTGATCAGAACTTTTTTATTTCAACCATTTTTTATTCCCTCTTCCTCGATGGAGCCAAACTTACTTATTGGTGATCGGTTATTTGCTTCAAAGTACGATTATGGCTACAGTAAACATTCATTTCCATTTAGTCTTGGGCCAATATCAGATCGAGTTTTATCAACAAATCCAGAAAGAGGAGATGTTATAATATTTAAACCGCCTCACACTAATTTGGACTATATTAAAAGATTAGTAGGTATGCCGGGTGATATTATTAAAGTTAAAGATGGTAAATTAATCATTAATGGTGAAAGCGCTAAATATAAAGAATTAAGAGAGGATACGAAAATTTTAAAAAATGGACGCGTAGTAAAAGCAAGAGTTCTCATTGAAACTTTACCAAATGGAAAATCATATGAAATTTATAATTATATAGACGGATCCCCTGGCGATAACACCAATGAAATCATTGTTCCTAACGACAGTTACTTTTTCCTAGGTGATAATAGAGATAATTCAAATGATAGCCGATTTTGGGGCTCTGTAAACTTTAATAGATTAGTAGGTAAGGCACAAATTATATTTTTTTCAACTGAAGGTGGTTCAAAATTTTATGAAATTTGGAAGTGGCCTTTTGATATACAATTTAAAAGGTTGCTTAAGCTAATAAGTTAATGGCAAAAAATTTATCAATTTTAGAAAAAAAAATTTCCTACAAATTTAAAGACAAAACCCTATTAAGACGGGCAGTCACACATAAGAGTTTCAAAAAACTAGAAAGTAATGAAAATTTAGAATTTCTCGGTGATAGGGTGTTAGGATTAGTAATTTCAGAAAAACTTTTATTAGATAAACCAGGTAAACAAGAGGGTTCTCTCGACAAAATGCTAAGTAGTCTGGTAGATAGAAATGCCTGCCATGAAATATCAAAAAAAATATCCCTTGGAGATTTTATTCTTTTAGGACAAACTGAAAAATCATCACGTGGTAACAATAAAAAAAGCATTCTATCTGATGCATGTGAAGCATTGTTGGGAGCAATATATTTAGACTCTAGTTTTACTCAAGTAAGAAAAGTTATATTAGCATTATGGAAAAAAAAATTTGATAATATTGCTGAAGATATTATTGATTCAAAATCAAAGCTGCAAGAGTGGACTCTAAAAAAATATAAAACCCTTCCTAAGTATAAAACAATCAGTAAAACTGGTCCTGACCATAATCCTAAATTTAAAATTCAAGTTGAATTTATGAATTATAAAAAAGCTATAGGAACTTCTTCATCAATTAAAGAGTCAGAAAAAAATGCTGCACTTGCTTTCATAGAGAAAAATAAGATAAATTCTATTAAATGAAGAGTGGAAACATTGTATTAATTGGACCAACAAATTCTGGAAAGTCATCTCTTGTTAATAAAATAATGGGACAGCGGGTATCACTTGTTTCAAGGAAAAAACAGTCAACTACATTTAATCAAAAGGTTTATAAGAAATTCTCTGAAAACGAATTTATTATCCAAGATACTCCAGGCTTTTTTTCGAGTAGAAAAAAAATTAATAATAACATAATCTCATCTCCTCTTGCGGAAATTGAGACTTCAGATTTAATTTACGTTGTCGTAGATATATCGCTAAGAATTAATAATGAATATAAAAAAATTATTAACTCTCTAGAAAATAAAATTGAAAAACAGCATGTATTTTTAATACTAAATAAAATAGACAAAGTTAAGAAAGATAAAGTACTTAGCGCAATTAAATTTTATTCAAAAGAAAAAATATTTAATGAAATATTTCCAATCTCAAGTCTTACAGGTGAAGGAGTTGCAAATCTCATAAAATTTTCAAAGAAATTTACTATTAAAACTTCAATAAAAAGCAAGCCCTCTAGTAATTTACAGATTAAGAAGAAGCTATTTTACTCAGAAGTAACACGAGAAAAAATACTAGATAAGATACATAGGGAGATACCTTATCAGTGTGATGTCGTAACTGAAAAGATTAATAAGGTTGCAAGTCAAATCAAAATTTACCAATCGATTGTAGTTAAAAGACAATCACATAAGAATATACTTGTTGGAAAGAAAGGTTCAATGTTGAAAGAAATTGGTCAAGCTTCAAGAAAAGAAATTGCAAGATTTGAAAACAAAAAGATTCACCTATTTTTATTTGTAAAGCTGGCTAAAGAAAAGAAAATATGAGGTGGTCTGGAACAGGATTTGTATTAGGATTTAAAAAATATAATGAGTCATCCTATATTTTAGATACGTTTACAGAAGACCATGGAAGGCATAAGGGATTAATTAGAGGAATACACTCAAAAAACTTACGTGCAGTAATAGAGCCAGGAAATGAAGTAATGTTAAATTGGTCTGGACGTTTAGAAAGCCACTTGGGTAATTATACTGTTGAACCTATTAAATTGTGGTCATCTTATATACTGAATCGTAAAGTAAATTTGCATGGGATAAATTCTATTTGTTCAATAATTATATCTACTATGGCAGAGAAACAGCAAAATGCGTTTATGTATGAAAAATCACTAAGTCTAATAAAAGATATATGTAAAAATAAAGAAGATTGGATCAAAAGCTATATTTTTTGGGAAATTGATTTACTGTCAGATATCGGTTACGGGCTAGATTTAACTGAATGTGCAGTAACATCTGAGAAAGAAAATTTAAAGTTTGTTTCGCCAAGTAGTGGAAGGGCTGTAACCATAGAAGGAGCAGGATCTTATAAAGATAAACTATTTAAACTACCCAACTTTTTAATCAACAGATCGTCTGAATATAATAATGAGGATTTAGAGAACGCACTTAGTCTGACAGAGCATTTTTTTCGTAAGAGATTTTATGAACCAAATAATCTTAATTTCCCAAAAAGCAGGAATCATCTAAAAATTTCAATTATAAAATGAATATCAAAAACATTAACTTCACTGACGCGTTAGAAGAAAAGTATCTAGCATACGCACTCTCAACAATTACTCATCGAGCGCTACCAGATATTCGTGATGGGCTAAAGCCAGTTCATAGAAGGCTATTGTTTGCAATGTTTCAATTAAGGTTAAACTCAAGTTCTGGTTTTAAGAAATCAGCAAGAATAGTTGGCGATGTAATTGGTAAATTTCACCCACACGGAGATCAGTCTGTTTACGAAGCGCTCGTGAGATTAGCTCAGAATTTTTCAACAAGGTATCCGTTAGTTGACGGCCAAGGAAATTTTGGCAACATTGATGGAGATAATGCAGCTGCAATGAGATATACAGAGGCAAGATTGACTGCGTTAGCAGAACTGATGCTAAAAGATATATCAGAGGATACCATTGATTATATCAATACATATGATGGCATCGATCACGAGCCAATAGTTCTTCCATCAGCGTTTCCAAATTTGCTAGCTAATGGAAGTTCAGGAATTGCAGTTGGAATGGCAACAAATATTCCTCCCCATAACATCAATGAATTGTTTAAGGCTTTATCAAAATTATTAAAAAATCCAAATTATACTAACTCACAATTACTAAAGCTTATTCCGGGACCAGATTTTCCAACAGGAGGCGAAATCATTGACAGTGATAATGCATTGAAAGATGCCTATGTTAAAGGAAAGGGAACAATAAGGCTTCGGGCAAGATGGAAAAAAGAAGATCTTGGAAGAGGTCAATATCAAATCATCGTCTATGAAATTCCCTATCAAGTAAACAAAGCTAGAATTATAGAAAAAATATCTGATCTTATTGATAATAAGAAAGCAAATTACCTAGAGGCAATTCAAGATGAGTCTGCAGAAGACATCAGAATAGTTCTCATTCCAAAAAATAGAAGTTTTAAAGCTGAAGTAATTTTTGAGGATTTATGTAAGAATTCAGATTTAGAAATTAGATACGCCATCAATTTTAATGCGATAAATCACAAACTCGAGCCAAAATTATTCTCAATTAAAGAGAGCCTTAAATCATTCATTGACCATAGATTTAATGTTTTAAAGAGAAGGACAAAATATAGATTAATTCAAACCGAGAATAGACTAGAAATACTCAAAGGCTTTTTAATAGTTTATAAAAATTTAAATAAAGTAATAAAAATTATTAGAACAGAGGAAGATCCTGAAAAAAAGTTGATTAGCGTATTTAGAATAAATAAGAGGCAAGCCGAAGCAATACTGGCAATGAGGCTAAGGCAGTTAAAAAAATTAGAAGAAAAAGAAATCAAAAAAGAAAATGAAGATTTGAATACATACAAGAAAGAATTAAACAAACTACTAAAATCAAAAAAAGAGCAAATTAAGGAATTAAATTTAGAATTCTCAAAAAGTTTAGAAATATTTTCAAAAGATGAAAATGCTACAAATAGAAAAACTATTGTAAATAAAGAATATAAAGAAATTGACTACTCGACTGAAGAATTTGAAAGTAAAGATCCCATAACAGTGATACTCTCAAAAAATGGATGGATAAAAACTATAAAAGGGCATCAGGATGACTATACAAACGTGAAGTATAAAGAAGGTGATGCTGAGAAATTTATTATAAAATTAAAAAATAATAGTAAACTTCTGCTTTTTTCTACTTTAGGTAAATTTTATACAATTAATTGTAATAAGATATCTGCAGGAAGAGGTTTTGGCGATCCTATCAGTCTTTTGATAGATAAAAATGATAATGAAGAAATTTTATTTGCAACCACTTATGAGCAAGAGAGAGAATATCTAATTACCAGTAGTGCAGGAAAAGGATTTTTCGTAAATACCTCAGATTTAATGGCATCCACTAAATCGGGTAAAAGGGTCATGAATTTAAAAGGTAATGATAAAGCCATCTCCTGTTTTCAAAAAAAAGGAGACTTAATAGCTGTTTTTAGTGGTGAAAAGAAAGCGGTAAAACTTCTAATTTTTGATCATTCAGAAATACCTTTAATGCAAAAAGGAAGAGGAGTGACATTACAGAAATTCAAAAGTGGAAAAACTTTGAGTGGCATTTGCTTTGATTCTAAGGAAGGTATTTTAAATGAGAATAATGGTAAAACTCTATTGGCAGCTAATGAAATAAAAAAATGGCTAGGTAAAAGAGCTCAGGCTGGTAAAATTGAACCTAAAAGTTTACATTCCAAAATTTAATATCTATCTTAGTTTTATATGGAAAACTATCCAGACAGTTACTATGCACTAAATATAGAGACCCTAAAGAAACCTTATGACCAACTAATTGATAACCATGAGTGTGACATCTGTGTAGTCGGTGGAGGCTTTTCAGGACTATCAACAGCTATTGAGGCTGCAAAAAAAGGACTAAAGGTAATTGTTATCGAGCAAAATTTATTTGGATGGGGCGCTTCGGGCAGAAACGGAGGCCAAATCTGGAATGACGTATCATGGGGTATAGACGTAATTGAGAAGAAATATGGAATTAAACTTGCAAGGCAAATCTGGGATATATCTCAAGCTTCTGTAGATTTAATTGATGACAGAATAAGGGAATTTGGCATTGAATGTGATAAAAAAAATGGGGGAATTAGTGCCGCTACTAGCGCGGCCAAACTAAAAGAGTACGAAGAAAACAGAGAGTATAAAATAAAAACATACAACTATAATAATTTAGAACTCCTTGACAAAAATAGCGTCGATAAAGAAATTGGTTCATCAATTTACTACGGGGGTGTCCTTGATAAAGGGGCAGGGCATTTACATCCAATTAAATATGCATTGGGTTTAGTAAAAGCGGCAGAAAAATTAGATGTGAAACTTTATGAAAGATCTGCGGTTACGAAAATTAATCAATCAAGTCATACAGTTGAAGTACTAACAGATAAAGGTATGGTAAAAGCTAAAAAAATAGCAGTGTGTTGCAACGCCTATATAAAAGGTCTCAATTTAGGTATTGAAAATAGAATAATGCCATGTGCTACTTACATTGTCTGTACTGAGCCATTAAGTCAAAATTTACAAAGAGAAATATTGCCAAACGATTATTGCGTTAGTGATACAAATTTTGATTTAAATTATTATAGATTGTCTGACAGCAAGAGAATGATATTTGGTGGTGCAGTAGGCTATTCACTAAAGATTGTAGAGGGATTAAAAAAGAGAACCAAGAAGCAATTAAATAAAGTATATCCAAATTTAAGTGAATTAAAAATTGACTATATTTGGGGGGGATTAATAGCGTTAACAATGAATAGGGTGCCTGACATTGGGACGGTGAATGATAAAATTTATTATGCTCAAGGCTTCTCAGGACATGGAGTTGCATTAACTGGAATTGCTGGAAAGATTTTAGCAGAAAATATGGTAAGTGAAAAAACAAAGGAGCTCGAGGCATTTGAAAAGATTAAACACAAAAATTTTCCTGGAGGAAGATTGTTAAGAATGCCTTTGCTTGTAACCATAAGCTCTATGCAAAGAATGATGGATATTTTCAATGTATAATATTCTTTTTATAGGGATTGGAAAAATGGGTTCTCCAATGGCTGGCTACCTATCAAAAAAACATAATGTTTCTATTTATAATCGTACAAAAAGTAAATGTGATAACTGGATCAAAAATTATAAAGGAAAAGCTATTGATAAATTATCAGAAACTAATCAAAAATATGATTTTATTATTTCATGTGTAGGCAATGATGAAGATTTAAAAGAAATCACTTCAATAGATAAAGGCTGTTTAAACTCTGTTAAAGAAAAGACAGTATTCATTGATCATTCAACTGTATCTCCAAAGATAGTAAGAGAAGTAGAAAAAAACTTAGAAAATTTGGGTGTTAGTTTCCTTGATGCCCCAATATCAGGAGGACAAGCGGGAGCAGAGAAAGGCCAATTAAGTATAATGATTGGAGGTTCAAAGGAGGCATATGAAAGAAGTATTGAAATATTAGGATCATATGGAAAAAAAATAAAATATATGGGTCCTTCAGGATCTGGTCAGCTAACCAAAATAATAAATCAAATTTGTATTGCTGGACTAATTCAAGGCTTATCAGAATCTATTTATTTTATGAAACATACTGATTTAAACCCTGATGATGTATTGGATGTAATTTCTTCAGGTGCTGCACAATCATGGCAAATGGATAATCGTTTTAAATCAATGGTAGCGGGAGAATTCGAATTTGGTTTTGCCGTTGATTTAATGAGAAAAGATCTTTCCATCGCATTTACAGAAGCAGATACACACGGCATTAATTTAGAGGTGACTAAAATTGTAGATAAATTCTACAGTGATGTTCAAAACTTAGGTGGTAATAAACTTGATACATCAAGTTTAATAAAACGTTTAATTAACTAGTTTTAAAAACTCTGAAACTTCAGGCGCAAAATATGTAATTATTGCATCTGCTCCTGCTCTTTTGAATGAAGACAATTGTTCTATAACCATAGTTTCTTCGTTAATTATACCTTGCTGTGATCCGAATTTAATGAGTGAGTACTCACCTGAAACTTGGTAGGCAAATGTGGGATACTTAAGTTCATTCTTAATTCTGTATATGATGTCCAAATAGCTAATTCCAGGCTTTACCATTATCATATCGGCCCCTTCAGCTATGTCCATTGATGCCTCTCTGATTGCTTCATCAGAATTTAATATATTCATCTGGTAAGTTTTTTTATCTGTCTTTAAATTCTTGGATGAGCCAACAGCATCTCTAAATGGCGCATACATGCTTGATGAATATTTTGCTGCATAAGACAAAATGAGAGTATCCACAAACTTATTTTTTTCTAACTCGTCTCTAATCATGCCAATCCGACCATCCATCATATCTGAAGGAGCAATTATATCTGCACCATGTTCAGCAAGCAGGATAGATTGTTTAACTAAAACACCATTAGTTTCGTCGTTTAGAATCTTACCTTCATCGCTTAATAATCCATCATGGCCATGATCTGTATATGGATCTAATGCAACATCGCACATAATACCAAAGTCAGGCTTATGACTTTTAAGCTTTTCAAGAGACCTACAAACTAAATTATCTGAATTTAGTGCTTCATCTCCATATTTTGTTTTTAGCTCCTGAGGCGTGAATGGAAATACAGCTATAAGATTTATTTTATGCTCACTAGCAATATCATAGACCTCATTTAAATTGTCTATCGAATACCTATAAACATTAGGCATTGATTGAATTTCATCTTTGATATTGTTTCCTTCGCATACAAAAACTGGCCAAACTAAATCGTTTGAACTAAGCATATTTTCTTGAGTAAGGTTTCTGATCCATTTAGCTTGACGAGTTCGTCGCAACCTATTTTTTGGATATTTAAGTTTTGATACACTCATTTAGATTTTTTCTTTGGCAATATTATAAAAGAGCTAGTAGAGTTTATATACTCAGCATAACCATTCTTCTTTTTTGATAATCTATTTTCTAACATAGTCACACCAGAAACCCTAAGCAATAAGTAAGTCATTATTATTGGAGCAATAAAAATTAATAAATTGTTGGATAATGCAAAACAGTAAATTGTAATACCCCACCAAAATAGACTATCCCCGAAATAATTAGGGTGTCTTGAATAATACCAAAGCCCTTTATCCATAACTTTATTAATATTATTTTGATCTGATTTAAATTTGGATAATTGTATATCAGCTATCGTTTCAATAAGAATTCCTGAAAGTGCTATCAATATACCTACCCAATGGACAAAACTTAGATCAGTACTAGTGTCTAAAATGCTGATCAGGGGCAATGATATAATTGGAATTAAAATTATTTGGATTAAGTAAGCTGTTAAATAAAGACCAATATCTCCTCTAGCTTCTCTAATTTTAACATATCTAATATCCTCAGTCTTATTAACATTTCTAATTAAAAGATAGATACCAAGTCTAAAACCCCATATTGTTGTTAGAAATAAGCATATTATTTCAGTAACAGAAAATGAATTATCTAATACCAGAGCCAACAGAAATGAAAAAAAGAAACTGGGACCCCAGTAAATATCAATAAAATCTGCTCTTCTGGTTTTAAGGGACGATATCCACAAAATAGTGATGACGATAAAATTGAAGCCTAATATAGTAATAAAATTAAGTAACATAATTCAGTATATATATGTCTTTTAAATTTTTAGACAATTATAATTTTATTCCATTCGCACATCGTGGCGGTTCCTATGATTTTTGTGAAAATACTTTAGATGCATTCAATAATTCAATTAATTTAGGATATCGGCACATCGAAACAGATGTGAGGCATACAAAAGATAATAAGTTAATAATATTTCATGATCCAGATTTAAAAAGAATTCTTGGCCTAGATGTAAAAATAGAAAATTTAAATTATGAAGAGTTAAAAAATAAAAAAATTTTTGAGACACATACAATCCCATTACTTGACGAGGCCTTATCTTCTTGGCCTGAGATAAATTTTAATATTGAACCCAAAAGTTTAGAGTCTGCATACTTATTGAAAGATAAATTAAAATCTATGAAAAATATTGACAGGATATGTATTGGTTCATTTAGTAATACTAAGATAGATATTTTGAGAAAAGAGTTTAAAGATAATCTATGTTCATCGATGACTAAGAGTGAGACCATATTATTTTTTCTTAATAGATTATTTTCTATCTATGATAATAGTATTCCATGTCTTCAAATACCTATGACATATATGGGCTTTAGAATTGTTACTAGTGATCTAGTCGAGCATGTTCATAGTCTTGGAAAAAAAATACATGTCTGGACAATTAATGATGAAAACCAGATGATAGATCTAATAAATATAAATGTTGACGGTATAATGACAGATAAACCGACAACTTTAAAAAAAGTCTTACAAAAAAAGTCTCTTTGGAATTAATTATTGTATTTTTTTATATACAAGATTTAGTATAATTAGTTTAATAATATCCTATATGAGTGAACAAACTAAAGTATCTATTGCTTCAGACCACGCAGGTTTTGATCTAAAAGATCAAATAATCAAACGCCTTTTAGATTGTGGAGTTGATGTTATTGATAGAGGGCCAGATAAAAAAGATCCAGTAGATTATCCTGACTACGCTTCAAAAGTTACAAATGATATTTTAAATGAAAAAGCTCATAAGGGCGTATTAGTCTGTGGAACTGGCCAAGGGATGGCAATGGCAGCAAATAAAAAACCTGGGATAAGAGCTGCTCTTTGTTATAGCAGTGAGGTTACAAAATTAGCTAGGGAACATAATGATGCAAATATTTTGACTTTAGGCGCTCGTGTTATAGATCAAGCTACAGCCTTAAGTCTAGTTGAAACATTCTTAAATACGGACTTTGAAGGCAGCCGACACGCTGTTAGAATAAATAAAATAGGATAAATATATGACTTTTTTTTCATCTCCACTTCAAGAAATAGATAACGAAATTCATGAAGCAATAAACAAAGAACTTTCAAGACAACAAAATCAGATTGAGTTAATTGCATCTGAAAATATAGTTTCAAAAGCCGTATTAGAAGCTCAAGGATCTGTATTAACAAATAAATATGCAGAAGGGTATACGGCTGCCCGTTATTATGGAGGCTGTGAATTTGTTGATATTGCTGAGGACCTTGCAATTCAGAGACTAAAAAAACTCTATAAATGCGAATATGCTAATGTACAGCCTCATTCAGGAGCGCAGGCTAATGGCGCGGTTATGTTAGCTCTAATAAAACCAGGAGATACAATTTTAGGTATGAGCTTGGATGCTGGTGGACATTTAACTCATGGTTCAGCACCATCCATGTCAGGAAAATGGTTTAATGCAGTTCAGTATGGATTGGATGATGAAGGGTTGATAAATTATGATGAAGTTGAGTCGCTCGCAAAAGAACATAAACCTAAAATAATAATTGCAGGAGGAAGTGCTTACTCGAGAATTATAGACTTCAAAAGATTTCGTGAAATTTGTGACTTGGTAGGAGCATATCTGCATGTAGATATGGCTCACTTTTCAGGATTAGTTGCAGCTGAAGAGTATCCTAATCCTATAGAATTTGCAGATGTTGTTACTTCGACAACTCATAAAACTATAAGAGGTGCTAGAGGTGGCATGATACTTTCGAATAATAAAGACTTAGGCAAAAAATTTAATTCAGCTGTATTCCCAGGGTATCAAGGTGGACCTCTAATGCATGTAATAGCAGGTAAAGCTGTTGCCTTTGGTGAAGCTCTAAAACCAGAATTTAAAGAATATATAAAACAAGTTATTAAAAATGCACAAACTCTTAGTCAAACACTAGTAGATGGTGGTCTCAAAATTGTTTCTGGAGGTACAGACACGCATTTAATATTAGTTGATTTAACCCCAATGGACCTGACAGGCGATGCGGCTTCAACAAGTCTTGAGGAAGCTCACATTACATGTAATAAAAACGGAATACCAAAGGACCCGAAACCCCCAAAAATAACTTCTGGAATCAGGTTGGGGACTCCTGCTGCTACAACAAGAGGTTTTAAAGAAAAGGAATTTGAAACTGTTGGAAATTTAATCCTTGAAACGTTATCAGGACTAAAACAAAACCCAAAAGATAATAGTAAAGTTGAAAAAATAGTAAAAGAGAAAGTGATAAATCTCTGTAATCAATTTCCAATTTATAATTAGGTGACAATATGAAGTGTCCATTTTGTGGAAATAATGATACCCAAGTCAAGGACTCACGAGCTACGGAGGACAATTCTGCTATAAGAAGAAGAAGGTTTTGCTCTGCATGTGGCGCACGCTTTACAACATTTGAACGTATACAATTGAGGGAACTGACTGTTCTTAAAAAATCAGGAAAGAAAGTCCCATTTGATCGTGATAAACTAGAAAGATCAGTGCAAATTGCTCTAAGAAAAAGACCAGTTGACAATGAAAGAGTTGATAGAATGATTAGTGGTATAGTTAGAAGAGTTGAGAGTCTAGGTGAAACAGAAGTTTCATCAGATGTGATAGGTGAAATTGTTATGGAAGGATTGCAAAGCATTGACTCTGTTGCATATGTTCGTTTTGCATCAGTCTATAAAAATTTTCGTGAGGCAAAAGATTTTGAAGAGTTCTTAGGTGTAATTTCTTCCACTGAAGATTAGGTTAGCATTTGAGTGAAAAAAATTATCTTAGAATCGCAGAAAGGATGGCACTTAGGGCCATTGGTACAACTTATCCAAACCCTCCGGTAGGAGCAGTAATTGTTAACAACGGTATAATTTTGTCAAGAGGCTGGACACAGCCTAAAGGGGTACCTCACGCCGAAATTCATGCAATAAACCAAATTAAAAATAAAAAAGATATCAAAGGTGCTCATTTGTATTGCACTCTAGAACCATGTTCGCACGAAGGTAAAACCCCTCCTTGTGTTGATAAAATTATAGAACTCAAATTTGCAAAAGTGATTATCTCTCAGGTTGATAAAAATCCTCTAGTAAATAATAATTCAGTAAAAAAGTTAAGGTCAGCTGGTATTAAAGTTATTATTAAAAATTTTGGAGATAAAGTAGAAGAATTAAATAATATTTTTTTTAATTCAATAAAAGATCATAAGCCATTCATAACACTTAAAATTGCATCTACAGCTGATGGCAAGATTGCGACAAATCTATACGAAAGTAAATGGATCACTAATTCAACTTCAAGAATGTTAGGCCATAAATTTAGATCGTTGAACGAATGTTTGATTGTAGGAACTGGCACAATAAGAAAAGATAACCCCATGTTAGATTGTAGGCTTGAAGGACTGAGTAAAAGATCTCCTGATATATTTGTTTTAGATAGAAGACTAGATTTAAAGCATAATTTAAAAATATTTAGTAATAAAAACCGTAAAATATATATTTTTCATTCTGATAAAATGAAGAAAAAAATTTTAAATTCAAAGAATATAAAGTATATAAAAATTGAAGAAGTAAATAATGTGTTAGATATCAATACTGTCATAAGAAAAATATCTGATTTAGGGTATATGAGAGTGTTGGTTGAAGGAGGCTCAAAATTATCAGCTTCTCTGTTGAATGAAAATCTTATTGACGAAATAGCTTGGTTTAGGGCGAGCAAAATAATGGGAAATAAAGGTATTAATGCTATTTCAAATTTAGATATTGATAGTATTGAAAATTTAAAAAAATTTAAATTAATTAGCGCTAAATCGATTGAAAATGATCAATTATCCATTTATAGGAAAAAATAATCCATGTTTTCGGGAATAATAGAAAATATAGGAACTGTTAAAGAGTATAAGAAACTAAAAGACTATAGGCTTGTGCTTGATACTAATCTTAACTTTAATGATGTAAAAAAAGGAAGCTCAGTTTGCTGTAATGGAGTATGTTTAACTGTTACATCTAAAAAAAAATTATCTAAAAAAACAAGGCTTAGCTTTGATGTTTCAAAAGAGACAGTAAATTGTACAAACTTTAATCATATAAAAATAGGCGATCAAGTAAATATTGAGAAATCTCTTAGAGTTGGAGACGAAATTAGTGGGCATTTTGTTTTTGGACATGTTGATGATACTGCTTCGTTAGTATCATTAATAAAAATTGGTGGCTCTTATGAGTTGAAATTCAAAATTTCTAAAAAAATAAGTAAGTTTATCGCAAAAAAAAGGGTCTGTTGCCATAAATGGCATTTCTCTTACTGTCAATAATTTTAAAAAAAGTGAAATTTATCTTAATATAATTCCTTACACATGGAAAAAAACTAATCTTAATAAATTAAAAGTAGGCGATAGAATAAACCTTGAAGTAGATATGCTTGCAAGATATGTTACGCAAAATCGTTGACCTATATTGCTTATGAATAATGAATTTATATCATCTATTGAAGAAATAATTGAAGACCAAAAAAATGGTAAAATGGTAATTATGGTCGATGATGAAGATCGTGAAAATGAGGGAGATTTGATCATTCCTGCAGCAAAAGTTGACGATAAGGCAATAAACTTTATGGCAACTCATGGTAGGGGTTTAATTTGTCTATCGCTAACAGAGGAAAGAGTGAAGATACTTGATTTACCTTTGATGTCACAAAATAATGACTCTCGTGACTCCACTGCATTTACAATATCCATAGAAGCAAAAGAGGGTGTTACAACGGGTATTTCTGCACAGGACCGAGCTGTGACAATCTTAACTGCAATTGATCAAAACAAATCAAAAAAAGATATTATGAGTCCCGGTCATGTATTTCCATTAGTTGCCAGAGACGGAGGGGTATTAATGAGAGCTGGTCATACAGAAGCATCAGTTGATTTAGCTAGGCTTAGCGGACATTCTCCAGCGGGAGTTATTTGTGAAATAATGAATGATGATGGCACTATGGCTAGAATACCTGATCTTATTGCATTTTCAAAAAAACATAGAATCAAAATAGGAAGAATAGTGGATTTAATTTCACATAGAAGAGATAAAGATAAGTTTATTAAAAATTCTTATGACTCAGAAATAAACTTAGACTCAGGTGGTAAATTTAATATCAAAATATATGAGTCACTCTATGACGGGACCGAGCAAATTGTACTAACAAAAGGAGATGTGAGTGATGGAAATCCGATTATGGTCAGAGTACATGTTACAGACTACTTTGATAATTTGTTTGGTAAATACGGAAGTGATGATGCTTCATTGCACAAAGCTATTAAGACCATTGAAAAGGAAAATAGAGGAGTCATTATCTTAATTAGAGATACTGGTAAATCTATAATTAATAATTTAATAAAAAACCAATCAAATCTAGGTAATCAAATACAAACTACGAGTGACGAACTTAGAATTTATGGTATGGGAGCGCAAATCCTATCAGAAATTGGAGTAAAAAAAATGATACTTCTTACAAATACTGAGTGGAAATTTATTGGTTTAGATGCTTTTGATATTGAAATTATTGAGACTAGATTTTTAAATACTATAAATGACTAAAAAATATAAATTCTTAATAGTAGCCTCGACTTTTTATCCCAAAATAACAGAAGGTTTATTGAATGGTGCAGTTACTGAGTTGAAAAGACTAAAATTTAATTACGATGTATTTAGAGTAAACGGATCGCTTGAAATCCCTGTTCAAATAGCGATACTTCTTAAAAGAAAAAGATACGATGCAGTTATTGCAGTGGGCTGTATTATTAAAGGTAAGACAGATCATTATGAGTTTATTGCAAATGCTATTACAAATTCACTACTTTCAATATCTGTTAAAAATAGAATTCCAGTTTCCAACACAGTTCTTACATGTTCAAGCATTAGGCAGGCAACTGAGCGATCTTCAAAAAAACTCAATAGAGCAAAAGAAGCAGTTTTAGCAGCTATATCAGTTTTAAAAAATTAAAAATCAATGTCTGATGTAAAATCATATCAAAGGCTTTTAGCTGTTCAGGCTCTTTATGAATTTACTATTAATAAAAAAGGTTTAGACGACTCCTTTGATGAATTACTTCTACACATTGTTGAAAATAGTAATTTTAAAAATAAAATAAATAGCTCAAAACTTTTACTTACTAAAGAAATATTTAAAGGTGTTTTTTTTAATTTGAAAAAAATAGACTTAATATTAGAAAGTTCGCTTAAGAATAAAAGTAAAGTCCAATCTTTTGATAAATTACTATTATCTATCTTCAGGTGTGCAATATATGAGATTGAAGTAAAAAAAGAAATTTCGAAGAAAATTGTTATTTCAGAGTATTTATTGATATCAAATCATTTTTTTGGCAATAAAGAGGCTGCACTTTTAAATGGAGTACTTGATAACCTTAGATAAAATTAGAATAAAATAAAAGTTGCATATTTATGTAATTTTTGGCATTTTCTCCACCAGCAATAAACAATTAAGGACATAAGATATGAGTATATTAAACCTAATTATTTTCTCAGGAATACTTTCAATTATTTATGGTTTTTGGGCTGGGAATTCAGTTTTAAAATCAAATCCTGGTAGTGAAAAGATGCAAGAAATTTCATCAGCAATTCAAATTGGTGCCCAGGCATATCTAAATAGACAATATACAACTATTGCTATTGTAGGTGCAGTTATATGTGTTCTTTTATATTTGTTTTTTAGAGATTTTTGGGTTGTTGGAGGTTATTTAATTGGCGCAATACTATCAGGTGCGGCAGGTTACATTGGAATGATAATTTCTGTAAGAGCTAATGTTAGAACAGCTCAGGCAGCTAGTGAGAGTTTGGGTAAAGGTCTAAATGTTGCTTTCAAAGCTGGCGCTGTTACTGGCATGCTTGTTGCAGGTTTGGCTTTGTTATCTATATCAGTTTACTATGCGATATTAGATTCTTATTCTGTATCTGAGGAGACACTCAAGCATGCGCTTGTTGCCCTAGGATTTGGCGCCTCACTAATTTCGATATTTGCAAGACTTGGAGGTGGAATTTTTACCAAGGGAGCAGATGTTGGAGCTGATTTAGTTGGCAAAGTTGAAGCGGGTATTCCTGAAGATGATCCTAGAAATCCTGCAGTTATAGCTGATAATGTTGGAGATAATGTAGGAGATTGCGCGGGCATGGCTGCTGATTTATTTGAGACTTATGCTGTTACAATTGTAGCAACTATGGTTTTAGCTACAATATTTTTTTCAGGCGAAATTGCTCACATGATGACTATTTATCCTATGGCAATAGGAGGGAGCTGTTTGGTGGCTTCTATTATAGGTACTTTTTTTGTAAGACTAGGATCTTCTCAAAGTATTATGGGCGCGTTATACAAAGGGTTTATAGCCTCAGCAATACTTTCATTGATTTTTATTTATCCAGTAACTCAAATAGTATTAGGGGATATGTCAAAAGAATTCACTTTTGGCGAAACTACGTTTTCTGGTACTTCTCTATACATTTGTTCAATAATTGGAATTGTAATTACAGGACTTCTAATTTGGATAACTGAATATTATACAGGAACAAATTATAGACCTGTTCAAAGTGTTGCAAAAGCTTCTACGACTGGCCATGGAACTAATGTAATACAAGGACTGGCAGTTTCAATGGAAGCAACAGCGCTTCCAGCATTGGTTATCGTAATAGGAATTGTAATGACATTTCAGTTGGCTGGCTTGTTTGGAATAGCAATTGCAGTGACTGCTATGCTTGCACTCGCTGGAATGGTTGTTGCGCTAGATGCATATGGTCCTGTCACTGATAATGCTGGTGGTATAGCAGAAATGTCAAATCTTGATGAAAATGTAAGAAAAACTACGGATGCACTTGATGCAGTTGGAAATACAACAAAAGCAGTTACAAAGGGTTATGCAATTGGTTCAGCAGGACTAGGTGCGCTTGTTTTGTTTGCTGCATATGTTGAAGATTTAAAATTAGTTCAAAACTTAACGCCTAATTTTAGTCTTGAAAATCCTTATGTTGTTGTTGGTTTATTGATTGGCGGGTTATTGCCATATTTATTTGCATCAATGGGAATGATGGCAGTTGGCAGAGCAGGTGGCGCAGTAGTTGAAGAAGTTAGAAAACAATTTGCTGATAATCCGGGTATTATGACAGGTGATTCAAAGCCTGATTACTCTAGATCAGTCGATATGCTTACTCGTTCAGCAATCAAAGAGATGATAATTCCGTCCATGCTGCCTGTATTATCTCCAATAATACTTTATTTAATTGTTTCAATTGTTGCCGATCAGAATGCAGCTGTTTCAGCTGTAGGCGCGATGTTGCTTGGTGTAATTGTTACAGGTATATTTGTTGCAATTTCAATGACTGCTGGTGGTGGCGCGTGGGACAATGCTAAGAAATATGTTGAAGATGGAAATTTTGGTGGTAAAGGATCAGAAGCTCATAAAGCTGCGGTTACAGGAGATACTGTTGGAGACCCATATAAAGACACCGCAGGTCCCGCTGTTAATCCGATGATTAAAATTACTAATATTGTAGCTTTATTATTATTAGCCGCACTATAACTAATTATTTACTGACCTCTCGTAAATGCGTCATAGAGTTGGTCAGTAATTCCGTAGGCATTTCTCTCTACCTTTGTTACATCGGAAGAAAAAGCAATTTTATTAAAGTTATCAGCAGTTAATAATGTTTGTTCAATTAATATTCCACTATTGTCAAATTCAAATCTATAAATACTCTGATAAAGTAGTTCATCTTCATCAAAAACCTTTCTTTCTTTAAGTGACAAAAGATAAATCCAAACATTCTCTACATCTTGGATCTCAATCGATGGTGAACCCATAGCTTCGAATACGTCATTTTTTGTAGTATTTTTTACTTCAAATTTTGATATTTTTTCTGAAGAAACAAGAAAATCATCCAAAAGATAACCATGTTGCTTATTAATGGGAGAACAACTATATAAGATTATTAATAGAAAGATAAGATTATAAAATTTAAACATTATTATGTTATTTAAGAATTCAGAATATACAATCGAAAAAATCTATCAGAATATCGTCGAAATATCGAGATCAAAATTTTTTTATATTGATTTTGAACTAGATGACAGCTTTGAAACTAGGTTTGATTTAATCATATTTCACGCATTTATGATTTTTTATTTTTACAAAAGTAAAAATATTAACAACTCATCTTTATCACAGATGTTATTTGATCATATGTTCAATGATTTTGAAAATAATCTAAGAGAAATGGGATTTGGAGATATTGCTGTTAATAAAAAAATGAAACTATTTATAAGGGCCTTTTATGGCAGGTTATCACAATATAGTAAAAGTTTGGATCTTTTAGAAAAAGAAGGTGATAAATCATTGCTTGAGCAAACAATCTTAAATAATATATTTAAAGGAAATTCATCAAATAAAATGAATGTTAGTATGTTTGTAAAATATATAATTAAAAATATAAAAAAATTTCAGAGTATGTCTGAAAAGGAAAATATTGATTGCAATTTTGAATTTATAAAATTTAGTTAGTATTTTGAAAAAGATTTTTAAATTAGCGGTTGATATATTGGGAAGCGAAACTAAAACTAGAGAAATTTTAAGAGGCTTAGAACAATCTTTATTAAGGAACATTAACTACAAATTTTATTTATTTGGAAATAAAGAGTCGATACTTAAAAATTTAGAAAAATTCCAAAAACTTCATTCAGCATCTGAAATAATTGATTGTTCAGATAGTATTTCGATGGACGACAAACCATCTGATGTTATAAAGTCAAAAGTACACTCAAGTATGTATTTGGCTATTAAATCTACTCAAGAGAATGAAACAGACGCTATACTATCATTCGGTAATACCGGAGCATTAATGACTTTGTCATTATTAAATATCAAAACATTATCTGAGATAAAGCGCCCAGCTATTGCATCAATATGGCCAAACATGAAAGGAGAGTCTATAGTTTTAGATCTTGGCGCAAATACTAAATTAAGTTCAAAGTATCTCGTAGATAGTGCAATTCTTGGCTCTAGTTTGGCAAGCATACTATTTAAAATAGATAATCCGTCTGTAGGCATATTAAATGTTGGTAAAGAGGAAATAAAGGGAAATGATGAAATTAAGAATGCCTCTGACAGATTACAAGAACTTAATAAATTAGACTTGATTAATTACTATGGATATATTGAAGGAAATGATATTTCTTTAGGAAAAACCAATGTTGTTGTAACAGATGGTTTTACTGGCAATATTGCTTTGAAGACAGCGGAAGGAACTGCAAAGTTATTTCAAAGTCACCTGAACAACGCTTATCAAAGCTCAATCTTATCAAAGCTAGGATATGTGTTATCTTCAATTTCTCTAAGATCTGTACGTGAAAGATTGGATCCAAGAGTGCATAATTGTGGTATATTTATGGGGCTTAATGCATTGGTCGTAAAGTGTCATGGCAAGTCAGAGTTTAAGGGCGTTTCCTATGCTGCAGACATTATATATTCTTTGCTTGAGAATGACGTAAATGAAAAAATTAAGAAATATGTGAATGAAATGCAAAATAAAATAGCTGTTTAATGCATAAAAAAAGTAATTAATATATTGTTATAAGTTCCTAATTTAATATAATTTTTCTTATGGATAAAACAACTACTAGATCAACACTTAGTGAAGCTGTTTTCAAGAATGTTGGCCTCTCTAGAAATGAATCCGCCACACTTGTTGACTCAGTTTTCGGAGAAATTTTAAAAAGCTTAATTAATGGAGATGATGTAAAAATTTCATCTTTTGGGACGTTCGTAGTTAGACAAAAAAAAGAAAGAATCGGTCGAAACCCTAAGACAGGCCAGGAAGTTCCTATAACAGCAAGAAGTGTTGTAACTTTTCGTGCTTCTAATGTATTGAAGTCAAAAGTTAACACAAGAAATAAAATGAATTCAGAGGCAGTAATCTGATGAGTTCAAAGTCACCCGAAGCTTTTAGAACTATAAGTGAGGTATCGAAAGATTTGTCTTTACCTCAACATGTACTAAGATTTTGGGAAACAAAGTTTGTACAAATAAAGCCAATCAAAAGAGGTGGCGGGCGCAGATATTATAGGCCTGAAGATGTAAAATTATTAAAGGGTATTAAAAGTCTTTTGTACAACGATGGATATACAATCAGAGGGGTTCAAAAAGTAATCAAGGAAAATGGTACAAAAAAATTATTAACTATTCAGACAGAAAATAAGATCTTTACAGAAATAAAAAAAGATAATAATGATCATCATGAGCATCAAAGTTACCCTCAGCATTCTATTAATGACTCAAAAAGAAAAAAATTAATGAATGTTTTGGATGATTTGGTTCAACTAAGAAAAAAACTTGATAGTAAATAATGGCAAAAAAATCTACTGTAAAGGTACGCCTAGTTCCTGAGGAAAAAACTGATAGCAAGTTTTATTACTATGCAAAAAAGCCCACTTCTGGTTTAAAAGCAAAAGACAAGTTAAGGATGAAGAAGTATAATCCGGCAACCAAAAAACATGAATGGTTTGTAGAAAAGAAACTTCCACCTCATAGTAAATAGCTATTTTTTAAAATTTTTTTTCTCAAAATTAATAAAGTTTTTAATTATCGATACCCAAATATCACTAATCAATTTTGGATTTGCACCCAGTTTTTTTGCTTGATTTGAAACTTTCTTTTTTATCTCATTTATCCTCTTTGAATCGACAATCTCAGACTTTCTTGTTTTAAGACTTAGCGCTCTATTTACTAATTGAGATCTTTTAACCATCAATGGTAAAATCTGAGAATCAATCTTATCGATCCTTTTTCTTACCTCTTTCATCTTAGAAGAGTTATTTTTTTTTCTTATCATTTTTTTTTGAACGGTCTTAAAATATACATTGAAGGAAAAACCCAGATAATACCTAATATAAAGTAAACAATAAATTCTATTAGCCAATGATTAAAGTTGATTTTAATTAAAAAAGCCATAACTACTATACAATATAAAAACATCATAAGTATAAAGATAATTATACTTAGTAGTTTTTTTGTTTTTTGCATATTTAATATTTAATAATTTAAATTATGAAAATCAATATATTTTCAATTTGGCTCTTGTCTCTAATAGTTTCTATTTGCGCGATTATACTCATTGGTGGGTATACAAGAATATCTGATTCAGGCCTATCGATAACAGAGTGGCTACCAATTACAGGCGTTATGTATCCATTAAACAATTATCAATGGCAAGTAGAATTCAGCAAATATCAACAAATTGATGAATTCATGCTCGTGAATAGCACTATGACACTAAATGAATTCAAAGTAATATATTTTTGGGAATGGTTTCATAGATTTTTTGCAAGGTTGATAGGTGCTCTGTATTTAATACCTCTAATTTATTTGTTAATTAAAAAGAAAATACACAGAAGCTATCAATTAAGAATATTCTCAATCGGATTTCTCTTGGGCGTGCAAGCCGTCATTGGTTGGTATATGGTAAAAAGTGGCTTAGTTGGGAGAATTGATGTTAGTCAATATCGTTTAGCAATGCATCTTACTATGGCTTTTGTTATTTTAGGTATTACTTATCAAACGCTCTTAGATTCTAATATGAAATATATTAGTAACAAAAAGTTTTATTATAAACCAGGAAATGCATTTTTATTTTTATTATTATTTTTATTTGTTTTCTTACAAATTGTCTATGGTGCTTTTGTTTCAGGTACTCACTCAGGGTTATTATTTAATACTTGGCCAATGTATGATGGTAATATTTTTCCTTTAATTGAAAACAATCTTTTGAGTGGTTTTGTTAATTTTTTTGAGACGAGAGAATATATAATCTTTGTTCATCGAACATCAGCGTTATTAATTCTCTTATTAGTAATATATATAAATTATATTTTATATAAAAAAAATGGCGCCATTAGTAAAAGTTATTTATTACTGGCATTCAATTTTACTTTTATATTGCAAATTCTGCTTGGAGTTATGATGACTTTTCAAAATATTCCTTGGCATTTAGCACTAGCTCATCAGGGAAATTCAATTATTTTATTTTTGATTTCACTATCAATGTGGATGTTAAGTAAAAAGTCTCTTCATAAAAATTTTAATGAAGAGACTTTAAGTTAGATTATGCTGCGTCTAAAGCATTCTTTAGGTCTTCGATGATATCGTCGATATGTTCTATTCCAATCGAAAGTCTCACATAACTAGGATTTACTCCAGCCGCTTCCATATCATCATCTGATAGCTGAGAGTGAGTTGTTGATGCTGGGTGAATAGCTAAGCTTCGAGCATCACCAATATTTGCAACATGATAGAACATATTTAAATTATTTATGAACTTTTCACCACTCGCTTTACCGCCTTTAAGTTCAATACCACAGAGTGCCCCATGACCCCCCTTAAGGTATTTGTTTGCTCTCTCACCAGCTTCACCTTCATCAAGACCAGCATAGATTACTCGTGAAACTTTATTATGTTTAGATAGATACTCAGCCACCTTTGCAGCATTAGAGCAATGCTTTTCCATTCTCAAAGATACTGTTTCTAAACCTTGAATTATTTGAAATGCACTTTGTGGTGGTAGAGCTGGACCTAAGTCTCTCAACCCTACAAACCTAGCTCTTACGATGTAAGCGATCGGACCAACTGCTTTTGCAAATTCTGTCCATATCATACCATGATAACTTGGATCAGGGTTATTTAACATAGGTTGTCTTTTGGGGTCTTTAGCCCAATCAAATTTCCCACTGTCAACAATTATTCCTCCAATAGTAGTGCCATGACCGCCTATGAATTTAGTAAGTGAATGTACAACGATAGTTGCACCATGCTCAATTGGCTTACATATTACAGGCGCTGCAGTATTATCTACAATTAGAGGTATATTGTATTCGTCTCCTATATCTGCAACTTCTCTGATTGGAAAAACTTTTAGTTTTGGATTAGGTAAGGTTTCAGCGTAATACGCACGTGTATTATCATCAGTCATTTTTCGAAAGCTTTCAGGATCTGTAGGGTCAGCAAACCTAACTTCAATTCCTAAATCTTTCATTGTGTTAGCAAATAAATTCCATGTTCCACCATATAAATCTGTTGAACTAACAATATTATCTCCAGCTTTAACTAAATTTTGAATGCTTAACATAGATGCTGATTGGCCAGAACTAACACATAATGCTCCTACACCACCTTCCATTGCTGCAACTCTTTTTTCAAGAACATCAACTGTAGGGTTCATTATTCTTGTATAAATATTACCAAAATCTTTAGCTCCAAATAAGTTAGCTGCATGTTCAGTGTTATGAAACTGATATGAAGTTGTTTGATAAATTGGAACAGCTACTGACGTTGTAGAAGGATCACTTCTGTAATCACCTCCATGTAATGCAATTGTTTCAGGGTTTACAGAATCTGCTGGATTAAATTTATTTTTTGCCATTTTTATACCTCTATTTATTTTTTCTTCGAGTTTCACAGCAAACAAAAAAACCGCATCATAATACTATGTGCGGCTGATGGCTTAGCTGTATAAGTCCGCAAGCTGTATTAAACTCGACAATATATTGAATAACACTCTAAGACTTATGTAAAGCGTAATAATTTAAAAAGTATTATAATACCATTAATTAAATATATGAATTTATTATATAAATATATGTTGTTGACATATTTTACTGTATTCTCTAATAAGCAACAATATGACTACATCTAAGATACTAAAGCAAACAGCGTCTCTAAGAAAAGAGGACATTAAGAAAGATTGGCTCTTGATCGATGCAAAAGACATAGTCTTGGGCAGACTGGCTACAAATGTCTCAAATATTTTAAGAGGAAAGCATAAGCCCACGTATACGCCACATGTGGATTGTGGTGACAACGTTGTTATAATTAACGCAGAAAAAATTAAGCTTACGGGCAAAAAACTCGATGACAAAACTTATTATAGACACACTGGATATCCTGGAGGTATTAAGAGCATCAATGCTAGAAAGATATTAGACGGAAAATTTCCTGACCGTCTTGTAAGATTAGCTGTTAAGAGAATGATTCCTAAAGGGCCGCTAGGAAGGAAGCAGCTATCTAATATGAAAGTATATGTAGGAGATAAGCATCCACACGAGGCTCAAAATCCTAAAACATATAACATACAGGATGTAGTTAAATGAACGAAACTATGAATAACAATACTGAAGAAAATTTAGCTAAACCTGTATTAGATAATTTAGGCAGATCTTATGCAACAGGCAAAAGAAAGAATGCTGTAGCAAGAGTATGGATAAAAGATGGATCTGGAAAAATTGTAATAAACGGTAAGGATGTAGATAAATACTTTTTAAGACCTGTTTTAAATATGTTAGTTAATCAGCCGCTAGAACTTACGAACAAAAAAATGAATGTTGACACAACAGTTACAGTTAGCGGTGGTGGAATGTCTGGTCAGGCTGGTGCTGTCAGACACGGAATTTCAAAAGCTCTAACTTTGCTAGATCCAAACTTAAGACCAATCCTTAAAACTGAAGGTTTACTTACTAGAGACTCTCGAATTGTTGAAAGAAAAAAATATGGTAGACGTAAAGCGCGTAGACGTTTCCAATTCTCAAAAAGATAATTTTTTTCAAACTTCTATTTTAAAATTAAAAATTAATTATGAAAAACGTAGCTATATTAGGTGCTAGTGGTTTTGTAGGAAAAGAAATAATCAAAATTTGCCTCAACCACCCCCATGTTAAGATTGTTGCTTTATCTGCAAACAAGTCTGCAGGTGAGACAGTTCAAATCCATGACTCTGTTGGTATACAAACACCACTCAAATACAAAAGCTATGAAGAGATAAATTTTAGTAGCATTGATTATGTATTTAATTGCTTACCAAATGAAAATCTTCACAAAAGAAGCGATCTATTGAAATCAGATGTCAGTATAATTGACCTTTCAGTTGATTTTAGACTTGATGATAAAAATGATTATGAGAACTGGTATGGCTTTAAACACGGCAACTTTGAGGTAAACGATGAATTCCAATATGGGTTAACAGAGTTTAATAGAAATAAGATAAAAAAATGTAAGCATATTGCAAACCCTGGCTGCTATGCAACTAGCATCTTAATCCCACTAATTGAATTGATAAAACAAAATGCAATTAAAACCGACGATATCGTTATTGACTCAAAATCAGGTTACTCAGGTGCAGGTAAAACAAAGGGAAAAAAAGAGTTAATTAAGGAAGTAAATGAAAATATCAGAACCTATGGTATTGGTGATCACAAACACATAGCTGAAATAAACCAAGAACTAAGTAAAATCAAAAATATTCAAACTGAAGTTTTCTTTGCGGCTAATATATTACCTGTTGAAAGAGGTATTTTGAGTAACATATATATTGACACAAATGAGGTATCTCAAAATGATATTTACGATATATTAAAAAAAAGATTTAATGATGAGCATTTTATACAATTGCTACCAATGAATGAAATTCCTTCCTCCAGGGAAGTAGTTGGTACCAATAACTTAGTCATAGGATTAAAAAAGGGATATAAAGAAAATAAATTATGCATTGTTAGTGTTTTAGATAATTTGGTAAAAGGTGCTGCTGGACAAGCAGTTCAAAATTTTAATCTTATGAATGATTATGATGAGGGGTTAGGACTAGAATGAGAAAAAAAATAATAATTATTTTTAATTTATTTTTATTTTTATTTACTTTCAATGCCTGTTCATCAGCAAAAAATTTTTCTTTTTATGAGTTTTTTATCAACCCAAATGCTGCAGAATTAATTTTAGATGATCAAGAAAATGCTCAGAAACCAGATTTAGAGAGCGTACCAGAAAAGGTTGAAATCGATGAGTAAAACTTATGGTGTCGGAATAGCAGGACTTGGAACAGTTGGATCGGGGTTTCTCAAACAATTAAAAAATTTTAAATCGCCTTCTCAAAAAACTGCAAATATCAATGTAATTAAAATTGCTGTTAAGAACTTAAGAAAAAAAAGAAGTTTATCTGTTAAGTCTCTACCGTTAACAACTGATACAATGTCATTAGCAACAAATGACAATGTAGATATTTTAATTGAGCTCATTGGTGGTTCAAAGGGAATAGCATATAACGTTGTTAAAAAAGCACTCCAAAATAAAAAACATGTAATTACCGCTAATAAAGCTTTGCTTGCAGTACATGGAAATGAGTTATCTAAAATTGCTGAACAAAATAATGTTTGTCTCAATTATGAAGCAGCTATTGCTGGCGGTATACCAATTGTAAAAGCTGTAAGAGAAAATTTGCGACTTAATAAAATAAGCAAAATTTATGGTATTTTGAATGGTACTTGTAACTACATTTTAACAAAGATGGAAAATAATGTGGGAGATTTTAAAAATGTATTAAATGATGCTCAAAAAAAAGGTTTTGCTGAATTAGATCCAACATTTGATATTCAGGGTATTGATGCAGCTCATAAGATTACATTGTTATCAAGTATTGCTTTTGACATTCCTGTAAATTTTAAAGCTACTTTTATAGAAGGTATTACTAAGATTGATAAATATGATTTTGTTTTTGCAAAAGAATTAGGATACTCAATAAAATTGTTATCAGTTGCTTCTAAAAAATTAAGTAAGATCGAACAAAGAGTTCATCCTTGTTTTGTTAAACTAAAATCAGATATTGCAAAAGTGAGTAACGAGATTAATGCTGTCGTTGTAAATGACTTAGTAATTGGAAAAAATATTTTTGAGGGCCCTGGCGCTGGAGCTGGACCAACGGGAGCCTCTGTTATGTCAGACCTTATGGACATCATAAGAGGTACTTATAATTATCCATTGGGCGTATCAATGAAAAAGAAAAAGAAGTTAAAAATCCAGAAAATTGATGATTTGTCATTTCCATATTATTTGAGAATTACAGCCAAAGATAAAGCCGGGGTAATGGCAAAAATTTCAAAAGCTCTATCAAAAAGAAAAATTTCGATTGAAAGTATAATTCAAAAGCCATCGAAAAGGTCAAATTTTGCTGAAATTATTTTGATAACTCACACAGTTAAAGAATCTTCGCTTTTATCATCTATTAAGCAGATAAAAAGATTACCAGAAGTAAGCTCATCTGTTAAATTTATCAGAATTGAAGATTCGTTATGACCGTAATATCAACTCAATATGCATCAGGAATTGTAGCTGCAACTGAAAAGGCTGCAATTGCATCGTCTAAATTAATAGGTCTTGGTGACGAAAAAGCAGCAGATCAAGTTGCTGTAGACGCAATGAGAACAGCTTTAAACGCAATTGATTTTGATGGCAGAATTGTTATTGGTGAAGGTGAGAGAGATGAAGCGCCAATGCTTTATATTGGCGAGGAAGTAGGAACAGGCAGAAATCACGAAGTTGATATTGCGTTAGATCCTTTAGAAGGAACCACTATCACAGCTAAGGGCATGCCAAATTCATTATCTGTAGTAGCTGCAGCTCAAAAAGGAGGGTTGCTTTATGCGCCAGACACTTACATGAATAAGATTGCAGTTGGTAGTAGTCTTCCTAAAGATGTAATAGATCTTGATGCAGCTGTCGAAGATAACATAAAAAGTATCGCGGAAGCTAAAAAAGTTAAAATTAGTGAAGTTACTGCCTGTGTATTAGAAAGACCCAGACACGATGATATAATTGAATCTTTAAGAACAATCGGCTCAAAAATTGTTCTTATTCCTGACGGCGATGTGGCAGGAGTAATTATGACAACACAAGAACATAATCCAGTTGATATTTACCTTGGCATCGGTGGAGCTCCTGAAGGAGTTTTAGCTGCTGCAGCACTGCAATGCATTGGCGGTCAAATGCAAACTAGACTTGTAATCAACAATGACGATGAAAAAAACAGAGCTGAAAAGATTGGTATTAAAGACCTAGAAAAAAAATATAATCTTAATGAACTTGCACACGGCGATATTATCTTTTCTGCTACAGGTGTAACAGAAGGTACTATGGTTAGAGGAGTAAGATCTGACAACAGTCACTACATAACCCATTCACTAGTTCTAAGAACTGGCGAAGCCTCATCTCAGTATATCGAGACTTATCACAAAAAAGATTGAACTATGAGAAAAGATTCTTTCGACGAAGATTTTTTTTCTCTAACAAATAAAAAATGGTCTTTAAAAGAATATAGCGAAAAAGATACGGAATATATTTCGCAAAGTTACGAAGTAAGCCCACTAGTTGCGAAATTACTAAGTATTAGAAAAGTAAATTTAGACGATATTATTTCTTATATAAGTCCCTCATTAAAAGAAAGTTTACCTGATCCATACGTTTTAGCGGATATGGAAAAAGCCTGCGAGAGACTTTATCAGGCAATAATTAATAAAGAACGAATTGCAGTATTTGGTGACTATGATGTTGATGGCTCAACCTCGACTTCGACTTTAATTAATTATTTTAAACAAATTTCAGTGAATCTAAAATTTCATATACCCGATAGATTTAGTGAGGGGTATGGTCCAAGTATTCAAACCTTTTCAAATTTTAAAAAAAGAGATGTAAAGATCATTTTTACCGTCGATTGCGGAACAATGGCCTTTTCTGAGATTGAATATGCGAGAGAGCAAGGTATGGATGTAATTGTCTTAGATCATCACATTCCAGAAATAAAACTACCAAAAGCAACAGCAATTATAAATCCAAACAGAATGGACGATAATTCAGGATTAAACTATCTTTCTGCAGTTGGTGTAACTTATATGTTCATTATCGGGCTTAACCGGAAATTAAGACGTGAAGATTGGTTTAAAAAAAATGACTTAAAAGAACCAAACCTTATTGCTTTGTTAGATCTTGTTGCTTTAGGAACTGTTTGCGATGCTGTTCCACTAAAAGGATTAAATCGAATTCTAGTTTCAAAGGGAATCGAAGTAATACAAAAACGATTAAATCCAGGTTTAAATTCATTGATTGAAAAATCAAAAATAAAATCAAAAGTAAGTGTTCATGATCTTGGTTTCAAGATTGGTCCAAGAATTAACGCTGGCGGAAGATTAGGTTTTTCAAACTTTGGCACAGACTTATTAACTGAAAGTGAAAAAAGTAAAATCGATAGTATCTCAAACGATTTAGATAAATTTAATTCTGAGAGACGTACTATAGAAAGTTATGTTTTAGATCAAGCTATCGCCCAAGTTGATGATAAAAAACTAAAAAATAAACTACTGATCGTATCTGGTGAAGGATGGCATGAGGGGGTAATTGGTATCATTGCAAGTCGACTTAAAGATAAATTTAATAAGCCTAGCATTGTTTTCTCAATAAATAATGGTGAAGCTAAAGGTTCTGGACGTTCAATAAAAGGTATTGATCTTGGTCAGTTAGTTATTTCTGCAGTTCAAAGTAATTTGCTTAAAAAAGGCGGAGGACACTCAATGGCAGCTGGATTAACAATAGAATCTGAAAAGATAGAAGAATTAGAAAAATTTTTTGAAAAACAATTGACCAATAAAGTAATAAATACTCATGATAATAAAATTTTATTTGCTGATGACATTTTAAGTACATCAGCAATCAATTTAGATGTTCATAGGGAAATTGAAAAAATTGGTCCTTTTGGATCAGAGAATCCTGAACCATCTTTTATTTTTAAAAATGTGATACTCGCGACCGTTGATCAAATAGGTGAGGAGCATTTTAAATGTCTTATTAAATCTGATGGAGGAAAATTTATTGAAGCGATGGCTTTTAGAAGTGCAAAAACACAGCTTGGAGAAGAATTAATAAAAAATAAGGGTTCATCAGTTTGCTTATTCGGCAAAATAAAGATCAATGAGTGGGGGGGTAAAAAAATACCTCAAATACATATTATTGATATTTCCGCATCACAAAATAGTTAATCAATTATTGATTTAGACCGATTATTAGATATATAAATAAGGTATAAGGTCCCTTCGTCTAGCGGTTAGGATATCTGGTTTTCATCCAGAAGATCACGGGTTCGAATCCCGTAGGGACCGCCATTTTTATGGTCTTATCTGTGACAAAATGTCAGTAAAACATCCGTTTTATAGTATTTAATTTCTATAAATAAATATTATCTATTTAGTATGAACGAAATGTTTAAGCACTATAAACCGATAAACAATAGTGACCGCATAGCTCTATTATTTACAAAAGCCCTCCGTCTTTTCGCTGATCTTTTCTTTAAAAAACGTTACGGGCACAGAGCGGTTATATTAGAGACTGTAGCAGCTGTCCCTGGAATGGTCGCCGGCATGCTTAATCACTTAAAAAGCCTTAGAAATATGGAGCAAGATAGAGGCTGGATCAAAACACTTTTAGATGAAGCTGAGAACGAAAGAATGCATTTAATGACTTTTATTAATATTGCAAAGCCATCAGTTTTTGAGAGATTTTTAGTGATCATAGTGCAAGGAATATTTTTTAATCTTTATTTTGTAATGTATTTAGTATCACCTCGTACCTGCCATAGGATTGTGGGATATTTTGAGGAGCAAGCAATTATAAGTTACACAGAATATTTAGATGAAATTGAAAATGGTAATATTGAAAACGTTAAAGCACCACAGATAGCAATTGATTATTGGGGTTTATCACAGTTTGCAAAATTAAAAGATGTTATTATTGCTGTTAGAAACGATGAGATGGGTCACCGTGATGTTAATCATGAATTTGTAACACTTATTGATCAAAAAGACCATAAAGAGACTTATACAGATTCAAGGGAAATACTCTCAAAAGATAATACTAAATAAGATTATAATGTTGGAATTTGGAATTTTTCTACATTCTTTAATTATTGGATTTATGATTTTTTTTATGTCTGTTGTAACCCCATCTGTATTTTCAATTTTAAATGAAGATGAGGCAGGCAAGTTATTACGAGTTATTTTCCCCAGAATGTTCATTTATGGGTTAATCATTACTATTTTTTCTTGTGCTGTTTTTTTTGTCATTAGTATAATTGATTTTCTGATTATATCGTTGGTTTCCGCTGCTTTCTTTTTAATCAATCTCATTTATCTAACTCCTAGAATCAATATTTATAGAGATAAATTTAAAGGTGGTATCGTTGAGGCTGAAAAAAAATTTAAAATGCTTCATTTTTTCTCAGTAGTTTTATTTATTTCACAGCTTTTTGGATCTATCTTTATTGTATTTGTATATTTTTATTAGGAGGACAATATGAAAATTTTAAAAACATTTGAAGATGCAAAGCTAATTATAGTTGATCTTGAGGTCAATCTAGGTAATCAGAAAAGAAGTGCTCCAACTTTGTGCGCGCAGTATGATGGAAAAATTATTCCCCTAAGTACAGCTCATGATGGAAGACCTATACTTATGAATATAGATAATGCGATTGAGTAAATAAATTTGCTTAGCTTGTATGCTCTCTGATAAAAATTTCTGCCTTCTGTAGTATTCTTTTCTTTCGATCCTGTTTCATTTTATCAAATACATTTACCATCATATTTAGTCTTGGGTTGCTACTGAAGAATTTTCTATTTTTATTTATAAATCTCCAATATAAACCATCGACAGTCTCACACCACTCTCCTTTTTTGAAGTCCATCATTTTCAAATAATAGCTTGAACCACAAATATATGGTTTGGTTGCGAAGATGCCTCCATCACTAAATAGTCCCATCCCATAGACATTTGGCACCATCACCCATTCAGAGGAGTCAGCAAACATTTCCATAAACCATTTATAGACATATTTTGGGTGTATTTCACACAAGTTCATTAAACTAGACAGTATCATTAGCCGTTCAATATGATGCGTCCAACCAAAATTAAGAGCATTTTTAATTGAATGATCTAAAGGAGGTATACCTGTTTCAGCAGTATACCAATCATTTTTGAGTTTTCTTTTATGATTAAAAAAATTAGATGATTCCATTTTAGGCGAGTAGTTATGATAAATACCTCTCATAAATTCTCGCCATCCAATAATTTGTCTAATGTATCCCTCAAGTGAATTTATACTTATTTTTCCTTTATATTTTTTTAATCTATTAATTATTTCTTGGGGTGTAATCAATCCTATATTAATAAGCGGGCTTAATGCGCTATGAAACAGGATATTATCTCTTTGACTTACTGCGTCTTCGTAGTCTCCAAATAAATTCAGTTTATTTTTAATGAAATCGTCCAGCCAATCTGAAGCATCTTTATGTGTTGTTGGTAGCCAAAAGTTATTTGTACTACCAGGGTGTTTTTTAAATTTTTCTTCTATGAAGTTTTTTAAATGTTTTGTGTGTTTGGTTTCACTTGATTTAGGTTGTTTTGGAAGATTTAGGTCTTGTGGGAGTTTTTTTCTATTATCTTTATCAAAGCTCCATTTGCCACCGACAGGTTTTCCGTTTTCAATTAGTAAGTCAAATTTTAATCTACTTTCTTTATAATAAGTTGCCATGAAAGGCTTTTTTTGTTTTGACAGATATTTTTTAAAGTCATCACGTGAATTAAGAAACATAGGTGTTTGTATTACGTTATGCTCAAGATTTTTTTGAATAATAAATTTTTTAATACGTTTTTCGAATGGCGTGTCTTCAATTTCAAAGTGGCTTACTTTATTTATTTCATTTTTTTTTATAGATTTTTCTAATTTATCTTCATACTTTTTTTCAAAATTGTTTTGACAGTCATAATAGTCAACTGAAAAACCTTTCTTTATTAATAAATCTCGGTAACTTCTCATAGAGGAGAGAAACTGAAGAATTTTTAGCTTATGATGTTTTTCATAAGAACACAGGCCAAGATCCTCACACATGAATATCTTATTCTTTTTATATTTACTTAGATGTTTTGGATCAAAAAGCTGATTTCCTAGAATAATAAAAAGATCGCTCATAAGTAATTAAAAGAATTAAAGCTGAAGAGCTTTTTCTATTTCACTTATAAATTTTTTAGAGGACGGACGAGTTAATGCCGTATAGCCTGCAATTGCATTACCATCTTTGCCTATTATAATTTTATGAAAATTCCACCTAGGAACTCCTCCGATAAAACCTAATTCTTTTTTGGACCATTTGAAAAATGGATGAGCATCTTTACCTTTGACAACATTTTTTTCTGTAAGTGGAAACGTTATACTAAAAGTACTCTCACAAAATTCTTTTACTTCACTATTTGTACCTGACTCTTGATTTCCAAAATCATTTGATGGGACACCCAATACAACCAGACCTTGATCTTTATAGTCATCATAAAGTTTTTGTAGCCCATCGTATTGATAAGTAAAACCGCATAAACTTGCAGTGTTTACAACGACAAGCGTTTTACCCTTGTAGTCTGACAGGTTAATCACATCTTCTTCATTAATATCTTTAAAAGAATAACTATATGCATTTTCTGACATTGAGGATCCTGTGTTTAAGAGAAATATAAGGCAAATAGTTAAAAAAACTCTCATTCTGAATTAAAAATTTATCAATATATGCACATAGACACTTGCAAAGTATCCAATTGCAATAATTGGTGTCCATTTTAAATGACCAAAGAAAGTATACATACCTCTTGACTGACCCATTAAAGCAACGCCTGCTGCTGATCCAATAGACAACATACTGCCGCCAACACCAGCAGTTAAAGTAACAAGCAGCCATTGTGAGTCTGGCATCGCAGGTTCCATTGTTAATACTGCAAACATCACTGGAATATTATCTACAATAGCTGAGAGTATGCCAACTAAGACATTGGCAGTAGTTGCACCCAAGTCTGTGTACATAAATTCTGATACGTATTCTAGATAGCCTATGAATCCCAGGCCTCCAACCGACAGAATTACACCAAAGAAAAATAATAATGTATCCCACTCAACACGAGCAACATTCTCGAAGAAGTCATATTTTTGCTCCTCAATGTCTTTAACACTAATTTTA
The DNA here is from genome assembly GCA_902588785.1 of uncultured Pelagibacteraceae bacterium. Lineage (GTDB taxonomy): Bacteria > Pseudomonadota > Alphaproteobacteria > Pelagibacterales > AG-422-B15 > CACNXQ01. Next base: position 116,267 of record CACIQL010000002.1, read on the forward strand.
ATATAAAAACTGTAGAGCTGTAAGTATGCCAGACCAGTCATCATTCCAAACACTGGAGGAAGATGTAAAAAATTATGAAAACTTACAGCAGTCACAATTGTTAAAAGACCAAGTAGAATAATTGTCTTTCCGCCATATTTGATTGTTACGCTTGTCTCTGCAACATCGGGCTTATGATCTGAAACAAAAAAGTGCATTATGCTTGCAGGAATAATATAATTTACAACAGATGGAATAACCAAAGCAAAGAATTGTAAGAAGTCTAATTGACCAGCTTGCCATACCATTAAAGTTGTAATATCGCCAAAAGGACTAAATGCACCACCTGCATTTGCAGCAACAACAATATTCACACAGGCTAATCCAACAAACTTAGGACTTGATGAACCTACAGCTACTACAACCGCACATAACACTAAAGCAGTTGTTAGATTATCAGCTAATGGAGACAAGAAAAATGCTAATACGCCTGTAATCCAAAATAATTGTCTGTAACTAAATTGATTTTTAATCAACCACGACTTAAGAGAATTAAACACATTGCGTTCTTCAAGAGCATTTATATATGTCATCGCAACTAAGAGAAAAAAAGCAAGTTCTGTATATTCTAGAAAGCTGTGTCTAATTTCATGTTCAACCATTTCGTAATGAGGAGTGTTGGAATATGCAATTGCAATCATTCCCCATATTAAGCCAGCCGCAAGTACAACCGGTTTTGATTTTCTTAAATGAGTGAATTCTTCTGCCATCACAAATGCATAAGCGATGACAAAGACAACTAAAGCTGAGAAACCAGCCCAGTGATAGGTTAAATCTAATGAGTGTTCCATAACTTACCTTTCATAAATACGTATGAAGCTCCAAAGTAACAGATGCAAAACATTAGCAATATTAGAGAAACTGAATATGCTTCATCCATCCTATAACTTCCCATAAGTCTATATATTGTTTGAGTTAGAGTTGACAAGCTATTCGTACCAAAAAAGGAAATGATAACGAGATCACTTGCAGATAATATTGAAGATACTGAGAAAGCGGTAATTATTGGTACTTTTAGTCTAGGAAAGTCAATAATTAGAAATCTCTGTAATCCATACATGTTGATACTTTTTGAGATGTCTTCATTCTCATGCGTAACTTTAAAGTAAGACGGTGCTAGAAAGTTATATGTAAATGGCAGCGAAAAAATTGCGTTTAGAACGATTACAATAAGAATATTCGGTATATCAAACAAGCTGATTTTAAATAATAAAATATAATATCCAACAGCCATTACAACTGGCGAAAATATAATAAGTGAATAAATCAATATTTCTGTAAAATATTTTTTGCGATAGATCAAATTAAGGTAGTTGAGAGCTACAAAAACTGAAATAGTTCCTGAAAAAAAACAAATCACAAATGTGTTATTTATTGCATGCCATAAATATGATGATGAAAATATATTTATTAGTTCTTTATTGAATCCATTTAAGATTATGAAGCATATCGGAGAAAAAATGAAAATAGAAATCAGTATTATGAATATAATTTCAAAATAGAAAGAAAATCCTCTTTTTTTATTTTCATAAAAATTTCTTTTTTCATCAATTATAAAATTTGAACTTTTAAAATTTTTAAAGAAAGCAGCGTATATGAAAAGACATATTGATAATTGTATTAGCAATAAATTTAGGGCTGCATTAAAATTATTATTAAAAATTACAGAATAATAAATCGCTACTTCTAAAGTTGAATATTTTGGGCTTCCACCCAGAATTAAAACTGGGGTAAAGCTTACAAAGCATATAAAAAAGACAATAACAAAGAGACTGGGTATATTTTTTTTTATAATAGGCCATTCAATAGCAAAGAAAATTCCTAACTTGTCCAAAGACATTTGTTTTGCAAGCATATATTCATTTGAACTGATATCATTTAGACTTTGAAATATAATTCTTGTTATTAATGGAGTGTTTAAAGTTGTATGACCAAGTAATATGCCAATTATTCCATAAATAGAAAAATATTGTCCGTAAAATGTTAAGATACCCAATACTGATAATATTGTTGGTAATACAAATAAAATTGACAAAAAATTTACGATAAGTTTTATGGTTTTATGATGCCTGTGCCTTATTAATAAAAGTGCAAATACGGTACCTATTACTATAGAAAAAAAGGCAGAGGCAAATGATTGAAAGATTGTAAAAAAAATAATGGTAAAATAATAATTTGAGAAATTAAGTGTGAAACTAAAATTGTAATAATAAACTAAACTAAATACAGGCAACACAACTGCCGCTAAAACGAGAAAAAAAACTCCTATTGGAATTAAATTTTTTATATTAGCCTGCAATAGTCTCAAGCCAAGTTTCAATTAATGGTTCAGACTCTAGAAATACTTTATAATCAATCTCTTTTGGTTTTATTAAATTTTTCATTTTTTCCGGAACTAGTTCAGTTTTATCAACTGATGGATACATAATGTTCATTGAAGATATTATTTTTTGAATTTCATCCTCAATAATGAAATCTATAAATTTTTTTGCAAGTTTTTGATTCATTGACTCCTCTCGAACATAAACAATCTCCCTTGTGGCTAAGTGACCCTCAGTAAAATTAAGTGACTTGTATTTGTATTCATTTTCATATTCTTGGTGATAAAATGGTGAAGTGCTATAACTCAAAACAAGGTCTGCATTTCCTTCAAGAAAAATTCCATAAGCCTCAGACCATCCTGGCGAGTATGTTATTATATTTTGATCTAATTGTTTTAACTTATTAGAGAAGTCATCTTTAAATATTGATTTCATCCACCTTAACAAACCAATCCCAACTGGACTTGTACGAGGATCTTGCACAACGATTTTAAGATCTTCACGATTTACCAATTCATCAAAAGTTTTAGGTAGGTTAGTTAGTTTACTACTGTCATAAATAAACGAAAAGAAACCATGATCATACTCATGCCAATCTTCAATTGAATAATTAAATTCGTGCATTTCTACGCCAAGAATCACATCCTTACCATTCAGAAAAATTTCATTATTTAAAGTACCTGCTTGACTGGTTGAGATGAATTGAAGATCGCAATTGCAAATTTTTTCAAACTTTTCTTCTATAATAGGTCCTGGCCCCCAATCAGCTGAGAAAGAGTCGTAGGTTCCAACAACCAATTTTTCTTGGGCAAAGGAGCTGTTTAAAAAAATAAAAAAAAATAAAATAATTGATATTTTCTGCATATTTCCTCCGCTAGCATTATCTAGATCAGGTTTTGGGTCGTTCCGTTATTTGGAACCTCTCAGCAATAGCTCCCCATAATCTTCAATCAATTATATATTTATCATTCATCATTAATCAAATATATTTTTGCAATGCAAACTAACATATTAAAAAATATAAAAAACTATACCAAGGATACTGATCCTGGACCGTTCTCAAAAAATAATGGTTTTCTCTATAATTTAGAACTCGATGGAATTTTTTATAAAGGATTTACGGTTGAGGAAATTAATTGCAATAAAGCCGGTATAGCGCATGGAGGTACACTGATTGCATTTGCAGATGGAATTATGGGGTATACTGCTTGGAAAAAAGACTCATTCCCGTGCTTAACTGCTAAACTAAACGCTAATTATGTAGGTCCCGCTCCAAAAGGATCCTGGGTATATGGTTTTGCAGAAATTACGAGAGAAACAAAATCAATTTTATTTATGAAGTGTAACTTATTCATAGATGATAAGATTATTTTTACATCAGACGGGATTTTTAAAATTTTAAGAAATCACGGAAAAAAGGATCCATCTTAACAATGTTTAATAAGAAAAATTTTAAAATTATTAAAAATAAGAATATCGAAATCAATACATATATTGATGGAAAGGGTCCATTAGTAATAATGGCTCATGGGTGGCCAGAGTCATGGTATTCTTGGAGACATCAGATTACTTCTTTAGTTAAAAACGGTTTCAAAGTAGCAGTACCAGATATGAGAGGTTACGGAAAAACTTCAAAGCCAACTGAAATCGATGCTTACAATATTATGGAGCTCACTTCAGATATTATTGCTATAGCAGATGAGATGAATGAAGATAATTTTTCTCTAATTGGACACGACTGGGGAGCGCCAGTTGCTTGGAATACGTCATTATATCATCCTGACCGAGTTAATAAAGTTTGTGGAATGAGTGTGCCATATGTAGTTTCAAAAATGCCACCGATTGAAACAATGAAATTTTTATTCAAAGACGTATTTTTTTATATGATTTATTTCCAAGAAGAGGGACGTGTCGAAAAGGAATTAGAGCAAGACATTAGAAAATCTTTGATTGCAGTATATAGTTCTCTCACAAGCGATGGAGAAGAGTCACAAACTTTTGAACCTAAGCCGTATACAGATGAGATGACTTTCTTAGATTCACTTGGTGAACATAATAAAATTCCTGATTTTATGTCAGAAGAGGATTTTGATTTTTATCTTAAAGAATTTGAAAATGGAGGAATGCGCGGACCAATTAACTGGTATCGAAACATTGACAAAAATTGGGAAATTACAAAAGATACTCATGAGAAAAAAATATCACCTCCTTCATGTTTTATTGTGGGCGAGCACGATCCTGTGGCTAAGTGGAGTTTGATAAATCCAGCCCTACATGAAAACCTTGTCTCAAATCATATAATTAAAAATGCAGGTCATTGGGTACAACAGGAGAAGCCTGAAGAAGTAAATAATATACTATTAGATTTTCTTAAATAGATTGAAGATTTATCTGTTTTTAGATACATTCTCACTCGTTTCGGGGCGTAGCGCAGTCTGGTAGCGCATCTGGTTTGGGACCAGAGGGTCGCAAGTTCGAATCTTGCCGCCCCGACCAATGAGGTTATTAATGAGCGTGCCAATCGAAAATTCTTATACAATGCCAGCTGAATGGTTTCCTCACGAGTGTTGCTGGATGCAATGGCCAACAGAGACATTTCCAACAGATGTAACATCATCTTGGTCACATTTTGATTATCAAAAGGGAAGAGATGCATGGGCAAACGTTGCAAATGCTATCTCAAAATTTGAAAAAACTAAAATGATAGTTCATCCAGAGGACTCTGCTAGCGCAAAAAGTCTATTAAGTGAAAAAATAGATATTATCGAGTTTCCTATCAATGACGCATGGTCAAGGGATTCAGGTGCTATATTTCTTTTAGATGATAATCATGGATTAGCAGGGGTGGATTCAGATTTTAATTGTTGGGGTTATCAAGAAAATTATGAGCTTGACGATAAAGTAGCAAAAATGATGATTGAAAAAACTGGGGCCAAATATTTTAAAAACAATATGGTGCTTGAGGGTGGCTCAATTGATGTTGACGGCAATGGAACATTAATAACTACAGAGCAATGCCTACTCCATGAGAATAGAAATCCTAATCTTTCCAAATTAGAAATTGAAGCAAACCTTAAGAATTTTTTTGGAGTTAAGAATATTATTTGGTTGAAACATGGAACAGATGAAGGAACAAATGGTCATGTAGATAATGTTGCATGTTTTGTCTCACCTGGAAGAGTTATGGCTATGACATGTCAAGACAAACAAGATCCATATTATGACTTACTAAATGAAAATCTAGAAATTTTAAAAACTTCAAAAGATGCAAATGGAAATGACTTAGATGTAATTGAGTTAGAGATGTCTTATAAAAGAATAATACCAAATGACGATGAGCCATGCTCATATATTAACTTCTACATTGCAAATTCAGCTGTAATTCTTCCGATTTTTGGTGATGTAAAGGCGGATCAAAATGCTTTAGATAAAGTTAAAAGTTCATTTCCTGATCGAAAAGTAGTTACTCTTGATGGGTCTCATATACTTTTGGGAGGAGGTGGTGTACACTGCATCACACAACAACAACCAAGGAGTAAATAGTGAGAGAAGTAACAGTAGCAGCAACACAAATGGCTTGCTCTAATGATACCGATAAGAATGTAAGCAATGCTGAGAAGCTTGTAAGACAGGCTGCTTCCAAAGGTGCTCAAATAATTTTAATTCAAGAGTTATTTGAGTCGCAATATTTTTGTATGGACCAAAAAGAAGAACTATTTGAATTATCAAAACCCTTTGATAACCATCCAACAATAAAGAAATTTTCAGATTTAGCTAAAGAGCTGAAAGTTGTTTTGCCAGTAAGTTTTTTTGAAAAAGCAAATAGGGCTCATTATAATTCAGTTGCAATTGTAGATGCAGATGGGAGCGTATTAGGAAAATACAGAAAGTCGCACATTCCTGATGGACCCGGCTACCAGGAAAAATTTTATTTTAATCCTGGAGATACGGGTTTCAAAGTATGGAATACAAAATACGCTAAGATTGGAGTTGGTATATGTTGGGATCAGTGGTTTCCGGAAGCCGCAAGGTCCATGGTTTTAAATGGTGCAGAATTATTACTTTATCCAACCGCTATTGGTGGAGAGCCAGAAGATGATGGATTTGATAGCTCTGACATGTGGCAAAGAGCAATGATTGGTCACGCTGCATCAAATCAAATACCAGTTATTGCTTCAAATAGGATTGGAACTGAAAAAGGAATTGATATTGAAAACTATTTCTATGGCCGTTCCTTTGTAACTAATCACACTGGCGATAAGATTGCAGAAGGAAGTAGAGATAGAGAAGAAGTGCTAATAGGAAAGATTAATTTGTCAGAAGCTGAAACATTAAGAAATGTTTGGGGGGTTTTTAGAGATCGTAGACCTGAACTTTATAAAGGCCTGCTCAATCTCGATGGATCAGAATAGAGAATATGAAGGCTAAAATATTTAAACCCGCTAAAACTGCTATGCAGTCTGGAAGATCAAAGTTTAATAAGTGGGTTTTAAAATTTTCAGATAAAAAAAATCAATTGAAAGACACTATGATGGGTTGGAATGGTGGCAGTAGTACTATTTCTCAAATTGAATTAAAGTTCTCATCCAAAGAAGAAGCAGTTAATTATGCAAAAAAAAATGGAATTGATTACGAAGTTCTTGAAACCAGAGAGAGGAAAGTTATAAATAAATCTTACGCAGATAACTTTAAGTAAGCGCCCGTAGCTCAGCTGGATAGAGCAACAGCCTTCTAAGCTGTGGGTCAGAGGTTCGAATCCTCTCGGGCGCGCCACTATTAGAATGAATAAATTATTTATAATAACCATATTTACACTAATACTAAGTTCAACAATGTTTTCAAAAGCTGAAAATGTTTATGATCTCTTTGCAACGGGAAAAAAAGAAGAAGCAATTAATGTTTTAAAAGATATTATTAATTATGAGTCAAACACAGATGCAAAGTATATTTTAGGACTTTTATATAATGATGCTTCTTCAATAAATTTATGTAAGATTGATGACTTTTGTATTGATGAGAATGAGTCAAATTATAAAAAAGCTTATGAGATTTTTTTAGATCTATACGAAAATGATAATGACCCAAGAGCAGCATACGCAATAGGAGAATATTATGACAATCATTGGGTATTTTGGCCAAATTATAAAAAAGCATTTAAGTATTATTTATTTGCTGCAGAGAGAGGTGTGCCTGAAGCTCAATATAATGTTGCAAATATGTATGAGTTTGGAGACGGAGTAAAAAAAGACCTTGTTCAATCGGTTAGATGGTATCTTCAATGTAATAAGTCTTCATTATGCGGAGCGGGGAAAGAAGGAATTGATGACCTCATTGCAGAGTTGAGTCCTGATGAACTAGATTACGCTTTGTCACTTGTGCAAGATACTATTGATGAAGTAGATATAAGAATAACTGCAGCACGATCAATTGTGGTTCAATAAAATTTTGATACCACATATAGTAGTGTCAATTTGCTTTTACCGATTCATTTTTTTTGTTTCTCTTCGAATTAAAACTGTGATTATATTTTCCATAATTTAATTAATTAAATCAAAAAAAAAGGATTAATCACTTATGAATACAATGAGAATTACTTTCCTTGGATTAGTATGTTCAGTATTGATGGTACCGGCTGCATTTGCTGGAACTTTAGATACTGTTAAATCTCAAGGATTTTTCAACTGTGGTGTAAGTCAGGGAGTTCCTGGTTTTTCAAACCCAGACGAAAATGGAAACTGGAGTGGTATTGATGTAGACGTATGTCGTGCTGTTTCTGCTGCCATTTTTGGAGATCCAGATAAAGTGAAGTATGTACCTCTTACTGCAAAAGAAAGATTTACTGCACTTCAAGCTGGTGAGATTGATGTTTTATCAAGAAATACTACTTGGACATTGTCACGTGACGCACAAATTGGTTTAGAATTTGCTGGCGTTAACTTCTATGATGGTCAAGGCTTCATGGTCAGAAAAGACTCTGGCATTTCAAGTGCAATGGAACTTGATGGTGCAAGTGTTTGCACTAACCTTGGTACAACAACTGAATTAAACATGGCTGACTTCTTTAGAGCGAATGGCATGGCTTATGAGCCAGTTGTTTTTGAAAAAGCTGACGAAGTTGTAAATGCATATGACGAAGGTCGTTGCGATACATACACAACTGATAAATCAGGTCTTGCTGCTCAAAGAACGAAACTAGCTGATCCAGATGCTCACGTTGTTCTTCCTGAAACAATCTCTAAAGAACCTTTAGGTCCTGTTGTTAGAGAAGGTGATGGAGACTGGGCTGACGTAGTTAGATGGTCGCTAAATGCAATGATTGAAGCTGAAGAATTTGGCTTAACTCAATCTAATGCTCAGACAACATGCGCAATGACTTCAAATCCTGTAGTTGCAAGACTATGTGGTAAAGAAGGTGGAACAGGCGCAGGCTTAAACTTAGGTGAAAGCTGGTCTTATGACATCGTTACTATGGTAGGAAACTACGGTGATGTTTACGAAAAACACGTTGGAGAAAATACTCCAGTAGGCCTTGCAAGAGCAGGATCACCAAACGCTTCTTATAAAGATGGTGGAGTTCTATACGCTCCTCCAGCTAGATAATACTAGAATATATTTCTAGCGAAGATCACTTTAAAGGGGGCCATTTATGGCCCCCTTTTTTATATGTAAATAACTCAAATCAATATATAGTTTCTAGCTGTTATGGAGACGGACAAATCAAAAATCGGAAGTTTTATATTTAATAGAAGTGTTCAAGGAGCCTTCTATCAGCTTATCACATTAGGGTTAGTAGCTCTTGGAATTTACTACATTGTTACTAATACAGCTCGCAACATGTTGGAGCGGGGCTTAGCAAGTGGTTTTCACTTTCTAGGAGTTGAGTCTCAATTTGATATAGGCATGACTCTCATAGAGTATTCGCCTACATCTACTTATTTTGACTCGTTCATTGTCGGCTTGTTGAATACCTTGCTGGTTGCAGGGATAGGAATTCTTTTTGCAACAATAATCGGATTTACAGTAGGTATCATGCGGTTATCATCTAATTGGTTGATTGCAAAGATTGCAGAGGCTTATGTTGAGATTCTTAGAAATATCCCATTACTTCTTCAAATATTTTTTTGGTACTTTGCTGTTTTAAGAGCACTTCCAAAACCTAAGCAAAGTTTAGAGCTTTACGATTCATTTTTTTTAAATAACAGAGGTTTATTTATACCTGACACTGTATTCGGTGAAGGATCTTCAATAATATTTTACTTACTTTGG
>CACIQL010000003.1:0-108804 GCA_902588785.1 uncultured Pelagibacteraceae bacterium
TCTATCTTCTTCTGAATGGATCTCTTCAAGGACAATGTTAAGATTTAATGAAACAAAAGAAGAATTTGATAAAAAAAGTATTTTAGAAAGATTTAAATTACAATTATCAAGATCAAAAATAGATACGCAGTTCGCAGAAAAACCCCAAGTTTCTTGGATGATAGATGATGATTTTCATATTTCTTCTGAAATTAAAAAAAATTACATAGTTTTATTTCCTTTTTGTTCTCCAAAACATCATCAAAAAATCTGGCCTTATTATGAAGAGCTCATTTCAAAGCTTAAATCAAAGTTATTTGAAATGGATATTGTTATTGCTCCAGGACCAGGAGAAATAAATGCAGCAAGAAAATATAATGTAAAGTTATGTTTACATAACAATCAGCCAACAAATTTTTTTCAATTAGCGAAATTACTTATTGGCGCAAAATATGTAATTTCAAATGATACAGGACCTGCACACTTAGCTGCTCACTTAGGATGCAAAGGTTTAGCATTATTTGGTGGTCACACTACACCAGAGAAAGTAAGTATTGAAACAGGCAGTTTTTTATCAATTTCTTCCAAAAATATAAGAAATATTAGTATGGAAGAAGTCTTCGATAAAATAGATTCTCATTTATAGATAGATGATATAATACTTAAGCCTTATGAGTAACGACGAACCATTTATAAATACTTTAAGACATGATACTGCCCATGTTTTAGCTATGGCTGTACAGGAGTTGTTTCCTGATACGCAAGTTACGATTGGTCCAGTAATTGAAAATGGTTTTTATTATGATTTTGATAGAAAAAAGCCGTTTACCGAAAAAGATCTTGGAACTATTGAAAAGAAAATGAAAGAGATTGTTAATCGTGACGAAAAGACTTCATTCAAAGTAATGAGCAGGGAAGATGCGATTAAGCTATTTTCTGATAAGGGAGAGAACTATAAGGTAGAGATTATTAAGGACTTACCTGAGAGTGAAGAAATCAAAGTATACTATCATGGTGACTGGTTTGATCTTTGCAAGGGGCCTCATCTAGAATCAACAGGTAAAATTGGAAAAGCATTTAAATTGACTAAAGTAGCAGGTGCTTATTGGCGTGGAGATTCAAACAACCCCATGCTTCAAAGAATTTATGGAACTGCTTGGGAGTCTCAGGAAGAACTAGATAATCATTTAAACATACTTAAAGAAGCTGAAAAAAGAGACCACAGGAAACTTGGAAGAGAATTAGATTTATTTCATTTTCAAGAGGAAGCTCAAGGTTCAGTTTTCTGGCATAACAATGGTTGGACTTTGTTTAGGACACTTATTGATTATATGCGTCAGCGACAAGAAGAGGCTGGGTATGAAGAAATTAATACACCAGATATAATGGATAAGTCCTTATGGGTAAAATCAGGGCATCTCGAAAAATTTGGTGACAATATGTTTACTACTGAACCAAGAGAAGATCGAGTATATGCTCTGAAGCCAATGAATTGTCCTGGTGGGGTACAAGTTTATAAACAAGGACTTAAAAGTTACAGAGATCTTCCCTTGAGAGTTGCTGAGTTTGGAAAAGTTCACAGATATGAGCCATCGGGTGCCCTTCATGGTTTAATGAGAGTCAGGGCATTTACACAAGATGATGCACATATATTTTGCACTGAAGACCAAATTACCGAAGAAAGCAAAAAGGTATGCGATCTAGTTTTAAGTATTTATAAAGATTTCGGATTTGAAAATGTATCAATTAAATTTTCTGACCGTCCTGAAAAAAGAGTCGGCAATGATGATGTATGGGACAAATCTGAGGCTGCTCTTCGTGAGGCAATGGAAGCTACAGGGTTAGAATATACTTTAAATCCAGGTGAAGGAGCATTTTATGGTCCGAAACTAGAATTTATTCTTAAAGATGCAATTGGAAGAGAATGGCAGTGTGGAACGTTGCAAGTTGATCTAAATTTACCTGAAAGACTTGATGCAACTTATGTAGGCGAAGACGGTTTAAAGCACAATCCGGTTATGTTACACAGAGCATTATTTGGATCTTTAGAGCGTTTTATTGGAATTTTAATAGAGCATTACGCCGGTAATTTGCCTATTTGGTTGTCACCAGTTCAGGCTGTGGTAGCGCCGATTACTTCTGAAATAAACGAATATGCAGAGAGTGTTTTTTCATCTCTTAAAAATAATGGTATTAGAGTTGAAAAGGACTTAAGAAATGAGAAGATAAGCTACAAAATTAGAGAAAACTCTCTAAAAAAAATACCTTATCAATTAATCCTAGGTAAGAATGAAATGGAAGACAATACTGTAACATTGAGGGAGTTTGGTAATGACAAGCAAGAAAAAATTAAATTTGAAAAATTAAATGATTTTTTTCAAAAAAAATGTATGATGCCGTCTCATTAATAGACAAAGGAGATTAAAATAGCACTTCAAAGAAAAAATAATAGAGCCCAGCTATCTACTAAAGGTCCAAAGTTTCGCATAAACGAATTTATAACTTCTTCTACTGTAAGATTAATTGATGAAAAAGGTAACAACTTAGGGGTTGTTAATACTGATGAGGCGATGCAAAAAGCTTCAGATGCAGGTCTTGATTTAGTAGAAGTATCACCACAAGTTGACCCCCCTGTGTGCAAAATTCTTGATTTTGGCAAATTTAAATATGAGGCTCAAAAAAAAGCTAGTACGTCTAAGAAAAAACAAAAAGAAATTACAATTAAAGAAATTAAGATGAGACCTGGAATTGATGTTCACGATTACGACTTCAAGGTAAAGGCTGCTCAAAAATTTATCGCTGCAGGCGATAAAGTAAAATTTACTATCCGATTTAAAGGTAGAGAGTTCGAACATCACGATATTGCTGAAAATTTGATGGAAAGAATTCGAGAAACAATGGGTACGACAAGTAAAATCGAGCAAGAGCCAAAACTTGAAGGTCGCCAATTTACCATGATTTTCACTGCAAATTAGCAGCAGTAGTTAATTCTTATCATTAATAAAAAACTTTTGATTTTTTCTTACCTAGGGTCTATAAACCGTTCATCCAATATGAGTAAATTAAAAACAAAAAAAGGCGCTAATAAGAGATTTAGGCTTACAGCTTCAGGTAAAGTTAAATCATATCAAAGTGGAAAAAGACACGGTATGATTAAAAGAACGAATAATCAGATAAGAAACCAAAGAGGTTCTACAATTTTATCTGACCAAGATGCCCGAATAGTTAAAAAGTTTTTACCCTACGCTTAATAAATAGGAAAATATAATGGCAAGAGTTAAAAGAGGAGTTACTGCACACGCAAGACATAAAAAAGTAATTAAGCAAGCCAAAGGATATAGAGGCAGAAGAAAGAATACTTTTAAAGTCGCAAAACAAGCTGTAGAAAAATCAATGCAGTATGCCTATCGTGATCGAAGAGTGAAAAAAAGAGAGTTTAGATCACTTTGGACCCAAAGAATAAATGCTGGAGCTAGATTACATGGAATTTCTTATTCAGTTTTCATGAATGGTCTTAAAAAATTAAACATCGAATTAGATCGTAAAATTTTAGCTGATCTTGCTATGAATGAACCTACTTCTTTTGAGCATTTAGCAAAACAGGTTCAGTCCTCAGCCAAATAATTCAGTTGGCATCATATTCTCAAGCATATTATTATTACAGAAAAAACTAAATCTGATATTGTTGTTCTACGATGAAAGATTTTAGAGAGCTAGAAACTGAAATTAAAAAAGCTTCAGATAAATTTACAAATATCGAAAGCATAAATGAATTTAGGATAAAATTTCTTGGTAAGAAAGGTATTATTTCTCTCGAAATGAAAGAGCTAGCCAGTCTTTCTGGAGATGAAAGAAAGCAGCATGCTGAAAAATTAAATAAAATTAAAGACTCTGTTCTTGAAATAATAGCTTCAAAGACTGAAGAGTTAAATAGTGAGGAATTAGAAAAAAAACTTAACTCTGAAACTTTAGATATCACTCTATCAACTTCAAAGTCATACGGAACTATTCACCCAATCAGTCAGGTTATAGAGGAAGTTATAACTATATTTGGCGACTTAGATTTTTTTGTTGCTGAAGGACCTGAAGTTGAAACTGATTACAATAATTTTACTGCTTTAAATACTTCTGAACACCACCCTGCACGACAAATGCATGATACTTTTTATGTTGAAACTGAGACTGATGGAATGCCAAATGTTCTGCGAACTCATACCTCGCCAGTTCAAATAAGAAGTATGTTAAAGCAAAAACCACCAATTCGATTAATTGCTCCTGGAAAAACGTTTAGATGTGATAATGATCAAACACACTCTCCTATGTTCCATCAAGTTGAGGGTTTAGTAATAGATAAAGAAAGCAACATGAGCCACCTCAAAGGATGTTTAGAAATATTCCTCAAGACTTTTTTTGAGACTGATAAATTAAATATGAGATTTCGACCTAGTCATTTCCCCTTTACTGAACCATCTGCGGAAGTTGATATTGGATACACTAAGAAAGGAAATCAATTAATTATTGGAGAGGGTGAGGATTGGTTGGAAATTTTAGGGTGTGGAATGGTTCATCCAAACGTGCTTGAAAATGTAAATATCAATTCAAATGAGTATCAAGGTTATGCATTTGGTATGGGTATAGAGAGGCTTGCAATGCTCAAATACGGAATTAGTGATTTAAGAACTTTCTTTGATAGTGATCTTAGATGGAATAAGCATTATGGCTTTTCACCTTTGAACATACCTTCGATCATAGGAGACTTAAGCTAGATGAAATTTAGTTATTCGTGGTTAACTGAGCATCTTAAGACAAATGCTCATTTCGAAGAAATTGAAAAGAAGCTCACTTCAATCGGTCTTGAAGTTGAAGATATTCAAGACACGGGAAAAGCATATCAGGATTTTATTGTTGGACAGGTGCTTGAAGAAAAAAAACACCCAAATGCGGACAAATTAAAACTATGCAAAGTTGATATTGGCAAGGAAAAAGTTGATGTAGTTTGTGGTGCGCCAAATGTAGAGAAAGGCATGAAGGTGGTTTATGCGCCAGTTGGTTCAACTATTCCGGTTAATCAAATGAAAATTAAAGCTGCCAAGATTAGAGGAGTAGAATCCTATGGAATGATGTGTTCAGAATATGAACTTGGTATTTCAAATGAGCATGATGGAATAATTCGACTTGAGGAAAATGAAACTATTGGAAGATCTTTTTCAGAGATTTATGGCCTTAATGATATTGTAATAGAAATTGGTATCACTCCAAATCGACAGGATTGTCTTGGTGTAAAAGGAATAGCCCGAGATCTTGCTTCAGCTGGCATGGGGGAATTGTTAGAGAGAAAAATATCTAGAGAAAAAGGCTCCTTTAAATCACCAATTAAAATTGAAATACAAGATAATAAAATATGCTCAGCCTTTGCTGGAAGATATTTTAGAAATGTAAAGAATACTGAAAGCCCGGAATGGCTTAAAAATAAACTTAAGTCAATAGGTTTAAGGCCAATATCTGCGCTGGTAGATATAACTAATTTTGTAATGTATGACGAGAACCGGCCACTTCACGTTTACGATGCAGACAAAATAGATGGCAAAATTATAGTACGTACAGCAAATGATGGAGAAAGTTTCCTAGCGCTAGATGAAAAAGATTATCACCTAAAAAATGGTATGTGCGTAATAGCGGATGAAAAAAAGGTACTAGGCTTAGGGGGGATCATGGGGGGCGAAAGTACAGGTTGCAGCACTGGGACAAAGAACGTTTTACTTGAGTCAGCCTTATTTGATGAGATTAATACAGCCAAGACGGGAAGAAACTTGTCAATTCTAAGTGATGCAAGATATCGTTTTGAAAGAGGCATTGATCCAAATTCAACCTTAAAAGGAATAGACCTTGCAACACAATTAATTCTTGAAATATGTGGTGGTGAGTGCAGTGAGGTTGAGTTGGCTGGAAATATTAAAGAAAATAAAAATGAGGTTTCAACTTCTAGCAGTTATATTTCAAGAAGACTTGGTTTTGAAGTTTCTGATAAAGAATTGATATCAATACTTAGTTCTTTAGGAATTGAAACGAGCCAAACAGGTGATGTTATAAAATGTTCAATACCTTCTTGGAGACAAGATATTCACGGAGAAGCCGACATAAGTGAAGAAGTTATTCGTATTAAAGGATATGAAAATATTCCGACAAGTAATATTAGACTAAAAAGTAAAATTAATAAAAATATCTTAAATTACGCACAAAAAAAATTGATGAAAGCAAGACACTTTATTGCTTCAATTGAATATGATGAATTAGTAACATTTTCATTCACAGATTCAAAAAATTGTGCAGTGTTTGGCGATATAAATAAACTAAAAATTGTAAATCCCATCTCAGAGGAGCTGGACATATTAAGACCTAATCTTCTGCCTAATCTTCTTCAAGTAATTAAAAAAAACAAGAATAGAAATTTTGACTCATTCTCAATCTTTGAGATAGGTAGTCAGTACAGATCAACATCTCCCGAGGATCAATTGAACGTTGCATGTGGAATTAAATCAGGAATTAAGACAGAAAAGTCCTGGAAGAATATGCAGACGGAATTTGATATATATGATGTTAAACAAGATTTAACTTCTTTAATTGATTATTTAATGCCAGGTAACAAAAAAATATCTGTCTCTAATGACTGTCCTTCCTGGTATCATCCTGGAAGATCTGGTTCGATAAAAATTAATAATTCGGTAATTGCTGGATATTTTGGAGAGTTACATCCAAGAGTTGCAAATCAATTTAAAATTAAGAATAAAACAAATATATTTGAGTTATACCTTGATGAATTGCCAAATACAGAAAAGAAAACTACCAACAAGCCTGTACTTAATTTAAGTGATTTTCAGATTGTCACAAGAGACTTTGCTTTTGTTATTGATAAAAAAGTAAGAAGCGAAGAAGTGGTTACTTCAGCCTTTAAAGTAGATAAGGAATTAATTAGAAATGTTGAAATCTTTGATTTATTTGAAGATGATAGTCTGGGAAAAGACAAAAAGTCTATTGCTATTAAGGTTACATTACAATCTAACGAAAAAACTCTTGCCGAAAATGACATTTCTGAAATAAGTTCAAAAATAATTAAATCTGTGGAAAAGTCTACTTCCGGAACTGTAAGATCCTAAACTAAAAATATTATGAGTGGCACTAAAAACATAAGAAATTTTTCTATTATTGCACATATTGATCATGGAAAATCTACTTTAGCTGACAGATTGATTCAATTTTGTGGAGGGCTTTCTGAAAGAGAAATGAAAGCACAGGTGCTTGACTCTATGGATATTGAAAGAGAACGTGGAATAACAATCAAGGCTCAAACTGTACAATTAAAATACAAAGCAAAAAATGGCGAAACGTACACACTAAATATTATTGATACACCTGGCCATGTTGACTTCAGCTATGAAGTTAACAGATCATTATCTGCTTGCGAGGGATCACTATTGGTTGTTGATGCAAGTCAGGGCGTTGAAGCTCAAACATTAGCTAATTTATATCAAGCTGTAGAAAATGATCATGTAATTATACCCGTTTTAAATAAAATAGATTTACCAGCAGCGGATCCCGAGAGAGTAAAAAAACAGATAGAAGACATTTTAGGTATTGATACCAGTAACGTAATTGAAATTTCTGCTAAATCAGGTCACGGCATTGAAGAAGTCTTAGAAAATATTGTAAACGAATTACCATCTCCTGTAGGTGATGAAAGTAAACAATTAAAAGCAATGTTAGTAGATAGTTGGTATGATGCCTACCTGGGTGTTGTGATATTGGTTCGTGTGATAGATGGATTTCTAAAAAAGGGTATGGAGGTTCGTTTTCATCAAACGAATACAAAACATTTAATAGAGAGAATTGGTTGTTTCACACCAAAAATGTTAGATAACGAGCTTATCAATGCTGGTGAATTAGGTTTTATAACAGCTGCAATTAAAGAAGTAGCTCAAACTAAGGTTGGGGATACAATACTACTAGCTAACGATAAACAAACAGAGCCTTTACCTGGCTTCAAACCAAGTCAGCCGGTAGTATTTTGTGGATTATTTCCAACAAACGCTGCTGATTTTAAATTCTTAAAAGATGCGTTAGCCAAGTTAAAGCTTAACGACTCTAGTTTTCATTTCGAACAAGAAACCTCAGCGGCTCTTGGAATGGGTTTTAGATGTGGTTTTCTTGGATTATTACATTTAGAAATTATTGTCGAAAGACTTGATAGAGAATTTAATTTAGATCTAATAACCACAGCTCCAAGTGTTATTTATAATTTAGTATTAAATGATGGAAGCTCACTTGAATTACATAATCCAGCAGATATGCCCGAGGTTATGAAAATTAAAAGTATTTCCGAACCTTGGATTAAAGCAACAATTATTTGTCCTGATGAATATTTAGGTAGCATCATATCTCTCTGTGAAGATAAGAGAGGAATGCAAACAGAATTATCTTATTCTGGATCAAGAGTAATTTTAAATTATAAGTTACCTCTAAATGAAATTGTTTTTGATTTTTATGATCGCTTGAAGTCAATTTCTAGTGGATATGCAAGTTTTGATTATGAAATTGATGAGTATATTGAAAGTGATTTGGTAAGACTTAGTATATTAGTAAATGATGAGTCAGTAGACGCTCTGTCAATTATTGTTCACAGAAGTTTTTCTGAAAAAAAAGGTCGCGCTGTTTGTGAAAAACTAAAAGAATTAATTCCTCGTCATCAATTCCATATTCCAATTCAAGCAGCAATTGGTGGAAAAATTATTGCCCGCGAAACCGTCAGAGGATATCGAAAAAATGTTATTGAGAGAATACATGGTGGCGGAGCTACTGATAGAAAAAGAAAATTACTTGATAAGCAGAAAAAAGGAAAACAGAGACTTAGAACTTATGGTAAGGTCGATATCCCACAAGAAGCCTTTATCGCTGCTTTAAAAGTTGAATAAGGAAAGGTGGCCGAGTGGTTGAAGGCGCACGCTTGGAAAGCGTGTATGCGGGTGACCGTATCGTGGGTTCGAATCCCATCCTTTCCGCCATTTTAGGGAAATATTGATTAGAAAATTGTTAAAAAATTATTCTCTGGGCACACTCTTGGCACACTCCTTCAAAAATAATACTGTTATTTATGGGATTTATTGAATGGCAACTATTGGTTTTTGTTACCATAGTAATTGGATGGTTAATAAATATTAAGTTTGGAATTGGAATTTCAATATTTTGGGTTCTATGGACCCTAGGACAACTTTATGGCGATGTAAGAAATTTACAACTTGTAAATATTATGGTTTCAAGTTTGATCGGTTATTACTTAGTTTCAAATTTAAAATCAATAGGATCAACAAAGTCCATTATAACATCAAATGATAAAAATAAGTCTAGTAAAAATAATACAATAATCAGCTCCACTGCAGAACATAGAAATTATTTAATTAAAACAATTAAGATTGCGAAAGAAGAGATTATCATAAGTTCTGGCTTCATAAGTTCATTTGCTGTTGATGGAGAATTCTTGATTTTAATGAAAGATGCAATCGATAGGGGAGTAAATGTATATCTACTCTATGGTTATAGTAATTCTAATAGTCAAATAATGAACTCTAAATTGCAGACTGAAGGTGCCAAAAATTTGCAACAACTAAGAGATTTTTCTAAGACGCATTCAAAAAGGGGTAGTGTAGCGATTGGATATTTTAATAATGAAGATAAGTATGACAATGAAAATGGTATACATGAAAAAATTCTAATAAGAGACGATAAAGCAATGGTTATAGGAAGCTTCAATTGGCTTTCAAATAAAGAGGGTAAAAAATCTGAAGTAGGAAATGAAATATCTGACAAGGAGATTATCGATAAACAGTCAAAACGTCTTAAGAATAAAATAATTAAGCTATCTAAATGAATTTTGTGAGGCATAATCTTGGCACAATTTGGTCACACTCACTCAAAATAATTCACTCCTTCCCTAAAAAGAATTCCCAGTTTACTTAGAAAAATTATCCTCTAATCTTGGACTCATAGATTGGAAAGCGTGTATGCGGGTGACCGTATCGTGGGTTCGAATCCCATCCTTTCCGCCATTTTAAAGTTATTTTCATTGAAAAATTTTTCTATAATCTGATGACTATGAATTTAGATAAATTTGAGAAATATTCACTTACTTTTGGTCCTACTCCAATAGAATATTTGCCTCGTTTAACCAAAGAAATAGGAGCTGATGTCAAAATATACGCCAAAAGAGATGACTGTAATTCAGGTCTGGCTATGGGTGGGAATAAACTAAGAAAACTAGAATACATCGTTCCAGACGCTATTGCATCCGGAGCTGATACATTAGTTTCTATCGGCGGTGTTCAATCTAACCATACTAGAATGGTAGCTGCAACTGCAGCGAAAATTGGAATGAAGTGTGTTGTTGTTCAAGAAAGTTGGGTTCCTCATGAAGATGCAGTTTACGATCGTGTTGGTAATATTTTAATGACGCGTTTGATGGGAGCAGATAGCAGGCTAGTACCTGACGGTTTTGATATTGGGATTAGGAAAAGTTGGGAAGACGCAATTCAATCCGTGAAAGATAGCGGGGGTAAGCCTTATGCAATTCCAGCTGGGGCATCTGTTCATAAATATGGTGGACTGGGATACGTAGGATTTGCTGAAGAGGTTCGAATGCAAGAAAAAGAGATGTCATTAAAATTTGATTACATCATTGTGTGTGTAGTTACTGGCTCAACTCAGGCGGGGATGATCGTTGGGTTCGCAGAAGATGACCGTGCACACAGAGTAATAGGTATTGATGGATCAGGTACACCAGATAAATTAGCCAAGCAAGTAAGAGAAATTGTAGATAATACAGCTGATTTAGTTGAACTTGGAAGAACAATTAGAGATGATGAAATAATAATAATTCCTGACTATGCATATCCAGCTTATGGAGTTCCGAGTGAAGAAACTAATGAGGCTATTCGTATGGCAGCAAAAACTGAAGCCATGATTACCGATCCTGTTTATGAGGGCAAATCTATGCAAGGAATGATTGATTTAGCCAGGAAGGGTTACTTTAAAAAAGGATCTAAAATACTCTATGCTCATCTTGGCGGAGTTCCAGCTATTAATGGCTACTCATATACCTACCGTAATGGTTAAATACATCTAAAGTTCACCGGTAATTAGACTTATCATTCCAAGTACAAGCCATAAGACAAGCATTGTTCTTTAGTTAATTGCCCAGTGCAATTCCCTCACGTCTTGGGTCTGAGCCTCCATAAATTTCAGTATCAATGTATATTCCATTTAGGCCTGAATAGTATTTTCTTATTTTAGTATCGTATCCCATGGCCTTTAGAGAATTTTCAAGATTTGAGGAGTAAAGAGATTCTTCTATTTCAAATTTCCCCCATTTATTAATAGCGTGAGGATGAGAGACTGCCTCTTGAATATTCATATCCCATTCGAGTAATGCGATAATCGAATTTACTACAAAGCTGATAATATTACTGCCACCTGGAGAGCCAATAATAATTATAGGCTTTCTATCTTTTAGTACAATTGTTGGCGCCATTGATGATCTTGGCCTTTTCCCGGGCTCTAATCTATTTGCTATCAGCTTGCCATCAATTCTTTCATTAAATGAAAAATCAGTAAGTTGATTATTAAGTAAAAAACCACTTTTCGTCATCAATCTTGATCCGAATGCATTCTCAATTGATGATGTCATCGAGAGCGCGTTTCCATACTGATCATAAATTGAAATATGCGTTGTAGATTGCAGCTCCAATGAGTTGTCTATTCCGTAATTGTAAACAAAATCGTTAGACGGTTTACCTGAGGTTACATTTTCAGTTTTCGTTCCAACTTTTATTTTATTTGACCTTTCAATCAGATAATTGTCATTTAAAAGACCAGACAAAGGTACACTGACATAATCACTATCTGCCAAGTATCGATCGCGATCAGCAAATGCAAGACGAGTCGCATCTCCAATTATTTGCCATGTTATAGGGTTTGAATAGCCCAGAGACTGAAGATCATAAGGCTCTAAAATTTTCATTATTTGCGCGACTGCTACTCCTCCAGACGATGGTGGGCCCATGCCACATATGTTGTATACCTTATAGTTTGTACAAACTGGATCTCTTTCAATTACATTATAGTTGCTCAAATCCTCAGCTTCTAGAAAGCCAGGATTTTTGGGGTGATTTTTTACTGTGCTAACAATGTCCTGCGCAATTGATCCTTTATAGAAATCTTCAATGTTATTGTTAGCGATGTTTTGCATTGTGCTTGCATAAGCATAATTTTTCAATACCTGCTTGTGCTTTAAACTATTTCCGTTTGGTAAAAAATATTCTTTCGTTTTATCTATTTTGCTAAGTCTATCTTTGTCTCTTTCAATTGATGAGGATAATTTTTTTGAAATTTTAAAACCATTTTTACTTAGGAAAATAGCTTCATCAAAGAGGCTTTTCCAGTTTTGATTGCCCCATTTCTTTTGAGCGTCAAACATTAATGCCAGAGTTCCAGGTGTACCGACTGATAGACCTCCTATGACAGCATCAAAAAACTTCATTTTAGTTCCATCACTTTTTAGAAATTGATTTGAAGTTGAGTTTTGTGGTGCAGTCTCACGACCATCTAAAGTAACTATTTTACCCGTTACACCGTCATACCATAATAAGAAACTACCCCCACCAATTCCTGATGACTCAGGCTCGACTAAGCCTAACACGGATTGTGCTGCAACCATTGCATCTGCTGCTGTACCTCCAGATTGTAATATTTTTGCACCAGCAGCTGAAGCATAGGCGTTTGCCGTAACAATCATCCAGTTTTTACTTGAAATAGATTTTCCATTTTCTTTGAGATTGAGTGACTCTTGAATCTTTAATCTATCAAGCTCTACTGAGGTTCCTTCAAATATTTCTGGAGAATTATCCTTAATATTATTGTCAGAATATGAATTTTTTAGTGAGAAAAATAATATTAAAAATACAATTAAAATTTTTTTCATAAAAAACCAGGTTATCATACCAGTGCAATAAATGTTTAGGTATTACAACCCTCCAGTGATGAGACCAACCATTCCAAGTATAAGCCATAAAATTAGCATCGTTCTTTCATTAAATGCCTTAGTGCTCTCAATATTTTTTACCTGTTTGTAAATTACCATGGATAAAAGCATTACTAAGACCAGAAGGTACACAATTGTAAATATCATTTTACTTTTTACTGTCCATTTATAAAAAATTATTCAATTTTGAAGTTAGCAAAATATAAATCATTATTGTCACCTTTAAGGTCAAGTTTAGCGTAACCAATTTTAGATAGAAATTCTAATACTTCTTTCTGATTTTCATTTTCACATTCTAACTGAATTAAACAATCATTTCCTTCGAGTAATTCTTTTGACCCTCTTAGAACATCCATTTCTGATCTTTCAACATCAATTTTAATAGCAATTCTTTGATTTCTTATGACTAAGATCGTATCAATTTTTTTTTGCTCTACTTTAATTTTAAATTTACCATTCAGATCTTTTGAATAATTAGGTGAAAATTTTTCATCAACAGAAAACTCTACCTCAGTTTCCTCTGATCCTACAGCAATATTATATGTTTCTATATTTTGAACATTATTCTTTAAGGACATTTTTTTTATACGATTTATATTTTGTTCAAATACATCAAAAGACATAACTTTTATTCTTGGATTTTTTTTTGCAATTTGTATTGAATAAAGTCCCCAACAAGAGCCAATATCTAAGAAGTAACTCGTTTCGTAATTTTGAATATACTTATTTAGGATTTCAATATTTTTAGCATCGTAGCCATAGAGAAAAAATCTTCGATCTACTAGGTACCTTAAATCCAGATTGAAGTGTATGTCGTCATATTTATAACTTATTTCCTTAAAGGAAAATTTTTTAAGAATAGATGGCACAAGCCTTTTAAGAACTGGAAGCGTCAAGAGAAATTTCAACATAATTAATATGTTTATAGATTTTTTTATTACTTTATCTCACATTATCACTTAACTTACTTAAATGAAACTTTTTAGACATTCCTATTCGGCGCTTGTAATTGTAAGCGGTTGTGTATTGCTTCTTGTATCTTTTGGAATTCGTCACTCTTCTGGTCTGTATCTCATACCTATTTCAGACCACATCCAAACTGGCCGTGAAGTTTTCGGATTTGCAATAGCAATTCAGCTTTTAATGATTGGAATTGGCTCACCTATTTTTGGAGCTGTTGCTGATAAATATGGTTCAGCAGTTGCAGGGCTTTATGGAGTTATCTTTTACTTAATCGGTCTGTACATGATGTCCTTAGTTGAAGGATCCATATTGCTTCTTTTATCACAAGCGATATTTGGATTTGGTTGTGCGGGTTGCGGTACTGCTGTTATTTTAGGCGCTGTAGGAAAAGCGATCACTGGTAAGTACCAAACACTCGCTTTAGGTGTAGTAATGGCAGCAGGATCACTAGGGCAATTTTTGTTAGTTCCACTTGCTGGATATTTAATTGAGATTAATGGATGGCAAAATTCAATTATTTATTTATTATTTATCTCTCTTGTAATGGTTTTGTTTTCTTTAACTCTTACAACTTCCTCATTTAAATCTATCAAAGAAGATAGTACGGCATCATCATTAGAAGAGATTCTAAGGGGTGCATTTAAAAATCAGAGTTATGTTCTATTAACGATTGGATTTTTTGTTTGTGGATTTCATGTTTCATTTGTTGCTACTCATTTACCAGCTTATTTAGATGATTTATCAATGCCAATTTGGATTGGATCTTGGTCTTTAGCGTTGATTGGATTATTCAATGTATTGGGAACACTTTTCTTTGGACATTTAGGAGACAAAAAATCAAAGAAGAATTTGCTAGTAGTACTTTACACTCTTCGTGCGATGTTATTTTTGGTATTTATTTTTCTTCCAAAAACCGAGATATCTGTAATTGTCTTTGCTTCTTTACTTGGTATTTTATGGCTATCAACTGTTCCATTAACAAGTGGTATAATTTCAGTGATTTTTGGTACAAAGTACATGTCAATGCTGTATGGTTTTGTATTTTTATCGCATCAAATAGGATCATTTATGGGTTCCTGGTTTGGTGGTAGATTTTATGATTACTATGGTTCATATGAAATAATGTGGTGGATTTGTGTGGCACTAGGCTTCGCCTCCGCTCTTTGCCACTTTCCAATCAAAGAAACACCACTAGTCAAAATGGCAAATTAAAACAATAGTTTAATTTTTAAATAAATATAAAAAAATTAGTAATTGAAAAGCTTTATTAGATAACTAATTAAATGTTGTGCCTAAAAGTTCAAAAAAAAGATCATTAGTAAAGGCTCTTACCTGGAGAGTAACAGCAACAGCAGATACATTCTTAATCAGTTACTTAGTAATTTTAAAATCAGATTTTTCAGTTCTTGAAACTGCTGGTTTAATTGCTGCATTGGAAGTTATTACAAAGGTAACTATTTATTATTTTCATGAAAGAATATGGAATTCTTTGTCTTGGGGCATAGAGCCTTAATTAAGTATTTTCAATTATATATTGATTCCTATGGTAAAAACTATTTATCCACTTATCCACATCGCATAATGAGTTTTTTTAATAAAACTTATTTCAAATATTTTTCTATTTGCTAATATTAATTATCGGACGAACAAAGAACGAAAGCCCTCCGGGGAGTTTGTCGGCGGGAGGCCGAGTTTCGGGGCGGAATAGAGACCTTTAGGGGTTTGTGTTGCGCCCCGTTTTTTTTTGCCCCCTTAATTACTACTGCTCGTTCTTATGATCTTTGATTTCACATTACTTTACTTTTTCATACCAGTTTTTTTCATAATATCCATTACACCAGGTTTATGTATGACACTTGCTTTAACAATGGGAATTACAATAGGTGTAAAAAATACAATGAAAATGATGGTTGGAGAATTAATCGGAGTTTTAATTGTGGCAGGTACAGCAGTGGTAGGAGGTGGAGCGATCATCTCATCTTTTCCAGTTGCATTTGCAGTTTTCAAATATGGAGGAGGTCTCTATTTGATGTTTGTTGGGTATCAAATGATCAACTCAAGAGGATCACTGGCATTAAATTTGGATGGCTCGCATTCATTTGAAATAAATTTTTTTAAATTAGCAATGCAGGGCTTTATAACTGCTGTTGCAAACCCAAAAGGTTGGGCATTTTTCATTGCAATGGTACCAGCATTTATTAATTACGAAGCAAATTTAATCCCTCAAATGTCAGCGCTCGTAATAATTATTCTTATAATTGAGTTTATTTCACTGATGATTTATGCAACTGGAGGCCAAGCTCTAGGC
This sequence comes from uncultured Pelagibacteraceae bacterium, assembly GCA_902588785.1. GTDB lineage: Bacteria > Pseudomonadota > Alphaproteobacteria > Pelagibacterales > AG-422-B15 > CACNXQ01. The sequence goes on from CACIQL010000003.1 coordinate 16,335, forward strand.
ATTATGTTAAAAAAACAAAATAATATTAGGCTTATTAATGGGTTAGCAGGTTTCTTAATGATGGGTGTTGGCGTTTGGTTAGCTCTTAGCTAATGTTTTGAAAAAAGAATTCCTGGACCAGCCGTGCTATTAATTCCAGCCTCTCTTAACATTTGCCAGCTAATCGCCTGATTTGATGAGATTACTGGTTTATCTAATACTTTCTCTGCTTCGTTAATAATCTTAAATGTTTTAAGGTTCGTACATGAAATAAATACAGCTTCACAATCCTGTTTACCAACTTCTATTATAGCTTCTAGGCTGTCTTTATCTGAAATCCTTGCAACATTCCTATCATCGGATTCATTGAAAGAAATTTGGTTTTGAATTATAAAATTATTAGCATGCAAATGATCACGTAAAGATTTTGTTACCGACTCTTGATAAGGCGATACAAAATTTATTTTTCTACAGCCTAACGTACTCATAGCTTTTTTTACAGCTCTTATTGGATCAGTCACAAATGCCGATTTATGTTTTTTATTTATAAGACTTTCAATTTTATCAGAGCCAATAATTGTTGCACCTGATGTGCAAGCATATCCAATACTATCATACTGGATATCAGGTAATAACGCAGATGCTTCTGGCAATTCTTTTTCCATAAGTCCAAGATTTTCATTACTTACAATATTGTCACAGTAAATGCGTGAGTGATTGATTGATACACTTTGATCAAGAATGGTTCTGAATTCTTGCTCGATAGTTTCATCGCTCTGAAGAACGATCAATCCTAATCTTGCTTTGTAATATCCGTTGTTATCTAGTTCATAATTTCTCATACAAAGGCCTTTTGTGATTTTAAGATAACACTTCGTGTTTCAGATGGATTAATTACTGCGTCGATTTCAAGGTGAGCAGCAGCTTCTATGGCTTTTCCTTTATCATAGAGCTTTTCAACTAGACTATTGAATAATTCCTCTCTTTCTGAATTATCTTCAATCTTTTCTAACTCTTTTTTAAACCCAAGTTTTACAGCCCCTTCTAACCCCATTGCTCCAAATTCACCTGTTGGCCAAGCTGCTGTATATACTGGCTCATGAAGACTACCGCCAACCATTGCTTGAGCTCCAAGTCCATATCCTTTTCTTAAAAAAATAGCTGTTAAAGGTACCTTTACTTTTGATCCTATCTTAAAGAGATTTGACATTCTTCTAACAGCCCCTTCTTTCTCACTTTCTGGTCCCACCATAAATCCAGGCGTATCAACTAGGGAGATAATTGGTAAACCATATTCACTGCACATTTCAATAAAAGAAGATGCTTTGTCTGCTCCTTCGGAGTCAATCGCACCACCTAAATGTTGACTATCATTTGCCAATAACCCAAAAGGCTTTCCTTCTATTCTAATAAAGCACGTTACAATTCCTTTTCCATATTCGGGTTTTATTTCGGTGCATTGTTCAATATCAGAAATAATTTTTATAATATCTCTTACTGGATAAGACCATCTTCTATCTTTGGGCATAATTTTACTCAGTTGAGTTTGATCATCAGCTTTCCAATCTTTAATGTCTCCTTGAAAGTATGAGAGTATTTTTTTAGCAATAATAGTTGCCTCTTTTTCGTCTTCAGCAACATAGTCAATTACTCCGTTATTTTTTTGAATGTCTGACGGTCCTATTTCTTTTGGATCAAACTTTCCAAGTCTGCCACCTTCAATCATTGCAGGACCTGCCATTCCTATCCAGGAATTCTTTGTAGAAATCCTGATGTCAGCACTTCCAAAAAGAGCTGCATTGCCAGCAAAACAAAATCCATTATTTATAGCAATTCTCAAACATCTACCGTACAAACTTGCCCAGAGTGCGAAAGATGGGACATGTAAACCAGCAACAGATGTTGTTACATCTGTATCTCCAGGCCTTCCACCTCCACCTTCAGTATAAATGACTATTGGAAGTTTAAACTCTTTTGCTTTTTCACAGATGCGATCAAGTTTCATGTGGTGAAAAAAACCCTGAGTACCTGCCAATACTGAGTAGTCGTAAACTATACTAACTGCATCAGATTTTTCCTCACCAATAAGATCAGAATTGATTTTACAAAATCCAGTAATAATACCGTCTGCTGCAGTATCAATTTGAAGATCTTCGTATTTTCTTCTATTTCTTTGTGCCGCTACGGCAAAAGCGCCGTACTCTAAAAAACTTTGATTATCAACCAAGTGATCAAGATTTTCTCGTGCCGTTCTTAATCCAAGTTTATGCCTTTTGTTTTTTGCTTCAGTTCGAGTTTCATCACTTAATTTATCTAGTCTATCAAGAAATTGAGACAAATTAGGATTATCGGTCATCTTTAATCACAGCATTTTTTTTAATATTGGGTCTTTTTGTATGAGATGATGATACACAACAGCCCCTAAATGAATAGTGAAAAGAAGTACCAAAAAATAGGCTGAAATAACATGAACAGTGTGGAATTGGTCTGCAAGCTCATAGTTAAAATAGTCAATGTATACCTTGGAAACAATAAAATTTACTTCCTCGCCAGATAGTAAAAGTTTTAAGATTCCACTGATTGTAATGAAAAGAAGCGTAACATAAAATAGTCCATGTACTGCTTTTGATGCAATTAATTGTAATTTATTCACAGCTGAAGTTATTGGCTTTGGATTCAAAAATTTCCAAATCAATCTGAGCAATGTTAAATAAAAAATACTTATACCAATAACAATATGAATATTTTCAACTGTTAATTTAAATTCAGAAAACTCCAAGTTGTCCAAATAAAGTCCTAAAGGTAGTTGAAATAATAGGATTAAAAAAGTGAGCCAGTGAAAGAGTCGAGCAAGAAACCCATAACCGCTATTGTCATTTTTAATTTTCATAATATATATTTAGAATATGAAAATAATTTTGCAAATACTGCTTTCATCAATTTTGACTTCTTTCTTTTTTGTTTTTATTGGTTTTGCCGATGACCATGGAAAAATTATAAAAGAAAGAAAATCATTATTTAAGCAAAATTATAGCCATGCAAAAAGAATGTCTGCAGAAATAGCAAAAGGTAATAATGATAAAGTAATAGAGCTTTCTGAAAGAATGAGTGCAAATTACGATAAACTCATTGATCTTTTTCCTGAAAATTCAAAAACAGGTTATGATACAGAAGCTTTACCCACTATTTGGCTTCAAAAAGATGAATTTAATACTTTGATGACTGAAACTTCAGACAAAGTTAAAAAATTTACTCAACTTGCTGCTAGCCTTACAGGAGATGAATTAAAAGAGGCTCAGAAGAATTTAATTTGGTCGAGTTGCAAAGCTTGCCACGATAAATTTAGAATGCCTCACTAGGCAATCACTGTCATTGAAATAATTCTTTTTATTCCAAGATCATTATTCTTATATCGGTGCTCAAATAAATACACTCCCTGCCATATACCAAGGTCAAGTTTTTTTTCTTTAATTGGAACGCTCAGTGTCGTACTAGTTAGAGAAGATTTAATATGTGCAGGCATATCATCTGGACCCTCCTCACTGTGCAAGTAATTACCGTTTTCGGGTACTATTTTATCGTAGTAATTTTCTAAATCTTTAAGCACGTTGGGGTCTGCATTTTCCTGTATAATTAGAGAAGCTGAAGTATGTTTGATAAATATAGTACAGATACCTTTTGAAATTCTATGTTTGCTTATAGCTTGATTAATAATATCTGTAATATTGTAGAGGCCTTTACCTTCAACTACTATTTCAAGTTCTTTTTGAATTAACATTTTGATATAAATATATGTAAAATTAAATTAAGTTTACAGCAACAATGAAAAATAATGTATCCCTTTCTGATTCAGGGTGGAATTTACAAAGTAGTTATACCCAAATATCTGACAAGCTGTTCTCAGAATTAAAACCAGATGCAGTTACTAATCCAAGTACTGTCATTGTTAATAATGAACTGGCCGAAAAGCTTGGCCTAAATTTAAAAGGTATTTCAGAAGAAGACTTATCCAATTTATTCTCAGGAAATTCACTGCCTCATGGTTCAAAGCCATTTGCACAGGCTTATGCAGGACACCAATTTGGACAATTTACAATTCTTGGTGACGGTAGGGCCCACATCGTTGGTGAGCAAGTAACTCCAGAAGGTGAAATATTTGATATCCAGTATAAAGGATCAGGGCGAACACCTTATTCAAGAGGCGGAGATGGTAAGGCTGCATTGGGACCAATGTTACGCGAATATTTGATAAGTGAAGCAATGTATTATTTAGGTATTCCAACAACAAGAAGTTTAGCAGTTGTTGAGACTGGCGAAAAAGTCTACCGAGAAGTTCCATTAAAAGGATCTATTTTAACACGAGTAGCAAGTAGCCATATAAGAATTGGTACTTTTCAATTTTTAGCGGCACATAAAGATTATGAAGGCATGAAATCTCTTTTGGATTTCTCAATAAAAAGACATTTTAGTAATTTAAAATTTTCGCAAAATTTAGCGATTGAATTCATAAAAGCTGTCATGCAAAAACAGATTAATTTGATTGTAGAATGGATGCGTGTTGGATTTATTCATGGGGTAATGAATACAGATAACTCAACAATATCAGGAGAGACAATTGATTATGGGCCATGTGCTTTCATGGATCATTATGATGCCAATACAGTTTTTAGTTCAATTGATACGCAAGGAAGATATTCTTTTGCCAATCAACCTTCAATAATTCAATGGAACTTAGTGAGGTTAGCAGAGTGCTTATTGCCACTCATCGATAAAGATGAGAAAAGATCAATTGAAATAGCTCAAAACTTAATCAACACCTTTAGTTCATTGTTTAAGGACAAATGGCTTCAAATGATGAAAAAAAAACTAGGTATTAAAGATCAAAGTGAAGATGATGAAGAACTCATCAACAACTTAATCAAATGGATGCAACAAAAAAAACCCGATTTTACAAATACTTTTTGTAATTTAATGAATTATGATCATGCAGACGATGAAGAATTTGAGGATGATGAGTTTAATAATTGGAAAAGAGAATGGAAAAAAAGAGTTGAAAGTAAGGAATATTTAGATGTGATGATTAGCTGTAATCCAACTTTAATTCCAAGAAATTATTTAGTTGAAGAAGCACTTAGTGAAGCAGAAACAGACGGAAAGTTTGATAAATTTAATGAGCTTAATGCAATCATTTCTTCACCTTACCAGTTAAAAAAAGTAAATATCAAATATTTGGAAACACCAAGCAAAACAAATATTCCCTATAAAACTTTTTGTGGGACTTAATAAACCTTCAGTCTCTTTTCAAGGCGTCTTACTAAAAAAGAGACTACTAAAATTAGGACTAAATATTCTAATACCAAAAATGTATAAATTTCCAAAGGTCGATACTGACTAACTACGAGCTCATTAGCTTTTCTTGTAAGCTCATTTAGACCGATGATCGATACCAGTGATGACATCTTAAGCATGTACACAAATTGATTGCCCAATGCAGGTAAAATTATTCTAACCGCTTGAGGTAACGTGATGTGGTAGAAAATTTGAAAAAAATTCATGCCCATAGATGAACCGGCTTCTTTTTGACCCTTTGGCACGGCTTGGATTCCAGATCTGAAAATCTCTGCTATGAATGGGCTTTCACAGATACTTAATGCGATGATCCCTGCAGTAAATGCAGTAAAATTTAAGTTTAGCAAAACAGGTAATCCATAGTAAACCCACAAAATCATGACTAAAACTGGTATTGCTCGAATTATTTCTGTATAGCCGACATTTATATAGTTAAGAGCTCTATTTCTTGAAATGCTTGCAACAGATACAATTAAGCCCAAAAATATTGCTATTATAATTGAAATTACCGATAGAATTATGGTGTAACCCAAACCACCAATTAAGAATTCTATGTTTGATAGTCCAATCTTATTATTTGGCAGAATTACATACCAGCCCCATTGATAATTTGACGAACATCCTGCTAATACTAATAAAAACAAAAGCATTAGGACGACGTTGATTTTTCCAGGTATGTTGAAATTCATGATAAAAAATATAATTATATTATTTAAATATAAACGTATAATTTTTAAAAAATATTAAAAAGAGGAAAATCATATGAAGCTCATTCAAGCCCTATTAATTTCTATTGCATTATTTATCTCATCTTTATCGTATGCATCTACACTAGATGAAATTATGAAAACTGGTGTACTTAAAGTCGGAACAACCGGCGATTTTCCAGGCTGGAGCTTTATGAATCCTGAAACAAATGAATACGAAGGTTACGATATTGATGTAGCAAAAAAACTTGCTGAAGATATGGGTGTTGATATTGAGTTTGTTGCAACAGATTGGAAAAATCTTGTTTCAGGTGTGGTAGCCTCTAAATATCACATGACATCTAGCGCTTCAATAACGACTAAGAGAGCACTTACTGCTGGTTATTCAAATTCATATTATGGTACTGGAACGGTAGCAATGACTCTGGCCAAGAATTTAGAAAATATTGGAAGCTGGGATAACATCAATAATACCAATACAACAGTTGCTGTTACGCTCGGAACAGTTTTTGAAAATGAAGCTAAAAAATCGTTTCCAGACTCTAAAATTGTGATGGTTGAAGCTCCAGCACGTGAATATCAGGAAGTATTGTCAGGAAGAGCTGATGTATCATTAACAAGTAAAGTTGACGCTTTGAAGCTTATCAATTTATATCCAGAGCTATCAATCATAAATATTGATGAGCCTAAAAACGCAAAACTATTCGCAATTTTGTTACCAAGAGGTGACCAAGAATGGATAAACTTTATAAATCATTGGATTTCAGATCAAAAAAATAAAGGATTTTTCAATCAAACGGCCTCAAAGTTTGGATTATAGTTTTTTTGCATAAAGCGAATTTGGTAAGTTGAAAATTTGTAGACAGCAGCTGCAAATATGTAGTTAATTATCAATATCACTAAAAACATTGTAGTAAAATCAACTTTTAAATAAAGAACTGCAACGGAAAGTCCGCAGACTGGCAATATCACCATTCTCATTAAGTTAATTATCATTTGATAATTTGGCTTTTTAAGTCCCTGAAGTAATGCTGAAGAAATAAAGAAAATTGGATAGCAAGGTCCGGCAAATGCAGCGATCTTAAGGTAGGTTGATCCATAAAAAATAATTTCTTTATTATCGCTAAAAAAGTACATGATGTAGTCTGATAAAAAGAAAATAAATAGTCCACATACAGCCATAAAGAAAGTTCCATAAAAAATTGACTTATTATAGGTCTCATGAATTCTACTAAAATTCATAGCACCAAAATTTTGACCAACTAAAGCAAGAGTAGATGCATTTAAGCCTAAAACAGGTAATAGAAAAAGTTGTTCAAAGCGGATCGCTGCACCATACCCACCTGCAGAATAATCCCCGTAGGTTGAAACATAAAACAATAATACAAAAACCCCCAAACCAATAAACATCATTGAAATTGTAGCGGGAACTGCTTGTGTTAAAATTTCCTTTTGTAAATTATATTTGGGTACGAAACATTGTGGGTAAAGAAATTTTTTTAAATTTGTCTTATTTACTTTCATAACAATATAAATTAGTCCAAACAGTTGTGAACATAATGTTGCTAAGGCTATACCCTTCACTCCCATTGCAGGAATAAAATATATTCCATAAATAAATGTGGGATTCAAAACAAGATTAAGAAAGAATGAAATAATCAGGACATTTCTTAAAGACTTTGTATCCCCTTTAGAAGCTAGAAATGAATTAATAGTTAATTGTAAGAAAAACAGCGATGCACCAATGAAAATTATATCCATATAGTCTTTTGCATAGAATATAATTTCGGGATTTGTTTTCAGAAATATAAGAATAGGTTCTGTTCCATAAATTCCAACCAACGTAACTAAAGCAGATATAATTAAACTGGTAAGAATAGCCTGCGCAAGAAGGAGAGATGCTTTTTTCTCATCATTTTTTCCAAGAGCATTTGAAATTAGTGCTGTAACTCCTATGGATAAACCTGCAGTAAATCCAATAATAATGAAGTAAATTGGAAATGATTTTGCAATAGCAGTGATAGCATCTGGTGATATTAATCCAGCAAACTTAACATCAACGATGTTATAGAGGGTTTGAAAAAGAGTACCAATACTTGAAGGTATTGCAATTTGCCTTATTAAAGTTGAAATATTATCTTTAGTGAGATCCATAACATCAAGTTATACCTTCTATTAAGATATGAGTATTTTGCAAATCATAATCTGAAGTTAATTGAATAATTAATATTAAAACAATTTACTTTTAGTCTATATATAGTTATAAGATCCGTCTAAAGATTACGTTTTTGTTCCTTTTTTTGGAGTAATACGAAGTCTAAATTAAATAAAAAAGGAATAACAACTATGGCTACTGGTACTGTTAAATGGTTTAATCCAAAAAAAGGTTACGGATTTATTGCTCCTGAAGAGGGCGATAAAGATATCTTTGTTCACATCACAGCTGTTCAAGCTGCTGGAATGAAAAAATTGGATGAAGGCCAAAAACTATCATATGACGCTGAGGAAAAAGATGGAAAAGTCTCAGCAGTAAATCTACAAGCAGCAGAATAATTAAGCCGCTTTATCTATCATATCTAGCCACATTGTGAATTCATCAATTAATTCACTTGCTGGCTGGATTATCTTAACTCTCTTATCTTTTGAGCTAACTTGAGTAACAAGTGATCCTTTACTTATTTCATCGTTTATAAAATTAATTATAGTTGCTCTTGAAGCAAGATCTGACATGTTTTTTGTTAGATATTCTTTCGTACACTCAATTTTATTAGCATTTGAGTCAAAATATAGTCTCATTATCTCATAGCATATTCTAATACCATACACTGATCGGCGAAAGTGACTTAAACGGCTAAAGACTTTTCTGTCGCCAGCACTTTCAAAAACTTTAATTTGTTTTATAACCTGCTCAAAAATTTTCTCGGTTTTCATAAAGCACCTCAATAGTAATTTCAGAAACTATTATTAAATAGTATGGATAATTATTAATAATAATTATTTGCCAGTTTGGCGGCATATATTAGAATGATAAATATTAACTTACTGTTTTTATTTATTTTTATATTTCAGCAACATATGAATGAAGATAATAAAAAAAAAATTTGGAAATTAATTCAGAAAACTGGTGATGAACTTATAGGGAGGTTACCTGACCATCCATCACACCCAAAAGGTCGAAATCCTTATGCTCATATTGCACTTGAAATAAAAAATCATTTTGGAATGTCATATAAAGATATTGAAGACGACAAAATACCTGAACTTGAGAAATTTATTGAATTTATTCAGAATAATCCAAGATAATCATGGCTTCCACTCAGGCTTACCAAAGAATGATAGCAATCTTTCCTTTTGGTTTTTTGAATTTTTAAAATCCGAAACCATTTGCTGCCAAAACATAAAAGTTATTTTGATAGGATTGAATGTTTTCACATTTTCTCTGATGCCAAATCTTACAGGCTCAATTTCCTCCTCAAAAGTTCCAAAAAGTCTATCCCATACGATTAGTAAGTTACCGTAATTTTTATCAATGTAGCATTCATTGCTGCCATGGTGAACTCTGTGTGATGAAGGAGTAACTAAAATGTATTCTAAAACACCTAGTCGTCTTATCCATTGCGTATGCCCGATTACGCCCCAAAGTGTAGACGCTACTCCTGCTACAGCAGTAATAATTGGATCAAATCCTATTAACGGCATTACAATGAAAAATGGCACTTTTGTTATCGGCCCAAACCAAGCTTGTCTTAATGAAACAGTAAAGTTCATTTCTTCACTAGAATGATGATTCATGTGAACTGCCCACATGAAACGAACTCTATGTGAAAAGCGATGATACCAGTAGTAAACAAAGTCAATCATTACAAAAGTTACGATCCAAACAGCCCATGTTGGAAGCAGTTCATTCACTGTAATAAATTTGAATTGGTAAAGATAAACGTATAGAAAAAAAATTGAGCTTTTTGTAAGAAGCCCAACCATAAAATTTCCAATTAACAATCCTAGGCCCGCTAGGGTATCTCTAAATTTATACAAACCTAACCCGTTTACAGTTGAGTAAATTACCTCTGCTGCAATGAGTAATAGCACAATTGGTACGCCATACGCGTATATGTCGAATTCAGTCATTTTTTCTATTGAAATGTATAACATTAGAATTATTTCAGGAAAATATGAAAAATATAGTCTTTATTATCCTTATCAGTATCAGCTTGGCTTTTTCTGCTTCAGCCAAGAATGACGGTGGTGGAAGCTCAGGAGGCAGCTCAGGAGGCAGCTCAGGAGGCAGCTCTGGAGGTAGTTCTGGCGGCAGCTCAGGAGGTAGTTCTGGCGGCAGCTCAGGAGGTAGTTCTGATAGTGGCGGAGGAAGTTATTCGGGAAGCACTGGCTATGATAAGGAGTTAAAACGAATTCTGTTTGAAATCGAGAAGAATGAGAATTATCAAGGTGCGCTCAAAGACTTAGAAATATATGTCTATGAAAATCCTCAAAATGCAAACGGTTGGAATTTAATTGGCTTTGCAAGTCGCAAACTGGGCAAATTTGATGACGCGGAACTATATTATAATACAGGTTTAGAAATTGAACCTCAACATGACGATATATTAGCCTATCAAGGTGAGCTGTATTTACAAACAGATCGATACGAAATGGCCCTTGAAAACCTAGCAATACTTACAGATATCTGTATCTTCAATTGCTCAGAAAAAATTGAATTAGCCGAAGCAATAAAGAAATATGAGTTAGAGAATAATCTTTAACCAGTTGATTTATTTTCCCAGTCAAATTAATCTTTTATAGGAAAATTTGTCATGATTAAAATTTTAGTCTTTTTTGTTCTTGGGGCAGCTACTCTATACTTTATAATCAGGGCCTTAGTTAACACTGAGCCTGGCAAATTATCCCGTGTCATAAAGATTATTATCTTTGCCGCAATTATAATCGCGGTTGTCTTTATGCTGACTAGGGGTAATTTAGGATTTCTTGCACCTATCATTGGACTTGCAAGAAGATTGTTAGTTGGTTTTTAAAAATGATAGCTGCAAAAAAAAGTTTTATTGTCATAACCTTTTTCTTATCATCTTTGATTTTTTTTACCTCTTGTGATAATGATCCAAATCAATCAGCAGCATTTACTGGAGTGCGGGTAATTGATAACTCATACTCTCCACCAGTAGTAAGAATAAATGAAGGAGGGAAAGTTAGGTTCAATAACTGGGGCAATAATCCACATAATGTAATTGCCGTTGACGAAACCTGGGGCTCATACGAAGAGATACCTAAAGGTGATTACTTAGATATTACTTATGAAGCTGAGGGATTATATAAATATCTTTGTTCTTTTCATGCATCACCTGATGGTGAGTGGGGAATGGTTGGGTCTGTTGTTGTTGGTGATATAAATTATGAGGATTATACAAACTTTTCAAAAATGGACGTTGTTCCATCTTTCTCTGGATCAGTGAGAAATGTGCCTGATGATTATGAGACAATTCAAGATGCGGTTAATGCATCAAATCCTGGGGACTTGGTTCTTATTAAACCTGGAATTTATTATGAAGAAGTTGTTGTCAATGTTCCTTCAATAACAATTCGTGGCTGGGATAGAAATAATACAATTATTGATGGTGAATTTGAAAGAGGTAATGGCGTTCTTGTTGCAGGAGTAGATGGTGTAGTAATTGAAAATATAACTGCACGCAATGCATTGCTTAATGGTTTTTATTGGGCAACAGTTAAGGGATATCGGGGGTCATATTTAACAGCCTACAACAACGGTGACTACGGTGTTTATGCATTTGATGCTGTTGATGGAGTATTAGAGCATTCATATGCGTCAGGATCTCCTGATGCAGGTTTTTATATTGGACAATGCTATCCTTGCGATGCAATTGTGAATAATGTTATCTCAGAAAATAACGGACTAGGTTATTCTGGAACTAATTCTGGAGGTTCTCTCTACATTATTAGTTCAGTATTTAGAAATAATAAAGGAGGTCTAGCGCCAAATACATTAGATTCTGAATTACTACCTCCTGAAAGAGAGACATTTATTATTGGGAATTTAATTGAAAACAACAACAATAATGATGCTCCTGCTACAAAATCAACTTACTTATCTTTTGGTAACGGCGTAATCATTGCTGGCGGCAATAATAACATAATCAAAAATAATGTGATCGCTAACCATGATTTATATGGCGTCATTCTTACTGCAGCAGCTGATGTGAATTATTGGCCAGCCCATGGAAACAGAGTTGAAGATAATCTAATTCTATCATCTAACAGGGCAGACATGGCAATTAGTGGCATATCCAATCTTGGTAATTGTTTTAAAGGAAACTATTTTAATACTTCTATACCGCCAGGTTTACAGTCTTTAAATAATTGTGACGCAGGGTACATTCCACTTAGCTCAGATCTCTCAGGTATGTGGTCATCGCTTGCAAGAATTATTCATGCGAGTGACGGTGGATATCAACAAGGTGACTGGAGATCTTTTCCTAAACCTGAAAATCAACCAAATATGCCAATTATGGAAAAGTTGTTAAATCAAGGATATGATAAGAAAAATTTACCTACCTATATGATCAGAAAGTCTGTAAAGCCAGCTGTCGAGGTTTTTCAACAATTCGAAGATGTACTGAATGATATTGAATTACCAGAAGAAGCAAGAAACTATTTGAACTAATAGTTTAATTGTTTAACCTATTTATAGGAGATTTTAGATGCCAGGTGTTACTTTTTTTCCATTAAATGATGTACCGTTTTTATCATTATTTTTTAACTTTTATGGCTACTATCTCCCCATATTTTTATATGCGACATGGACTTCTACTGCATTATTTGATTTATTTCTCTCAAAATACAGAGGCACGACTGGAAAAGTAATTTGGACGTTTATTGTCATGTTTATTCCTTTAATCGGCTCATTAATCTATCACCTATTTGCAGCTAGGGAATTAGATGTCACGATTAGGGCGACCATGATCTTTGGTGGTATTGGTATTTTAATAATTGTTTTTCTCTATCTCGGTCTTGCCCTTTAATTTTTCGAAGTGATATTTGATTCAAGAATTACCCCAATTAGAAGAGATTTAGCTTCAGCTGAATATAAAGCTATTGTAAAAAGAAAAAAATATGTGAATGCAAAGCCAGCTACAGTTAAGAGCACATTTTCTCCACTTTATTCAAATAAAGGTTCAAAATTAAGCACCCAACTATTGTATGGTGAAGAATGCGATGTCTTTGAAACTAAAAATGGTTGGTCTTGGATTCAGTCTCGAAGAGATAATTATGTTGGATATACTCCTTCTATTAATCTAACGAGAAAAACTTATAAACCTAATTCAAAAGTAATCTCCTTAAGAACAGTTATTTACACTAAACCAGATATAAAAAGTACCACAAAAGGTTACTTGAGTTTTAACTCATTAGTTGAGGTAATTAAAATTAAGGGAAAATATTCGCTTATTAAAAATTTGGGTTGGTGTCCAAGTCTAGATCTTGTAAAGGTTAAAAGTAGCAAATTCAATCATATAGATTTATCAAAACAATACTTAGATACCCCTTATCTATGGGGTGGAAGAGACTCAATGGGCATAGATTGTTCAGGGTTAATCCAAAATCTCCATCAGATTAATAATAGGCCTTTTCCAAGGGATACAGATATGCAAGAGATATTTGTTACTAATGAAGTTAAGTATGAAAAAGATCTCAAAGCAGGCGATCTAGTATTTTGGAAAGGGCATGTTGCAATGATGATTGATAATTTGAATATCATTCATGCAAATGCTTTTCATATGAAAACTGCGATTGAGCCATTAGGTACAGCGAAGAAAAGAATATTAAAATCAAATGGTAAGATTAAAAAGATTGGAAGGTTATGAATTAATTGAATGAAAATTTATTTCTAATAAACCAAAGCAAAATCAATGAAGGAATTACCATGACAGCAGTAATTATAAAGAAAACACCCCAATCTCCCTGCAACCAGTCGACTAATGATCCTGAAGATGATGCCATTAGTGTTCTTCCAGCTGTTCCAAGCGATGCCAAAAGGGCATATTGAGTTGCGGTATACGTTCGGTCAACAAGTAGCGAAATAAAGGTAACAAAAGCCACAGTTGCAAAAGCTGCAGCCAAATCATCAAGTAATACTGCGGCAGCAAAGAGTAAAACTGATTTCTCAGACCATGCCATTACACTAAACATTATGTTTGTAATCGCCATTGCAATTCCTGAAATGAATAGCGCTCTAACAACACCTGATTTTATGGAAAACCAACCACCCAATAATGTAAATACAATTGTTGTTATCCATCCAAGTCCTTTTGAGTAAATTGCAATATCAGATTTTGAAAATCCCATTTCGTCGTAAAATATTATGGACATACGTCCCAAAAATGCTTCACCAATTTTAAATAAAAATATGAACCCGATAATCAACAGGCTGATAGTTAACCCATTCTTTTTGAAGAAACTAATTAGTGGACTTACGATAGTACTTACAAACCAGGCTGAAAATTTATTTAACTTTAAACGATCTTGATCACTTTTTTGAGCAATTTGCCTTTTATTCGATAGATCTTCTGGAATAAATAAAAGTCCAATATTAAAAAGAAAAATGATTAAGCAAATGAACAGAAAAGTTAATTGCCAATAATTAGCTAAGCCTTGCTGTTCAAAATAATCAGCAACAAAAAGTGTGAGCATTCCACCTATTTTATAACCCGTCCACCAACCAACCACAGCTATTGATGCGCCAGCTGCCATTGATGCTTTTTCATTCTCACCTATTTGCTCAATTCTTAAAGCATCAATTGTTATATCTTGAGATGCCGAGGAAATAGCTATCAATAATCCAAGTAAAATAATTAATTCTAAATTTGTTACAGGATTGAGAGTTGTCCAAATAAATAGACATACCAGTATTATTGCCTGTAAAGAAATGATCCACGATTTCCTATGGCCAATTTTTTGTGTCAAGAAAGGAATTTTTACACGGTCAATAATTGGAGCCCAAATAAAGTTAATTGCATATACACTAAAAATAAGACCCGCCCATCCAATTGTACTTCTTGATAATTCATAATCTTTAAGCCAAAGTGAAAGAGCACTTCCGATTATCACCCAAGGAAAACCACTAATTGCTCCAAGCAGCAAGATGCGCAGCATTCTGTTATCAAAATAAATTGATAATCCTATATTTTCTCTCGTCATTAAATATTAGAATAGGTAATAGTGCCGACTGACGTCAATCAATATATTGCAGATTATTCGGACTTATTCAATTGGTGCAGGATTATCACTGAAGCTTCTAAGATAAAGTATGACGTTTGCTCTATCTTTTTCTTTTTTTAGACCCACAAAAGACATTTTTGTACCTTCAATATATTTTTTTGGATTCAAAAGATATCCGTTAAGTTGCTCGTATGTCCAGTTGCCTCCGTAAGCTGCCATTGCATTTGAGTATTTATAATCCTCTTTTGAACCAATATCTTTATTTACTATATCCCAGAGCGCTGGCCCAATTTTATTTGCTCCACCTTTTTCTACAACATGACACTGTGAACATTTCTTAAAGACCTTTGCACCTTTTTCTATATCTGCTGATGCAAGCAGAGTCTGAATTGGTATTTCAGGTTCCGCAGTAGCAGTGTCGTCTGCCATTGCTGCTGATGCAGACACCACCATATCTTCAGCGCCCTCAACTTGATAGGCTGCTACCTCAGGTTTTTCAACATGATATAAAATCTCACTGAAGTTTGCTAAACCAATAAATACAAGGGCTACAACTAATACACAGGCTACAATTTTATTAATTTCGAATGAATCCATGATGTCTCTTGACGTAATTAGATAATTATTTAAACAATAACCGAATTTAATCAAGTTTTTATGCGTCTTCTAGTCGCATAATTTGTTTATGATAAGCCAAGAAAACACAGCGATAATCATCCCGGTCAGATTACAAGCGAGCAGGCTACCAAATAAGCCTTTGCTCGACATTGCTGGCAAACCAATGATCCAACATGTTTGGGAGTCAGCCATTGCTTCTGATTTGGGTCGAGTAGTGGTTGCTACAGACAGTGATGAAATCGCCAAGTGTATTGAAAGTCTTGGGGGTGATGTATGCATGACTTCTGAAAATCATCAGACAGGTACTGATCGCATGCATGAAGCGCTTCAAGTAATTGATCAAAGTAAAATGATTCATTACATCATTAATTTACAAGGCGACTTGCCAACAATTAACTCGATGGCTTTAGAGAAAGTTTTAAATTTATTATCATCAGAAGAAAATGAAATAGGCACACTGGTCACCCAGTTTGAAAGAGAGGAAGATCTAAAGAAAGAGCAATTTGTAAAAGCAGTCTGTAATTTATCTGGTAGTGAAACTGAATCTTATGCAGAGAATTTTGTAAGAAAACAAGGAGATTATGATTCTAAGAACCTTTTTCATCACATAGGTATTTACTCTTTTAAGAGAGATGCTCTAGAAAAATTTGTCACTTTGTCTCAAACTGATCGAGAAAAAAATGAAAAATTAGAGCAATTAAGAGCACTTGATAACAATATGAAAATAAAAATTGGTTTAATTGACTTTTTACCTCTCGGAGTTGATACTCCGGGTGACTTAGAAGAAATTAGAAAGATATTAAGCAAATGAAAAAAATAGCTTTCCAGGGTGAACTCGGAGCTTATTCACATCTTGCGTGCATTGAAGCTGTTCCTGATCACAATCCTGTTGCGTGCAGAACATTTGAGTCTGCCATGGAGCAAGTTAATGCATCAGAGTGTCATTTGGCCATGATACCAATTGAAAACTCGGTCGCGGGCAGGGTAGCGGATATTCACTACTTACTTGGTGGATACGATTTAAAAATATATTCAGAACACTTTCAAGAGATCAATCATCAGTTAATGGTAAAACCAGGCGCTTCCTTAGATACAATTAAAAATGTACGTAGTCATTCTATGGCTATTGGACAATGTCATGCTGCGATAAAAAAATATAATTTAGATGTCATCATAATGGCGGACACCGCAGGTTCTGCCAAATTTATTAGTGAGCAAGGAACAATGGAGGATTCAGCGATTGCCTCAACACTTGCAGCTGATACTTATGGATTAGATATAGTAGATACAAATATTCAAGACATGAAAAATAATACAACTCGATTTTTAATAATGTCAAAAGAACTTCAACAAGAAAGAAACAAAAACTTGTCATACCTGACAAGTTGTATATTTGAAGTAAAGAGTGTTCCTTCAGCTCTTTATAAGGCACTCGGAGGTTTTGCAACTAATGGGGTCAATCTAACTAAATTAGAGAGTTTTATTGTTGATGGTGATTTTAATAAAGCTCAATTCTATATTGATCTAGATGGCCACGCTGAAGATCAATCGGTAAAAGGAGCTTTAGAAGAACTATCCTTTTATACTGAAAAACTGAAAGTCTTAGGTGTTTATCCAAAACATTCATATAGAAACAATTAGTTTACTTATTGTGCATCCAAGCAACAATTAATTGATGAGCTACAGCCATTGCAGGAGGTATCCATATTCTGTCAGGGCTTTTACCAACGAATATACGATTTAAGTCTTCTCGAGATAACCATACTGCATCTTCAATTTCATCCTGATCTAAATCAGTTGTATCACCATCTGTTTGACAGAAACATGCGATCATTAATTGAGAAGGAAACGGCCATGGTTGGGTAAATTTATACTCAACACTTGTAACATTTAATCCCACTTCTTCTTTAACTTCTCTAATAACTGCATCTTCGATGGTTTCACCCGGTTCTAAAAAACCTGCCAGTGCTGAGAACATTCTGGGTGGAAATATTTTTTGGCGACCGAGTAAACATTTGTCTTTAAAAATAGGAAGCATGATTACGACAGGGTCAACACGAGGAAATAATTCTACGTTACAATTTTTGCAAATTTTTTTGCAACCTGCATCAACAGTTTCAAGTCGGGAACTTTCACATCTGGTACAAAAAATATTGGATGAATTCCATTCGACCATCGACTTAGCCTGGGCAAGAATGCCTGTGTCTTCCGGGGAAATACTCTGCGCTATCGATCTTAAATCAATAAATTTACAGTTAGGAAATGCAGTTTTGTCGAAGTCTTTGTTACTTTTTGATAAATCTATGGCGTAGTAGCTTTTATTTTTTAACTTGCCTAGGAAAAGCAAATAAGCATCTTCAATAAAATTTTTTATTTGATCATATGTGGCTAAAAAAATTGTTGAATTTGAGCCAGGTTGACTACTCACGTGTATCAATGGTTTCCCTGAGTGAAAAACAACAAAACGTGTTTCATCGTCCAATAAATTTGCTTTTTGCCAGTCTTTATCGCTTCTAAAACCTGACATTCTATCAAGAGGATTATTTGCAAATATTATTTTGTTCATTAATTTATTATTTATTAAACAACATTTTATTTTCGTTATGATACAATATTTTGGGAGATTGAGTAGACAAGTTATTCGCCAATCCGGTCAGGTCTGAAAAGAAGCAGCCGTAACGAAGATATTTGGGTTACGTTAATCTCCCACTAAAGATTAGTGATTTTTATGTCCGAAACAACCAATATACCTATTCCATTAAAATATAGACCACTAAAGTTTAGTGAACTTATTGGTCAAGATCTCATGTCTAAGACAATACAAAATGCAATTGAGATGAATAGAATTGCCAACGCTTATTTGCTCACAGGGGTTAGAGGTGTAGGGAAAACAACGACAGCTAGAATTATTGCAAAATCACTAAATTGTTTAAACATAACAGAGCAAGACAACAACGAGCCATGTGGGGTTTGTGACAATTGTAAAGCGATAACAGAGTCCAGAAGTGTTGATGTTTATGAAATGGACGCAGCATCGCGCACTGGAATAGCTGATATAAGAGAGCTGATTGAAGGCGTTCAATACTCGCCTGTGTCATCAAAGTATAAAGTATACATTATAGATGAAGTTCACATGTTATCGACCGCAGCCTTTAATGGATTACTTAAAACATTGGAAGAGCCGCCACCTCATGTGAAATTTATTTTTGCAACTACTGAGGTAAGAAAAATACCAACAACCATACTATCAAGATGCCAAAGATATGATTTAAAAAGGGTTGAACCTGACGATTTAGTTATTTTTTTAAAATCCATATGTGAAAAGGAGTTAGTTGAGTTTGAAGAAGGTGCATTAAAAATTATTGCAAGAGCTGCAGATGGATCTGTAAGAGATGGCCTGTCTATACTCGATCAATCTATTGCATTTTCAGGTAAGCATATTTCTGAAGAGCAAGTGAAAGAGATGATCGGTTTAAACGATCCAACCAAAATTTTAGAACTAATCAAATTCATTACTGCCGGTCAAACTCAACAGTCACTTGAAAAAATAAATGAACTTTATGACAACGGAGCTGATCCATCAATGATTGTTAAAGATTTGATAGAAACTGTTCATAGTTTGACCATGACAAATATTGATGCAGCTGAGGGAGTTAAAAGCTCACTTACAGACAGTGAATATAATGCAGTGCATGAGGTAGCAGGTAATCTTGATGTATCCACTCTCTCAATGATCTGGCAAATGCTTAATAAGGGATTGCATGAAGTTACAGACTCATTTTCTCCCATAACTTCGCTTGAAATGTTGATCATTAGGATCATTTATTTAAATGATATACCAAAACCCAATGAATTAATAAGTGAACTAAATAATATGGTTGAAAAAAATGATAATAAAATACAGGATAAATCAGGAGAAACATCTTCAGAAATGGATCCAAAAGTAAAAGAAATTATTGATTTCTTTCCTGGGACTGAAGTTGAACAAATTGAAGAGAAATAAATATGAATAATTTTAACAATATGATTAAGCAGGCCCAAGACTTGCAAAAAAAAATGGCTGAGGCTCAGGAAAAGGTAGAAACACTGGAAGCCGAGGGTATCTCAGGTGGAGGAATAGTTAAAATAACTATAAATGGAAAAAATAATGTAACTTCTGTAAACATTGACGAAACAGCAATAGATAAAAATGAGAAAGAAATTTTAGAAGATTTGATAGTTGCAGCTTTTAATGATGCACGAGACAAAATTCAAAGAAAAATTGCGGATGAAATGAGTTCTCTTACCGGTGGTATAAAACTTCCTCCAGGAATGAAACTGCCTTTCTAGTATGAAATCTCGTATATCTAATCCAGAAATTGATAAGTTAATACTTTTAATCAGTAAACTGCCTGGTTTTGGACCCAAATCTGCAAGCAGAGCAGCACTTCATTTAATAAAGAATAAAGAACAGTTAATGGTCCCACTCGCTGAGTCGCTTTTATCATCGAGTGAAAATATTGTTACATGTGAAATTTGTGGAAACATAGATGTTAATTCTCCATGCATGATCTGTACAAATGAGGGTCGATCTAAAAATCAAATCTGTGTTGTTGAAAATATCGCAGATCTATGGGCACTTGAGAAATCTGAAGTATTTAACGGACTGTACCATGTGTTGGGTGGTAACCTATCTGCTATAAACAGCATTGGGCCTGATGATTTAAATCTAAAAAAACTTATTGATCGAATTGAAGGCGAAAAAATAGACGAAGTCATATTGGCTTTGAGTGCAACCGTTGATGGTCAAACAACCGCTCATTACGTAGCGGATACGTTATCAAAACACAGTGTTGAAGTGAGTCGCTTAGGTCACGGCGTACCTGTTGGTGGAGAGTTAGATTACATGGATGAAGGAACCATTGCCGCTGCTCTCAGTGCACGACAAAAAATTTAGTTTTATTGTATTTTCCCAATTTTTTTATTCAATCTTGACCTTATATATAAGTTAGCCTATCTAAAGATTATGACAGTAAAAAAAATTTTAACTGCTCCAGATCCGTTTTTAAAACAGATTTCAAAACCAGTTGATGAAGTAACTAAAGAGATCCAGGATCTAATGGATGACATGTTGGATACCATGTATGACGCACCTGGAATAGGATTAGCAGCGGTTCAAATTGGAGTTCCTTTGCGTGTAATTGTGATGGATATAAGCTGGAGAAATGAAGAGGGTATAAAAGAGCCCCTTTATTTTGTTAACCCTGAAATTACAGTAAAAACAAAAAATCTTTCAACGTATGAAGAGGGATGTTTATCGGTCCCAGATCAATACGCAGAAATTGATCGTCCAGAAGAATGTGAAATAAACTTTCTTGATTATAATGGAAAGAAGTCGACTCTAAACGCTAAAGGATTATTAGCGACCTGCATCCAACATGAAATGGATCATCTTGAAGGAATTCTTTTTATTGATCATTTATCAAATATGAAACGCAACATGATTGTAAAGAAGCTCATCAAAACAAGAAAACAATCAAAAAAAGAACGAATCGTCGCTTAGATAAAATGAAAAATTATCGCATCCTATTCATGGGCACAGCCCCATTCGCAGTACCATCTTTAAAAAATATTGTTTCTTCAAATAATCATTTGGTGGGTGTATATACATCCCCCGCAAAAAAGGCTAACCGAGGAATGAAATTATCAATTTCACCAGTGGCAGAATTTGCTGAAACTGAAAATATAGAAATTAGCTCCCCTCCTTCGATTAGTTCATCAGAGGAATTAAAAAAACTACAAGAAATGAATTTGGATATGATAATTGTTGTTGCTTATGGACTGATATTACCTGAAGAAGTAATCAATTTACCTAAACTTGGTTGTTTTAATGTACATGCATCTTTACTCCCTCGGTGGAGGGGTGCTGCACCAATTCAAAGAGCAATGATTGAAGGTGATCAGACTACGGGCGTTACAATTATGAAAATGGATAAAGGCCTTGATACAGGAGATATTGGGCTGCAAAAAGAAATAAAAATAGAACAACAAAATTACATTGAGTTAGAAAAAGAACTCGCAAATGAAGGAGCTGAATTGCTTATAAACTTTATTGATAGATTAGGTGGCTCTATTCAGTTTGCTAAGCAAAATGATACGCAGGCCTGTTATGCGAAGAAAATACAAAAACAAGAAGCTTTAATAGACTGGACTGAAAATGCTGAGAAAATAAATAGACGCATAAATGCTTATAATCCTAGCCCATGCGCTTGGTTTTCACTAAACAATAAAAGAATTAAAATACTGAAGGCTGAGGTAATTCATGAGAAAGGAGAGGCCGGAAAGATCATGAATGAAGAATTTTTAATTGGTTGTGGCATTAATTCACTTAGACCGTTGCTTCTCAGAGTTGAAGGTAAACAAGATTGTTCAATCAATGACTTTCTTTTAGGACATAAAATTGAAGTTGGCTCTTATATTCAATGAACAGGTACAAAATAAAAATTGAGTATGATGGTACCCCGTTTGTCGGGTGGCAAAGACAAGAAAATGGACAATCAGTTCAAGGGTGTATTGAAAAAGCAATAAATAATATATTTGAGGAAAACATAACTATTTTTGGGGCTGGTAGAACAGATGCGGGTGTTCACGCAATGGGGCAGGTCGCTCATTTTGATGTTACAGAAAAATTACTTGAACCATATGTAATTAAGAACGCATTAAACGATCACTTGAGGCCGTTTCCAATTTCTATATTAGAAGTAGAGAAAGCACATAATGATTTTCATGCAAGATTTGATGCAACTCAGAGAAAATACCTTTATAGAATAGTAAACAGAAAGTCGCCACTCACTATTGAGAAGGGAAGAGCTTGGCAAGTACATAAAGAGATTGATGTTGATTTGATGAAGGAATGCATTCCTTCAATTGAGGGTCAGCATGACTTCACAACATTCCGTTCGGCTCATTGCCAATCTGATAGTCCAATTAAAACTTTAGACAGCCTAAAAATTAGCCAATCAGAAGAAAATATCTATTTTGGTTTCACAGCAAAATCATTTCTACATCATCAGGTTAGATCCATTGTTGGCAGTCTTAAATTGGTTGGCGAAAAAGCCTGGTCCTCAGAACAATTCTTAGATGCCCTTAACTCAAAAAATCGTTCAAAATGTGGAGCTTTAGCGCCCCCAGAAGGCTTATATTTTATGGAAGTGAGTTATCATTAACAAGTTGCCATTATGACATCTTATTATGCTCCCGATGGCTAAATAAATTTTGTAAATGTTTGCCATGAAAAAAATATTTGAGCAATCATTCAACTACTTTCTTAGGGCTTTCCCAGTAATTTTGACTGTTTACTTCGTTTTTCAATTAGCTGGAGCAATTATTTAGGTATTTATTATGTTTGGAACTAGATGGAATTTTAATCCTTCCCCCCTTAAATTGGATATAGCTTTGACCATCATGCTTATGTTGCTGATAGTATAATTCCTAAATAGCTCTGAAGTTGATAAAATAGTTATCGCTTATTGGAAGTACTTACTGATTATAAGACTGTAAATGTCTTTAAGCTTATTTATATCTTCAGTTTTTACATTCTCATTAATTTGGTGCGCAGTCTCTCCGATAAGTCCAAATTCAGCCACTTCGCAGTAGTCTTTGAAGAATCTTGCATCTGATGTTCCACCAGTTGTTGTGAGAGACGAATTCATACCTGTTATCTCATCAACAGAACTTTTTACAATATCTGTAAATTTGCCTTTTTCAGTTAAAAAAGGTTCTGCCGAATTATTGAAAGTAACATCAACTTTGTATTCACTGTTATCAATATTCTTTGAAACAACTTCGTTAATCATTGACTGGAGACTTTCTTTTGTGTGATTAATATTGTACCGAATATTAAATGTTCCTGTCGAGGTTTGTGGAACAATATTATTTGCACCTTCGCTTGATGCGATTTTTACAATTTCCATGTTTGAAGGCGGAAAGTCTTCTGTGCCTTTATCAAGCTCTAGATTACATAATGTATTGAGTATTGATGTTAGTGGATTTATTGGGTTAAGTGTCCACTCAGGATATGCGACATGACCTTGTTTTCCCGAAACTTTTATAGTCGTGGTCATGCTGCCTCTTCTTCCAATTTTTATCATTTCACCTAAATTATTCGGGCATGTTGGTTCTCCTACTAAGCAACTATCTATCTTCTCACCATTTTTATAAATTTCCTCAAGTACTTTTCTTGTCCCATTGATTGCCGGACCTTCTTCATCATTTGTAATCAAGAGACTTATGGTGCCTTTGACTTGATTATTTTCTAAGTATTCCCTTACCGCTGACACAAATGCGGCTATAGCAGATTTCATATCACTCGCACCACGGCCGTATAACTTTCCATTTTTCTCAGTGGCTTCAAATGGATTTGAACTCCAAGCATTTTCATCACCAACTGGAACAACATCAGTATGGCCGCCAAAACATAAATGTGGTGCACCACTCCCAATCTTTGCAAATAAATTGTCTACATCCGGGGTATCAGTATCACTGAATAAATATCGATTGCATGTAAACCCCATGTCAGTGAGTTCCTTTTGGAGCAGGTCTAAGACACCTTCATTATTCGGTGTAACACTCGGACAAGAAATGAGCGATTTTGTTAGTTCAACGACGTTCATACTTTATTCTCTAAGTAAATCGTTGATGGATGTTTTCTTTCTTGTGTTTTCATCAACTGTTTTAACGATTACAACACAATATAAACTTGGCTTTTTAGGGTCTTCATTTGGAAGGCTTCCTGGAACCACTACAGAATAAGCGGGTACTTCACCATAACTAATTTCACCTGTGGACCTGTTCACAATTTTTGTTGATGCCCCTAAATATACTCCCATTGAAAGAACTGATCCTTCTCTAACAATTACACCCTCGGCAACTTCAGCTCTCGCACCAACAAAACAGTTGTCTTCAATTATTACTGGATTTGCTTGTAGCGGTTCTAAAACACCGCCAATACCAACACCGCCTGATAAGTGACAGTTTTTTCCAATCTGAGCACATGAGCCAACAGTTGCCCATGTATCAACCATTGTGCCTTCATCAATATAAGCACCAATATTTACAAAGGATGGCATCAGAACTACACCTTTACCTATGAATGATCCTTCGCGAACGGTACCATTTGGAACATGTCGGTAGCCAGCTTCTTTCCATTGATCCTCATTCCAATCAACAGTTTTACCTTTCACCTTGTCATACCAAGACGTATAGGGTCCTTTTAAAATTTTATTATCATTTATTCGGAATGATATAAGAACGGCTTTTTTTAACCACTGATTAACAATCCAATCATTGCCATTTTTTTCTGCAATTCTAAATTGTCCATTATCAAGTTTTTTTATAACTTCATTTACAGCATCAGCGATGTCTGTATCTTTAGGAGAAATTTTAGCAATATTTTCCCAAGCACTTTCAATTTTATTTTTTAATTCTGTATTATCACTCATTTCTTTATCAGTGTTCCTGCACCTTTAGTGGTTAAAAGCTCCATAACCACGGCATTTTGTTTACGACCATCGATTAAAGCAACTCCTTTTGCCCCATTTTTAAGGGTATTGAAACACGCCTTAATTTTGGGAATCATACCACTTTTTATAGTGCCTTTTTTTATGTATTGAAATGCTTTTTTACGATCCAGCTCGGTAATTAATTTTTTGTTATTATCCATTACCCCTTCTACATCTGTCAAAAGCAGAAGCCTTTCGGCTTTGACTGTCTCCGCGATAAACGCAGCCGCAGTATCAGCATTAATATTTAGCGTATTTTTATTTGAATCATATCCCAACGGTGCAATCACTGGTATTTGATTTTTACCCAGCGCTGCTTGAATTAATGATTTATTAATTTTTTTGGGCTCTCCAACAAAACCAATATTCCCATTCATGGCTATTTTTGAATTGATGATTTTTTGTCTTATTCCATCAAAACGTTTTGGTTTACCGCCATATTTTGTAATCTCATTTGAAATAAGTTTATTGAGATCATTGGCTAGAACTGTCTTAACAACACTTAAAATCTGTTTTGTTGTAACCCTTAAACCTTGATATTCTTCATTCTTAATTTTTTTCTTTCTCAATTGGTTTTCAATTTGTGGCCCTCCACCGTGAACAATAATAACTTTCATTCCCAATTGGTTCAGAAGAGCAATATTTTTTGCAAAAGATTTTACTAAATGAGGTTTTGTAAGAGCATAACCTCCGTATTTAATAACAATAATTCGATTTTTATATCTTTTTATAAATTGATCTGTGCTGTTGAAATATTTTTTCCCTGATGGCCAATATTTCTGTAAAAGCCTAGAGCTTTCACTCACATTATTTTTTATAGACATTTTAATTTGTTTTGACCGTGGTTCTTTTATTGATAATCCACTGCTGAATAATTGAGAGCACGTTATTTGTTGTCCAGTAAATTACAAGACCAGCAGCAAATTGTGCTAATAGAATTGTTATAAAGAGCGGAAAGAACATGAATATTCTTGCTTGTATTGGATCGGGAGGAGCCGGGTTGAGTTTTTGTTGTATATACATGGTTAAGCCCATCAACACTGGCCAAATCCCTATAATCATAAATGAAGGCGGATCCCACGGTATGAGACCGAATAGATTAAATATGGTCGTTGGATCCTTTGCGGCAAGGTCTTGAATCCATCCATAAAAAGGGGCGTGTCGCATTTCAATTGAAACAAATAACATTTTATAAATAGCAAAGAAAAATGGAATTTGAATAAGTATTGGCAAACATCCTGAAATTGGATTTACTTTTTCCTTTTTATACAAAGCCATCAGCGCCTGTTGTTGCTGCGCTCTATCATCTTTGTGAAGTTCTTTAATCCTTGTCATTTCAGGTTGAAGCATTTTCATTTTAGCCATGGAGATGAATGACCAGTTAGCAAGAGGAAAGAAAACAATTCTTGTAATAACTGTTAATATAATGATAGCCAAACCAAAGTTTCCTGACAATTCAGAGAAGAAGTAAATTACATTAAATAAAGGTTTTGTGAGAAAATAGAACCAGCCCCAATCAATTGCTAAATCAAAATTATAGATACCATAATCTTCCTGATATTGATCGATAAGTTTAGCTTCTTTAGCACCAATGAATATTTGACTCTCAACAATGTGATCACCGCCAGCCGCAACTTTTGTTGCATTTAGAGATCTATAATAAGCAATGTATCCGTTATCATAAGTATAAATAGCTTTGAATGATTTATTCTGATCTGGAATGAGCGCAGCTAACCAGTATTTATCTGTAATGCCCACCCAACCATTATCACTTTCAAAGTTTAGTGTTTCTTCATCATCTTTTAGGTCGTCATAATCTATTAATTCTAGTTTTTCTTGTAAGACACCTAGCAACCCTTCATGCAGAATAAACATACCAGATAATGAAGGCGCCTGCTTTCTCGTTACCTTACTTGCGTTATTTATAATAATTTCCTCATTCGAATTATTTTTAACTTCTTGCGTAATATCAAATAAATAGTCTTCATCTAAGCCAATAGTAGTTACAAATGTCTGACCAGTTGTATTGCTCCATTCAAATTCAACTTCGTTGTTTGATGTAAGAGCAGCATTGCCATTAGATACTTTCCAAATAGACTCAGCATTTGGTGTTTCAAAATTAGCATCCTGGTTTTTTATCCATCCAAATGTCACTTCATAGCCATCATAAGTATCAATTGGTTGTAAAACTCTAATTTTTTCCGAAAACTCCTCTTGAGTTTCATTATATTTTTTGAGAACGATATCATCAATTCTTAGACCTTTAAGATTAATTGACCCATCAATGCTGTCCGTTTCAATTTTAACTCTTTTATCAGCACTCAGCGCCTCGTCTAAACCAATGTTATCATTTTCGGTGATACCTAGAGATCTCTCAATTTCATCAATGGCTTCCATATCAAGTTCATTTGAGTTTACCTCTGACACGTTACCACTTTCTATTTCTCCATTAAGCATTTCTTGCTCAGGTGCCTCAAAGAAAAAACTCCAGATAAATAGAACACCTACTGATAGTATTATTGCAAGTATTAGATTTCTGCTTTCCATAGGTTACTTCTTCTCTCTTGGAACAGGATCATACCCTTCTGAACCACCTAAAAGCTTTATTGGATGACATTTTGTTATTCTCTTAATTCCTAAATAGGTTCCCTTAATTAAACCGTGCTCATCAATTGCCTCTTTTGTATACTCAGAGCATGTTGGCATAAAACGACATGATGAGGGAAAATATGGAGAAATTAATCTTTGATATAATACTATCAGAAATATAAATATTGATTTCATTTGTTAACTATGAATTTTTTTAATTGCTGTATTCATTTCAAATTCTAGATTTTTAAAATCTTCAATAAGTGAATTCTTCTTGCCAATAATTACGTAATTCCAATTTTTAATACCATATTCCCCAATAATATTTTTTGCAATTACTCTTAATCGCCTCTTTATTTTATTTCTTACGACAGCATTTCCATTTTGTTTTGAAACTGTGTATCCAACTTTTACCTTATTACAAGATTTATCCTCGTAAGCCTGTAATAAAAAAGACTTACTTCTAAAGAAGAGTCCACTTTTAGCTCTTTGAAAATCCTTTGAGGATTTTAATGTCTCTAATTTGTTCATTGAATATCTTGTTCTAAGCTGAGAGAACTTTTCTGCCCTTAGCACGGCGCCTAGCCAAAATAATCCTTCCATCTTTAGTCGCAGAACGTGCTCTGAATCCATGACGTCTTTTTCTGACTAAGTTACTTGGTTGAAATGTTCTTTTCATAATTTTATTTTGTTAGGTGATTGGCTTATAAATTGCATTCTATTGATAGTCAATTAATATTCATTAAATAAGATATATGTTTAAAAATAAGTCATTAAGGTTACTGGGGATTGGCCTCGCTATCGTTCTAATTTTATATTTTCTGGGAAAATATAACCCTATATCCATGGAGTTCTTAATAAACCAACATGGATATATTCAGGATTATATTATCTCCTATCCATCACTCTCAGTCGTTATATGCATCTTAATAATTGCAGTGATGATTTCTTTGATGGGACCAATAACACCAGTGTGTATTTTAGCAGGTTTTTATTTTGGTCTATACGTAGGATTACTCATCGCGATAATTGGTGAAATCATGGGAGCAGTAATTGTTTTTTTGTACGGTAGATACTTATTTAAAGCTTATATTTTAAAACAATTCGGTGAAAGATTTAAAAAGTTCAAAGACGGCTTTAATCGTAATTCGATAAGCTACTTACTCTTTATAAGAGTAATAGGTGGAGTTCCATTTGGAATACAAAATTTACTTCCAGCTGTCTTGGATATGAAGTTTAGAGACTACTTTATAGCAACGATATTTGGTGTCATTCCTTGGGCATACATTTTAGTGAGTATTGGAAATGGAATTCAAAATATTATGGAAACGCAAAATTTTTCATCAAGTGATATTTTAAAAATTGAGTATTTACTTCCTGTTTTATTGATAAGTGTAATTGTAATAGTTCCTGTAATTTACAAGTTTATAAAAAAAAGATTTTTGCTTTGATTATAAGAAAATAACCTATAATCAACTTATATGCGCCGGTGGCTCAGCTGGATAGAGCACCAGACTACGAATCTGGGGGTCGGGAGTTCGAATCTCTCCCGGCGCGCCATTAAAATTTATGTTTAACAAATTATCAAATACACAAAAGGGAACCCTACTTGCATTCATTGGAGTAATGATTGTAACCCCAGACTCATTAATTATAAGACTCGTATCAATTGATACATGGAACCTTTTATTTTATAGATCTCTGTTTCCTGGAACTGCATTATTAATTGGCTATTTTGTGTTCTTCAGTTCCAGAGCTGTTCCAGATTTTATGAGTATCGGAAAACCTGGGCTTTTAAATGCAGTTTTAATAATGGGATCTAACATCACATTTATTTTAGCTTTAGCGAATACAGATGTTGCAAACGCTTTAATAATGATTAGTCTTGTTCCGATAATTGCTTCAATATTTTCATTTATTTTTCTTAACGAGAAACCTCAATTGATCACCTGGATTTGCTCTCTTGGTTGTTTGATCGCTGTAATTTATATTTTCTATGAGTCGTATGAGCTTAATCGATATCTTGGTGATTTTTATGGACTTCTATGTGCTGCTTTTGTTGGAGCAAGCTTAACCGTAATGAGAAGTTCACCAAATATCAATTTTGTGCCCTCATATATATTAGGAAAACTTTTAACAGCTTGTGTAGCGGTATTTTTTGTTAATAGTTTCATAATTAACTCAATTGATTTAATACTTTTATCATTAATGATAATCACTGTAGGTGTGTCTTTTGTATTTATAAGTATTGCGCCGCAATTCATTAGTTCTCCTGAAGTAGGAATTTTCTTTTTACTCGAGACAGCCTTAGGACCTTTATGGGTATGGTTTTTTATCAGTGAAGCACCAACGCAAAAAACCTTGATTGGTGGTATTTTTATAATAATTATTATATTTATTCACTCATACTATATGATTAAAAAAGAACGCTCAGAACGGATATGATGAAAAAATTCACAGTTTTATCTTTGTTATTTCTTATTTCTTGCGCCCAACCGCAAACACAGCTCCCAGATTACAGTACAACAATAACTGAGAAAGAACGAGATATACAAAACCAAATGTTCGCTGATTCATGGCTTGATACGTATTTACCATTTTCAACAATGGGCACAGATATATTGTTCAGTGCTTCAGATTTATGCGCTGAAGATGACCGAATATTTGCTCTTGGAATGAATCTTGCAAATGAGTACTCGGCATATGAAACTATTCGAAAAGAAATTAATAAAAGTCTTGCATTAGGTTCAAAATTAAAAGTTGTGAGTTTAGGCACTAACTCGCCTGCAAGTAAAGCGGGTGTCTTAGTTGGTGATGAAATTTTAGAAATAGATGGTGAAAGCTTAATCCAGGGGGAAGATGCATTTAAATCTTATATTGAAAAGATTGATAAAGAATACCAAAAATTATATGAATTCAAAATTCTAAGAGGAGATGAATTTAAAAACATAAAAATCAGAAGTGAACAAAGATGCCGTTTCAACTTTGTCATTGATCTTGATAACAATACTTTTAATGCTTTTGCTAATGGTGAGATTATGGTTTTTTCACTGAGAATGGCAAAGTGGCTAATACAGAATGAAACTGGTGCTGCAATTGTTTTCGCACATGAATTAGGTCATAATGCTAATAAGCACGTTGCAGATAAAATTCAAAATGCAAATACAGGCGCGTTACTTGGATTATTGGTTGGAATATATGTTGGTCTGCCACAAGACATGATGGAGATGGGTCAAAGCATTGGCGCTACAGCTTATTCAATTGAATATGAGAACGAGGCTGATTATCTTAGCATGTATATTTTAGCACAAGCGGGTTATAACTTAGATGACGCTGTAAATTTTTGGAGAAGATTTGCTGTAGAAGTTCCTAATTCAATTTACTCAACTGGAGGAACTCATCCGTCAACTGCAGAAAGATATGTTAGAATGGAGTCAACAATAAATGAAATTAAAGATAAAATAAGTAAAGGTGAAAAACTTATACCATCTTATAAAAAGGAATAAAAATGAACTTAATTAACGGAGTAATATTTGTAATTGTAATCTTATTGATCTTCTCTTTTGGTTTAAGCCTCTCTCTTGAGTTTTTATTTTAAGAAATTCTAAATTTCTTTCTGATTTTCTTTCGTTCTCTTACTTTGCTCAATGGTTGATAAGCTTGTTTATGGTGAGCTTGACAGTAGACAAAACCCTCATTTGTATTTCTTCCGCAGAACTTAAAATCTATTTCCTCTGGTTCTCCAAGTGGCCACCTACATAAGCCATCCTTAATATCTTGAAATGATGTTGGATTCATTGGCTCATCAATAACAGGTGATATATCAATTACTTTTTGACTTCTTGATACATTTATTCTTTTTTTTCGTATTATGGATACTCCATTATTCTTGCTTTTTGAGGCCATCCTGCCAGAAAGACCTAATCTGTGTGCTTTACCAATTACTGCATTTCTTGTTACGTCACCTAACTCGGCTGCAATTCTGCTTGCTGTTAGACCTTCATCCCAAAGCTGTTTGAGCTTTTCAATTCTTTCATATGTCCAGGGCATAATTTCTCCTTAATAGATGGCAAATGTTACCACTACATTTTGATGAAATTCAATATAAATATACTAAATATTGATATTATTGCTCAATCTGTGTGTATAAAAATTTATCTATAAATATCAGTTGAATAGAATAATTACTGAAATCTAAATATTAATGACATTTTAAGAAATTTAATTAAACAGACGCTATGCAGTACAATTCAATAAGTATTATTACTTTATATAAAAAAGAAGTGCAAAGATTTACTAAAATCCCACTTCAGACAATTGTTGCACCTGCAGCAACTAGTTTACTTTTTATGGTAATCTTTACTACAGCGATTGGTTCTGTAAGAACTAATTATCCACTTGACAGCTTTAAAAGTTTTCTATTCCCAGGCTTGATAATGATGACCATCATTCAAAATGCCTTTATGAATAATTCTTCTTCCATCTTGATGTCTAAAGTACAGGGGAATATTGTTGATCTTTTGATGCCGCCTCTTAATAATTTTGAAATAATTATAGCTTTTACTTTAGCTGGAATTACCAGGGGCCTAGTTGTTGCAGTTGCTTGCGCTCTCATGATGTATCCTTTCGCTGATGTAAGTATTTATAATATCTATGTAATTCTTATTTTTGCTATAATAGCTTCAGCAATTATGTCTTTAATTGGAACTATTTCAGGAATATGGGCTGAAAAATGGGATCATCTTGGAACGGTAGGCAACTTTGTAATTGTTCCCTTGTCTTTTCTTTCTGGTACATTCTATTCGATAACTGTGTTACCAGGACCCATTCAAACGGCAAGTTTAATAAATCCATTTTTTTATATGATTGATGGTTTCCGTTATGGCTTCTTAGGTGTAAGTGATTCTTCATACCTTTCAGCTATTTTTATATTATTAGTAATTTTTATATTTCTTATCGCGATAAATTATTTGATGTTAAAATCAGGTTATAAATTGAGACCATAAAATGACCAATGTCCTTCCAACATACCCAAGATCAAACTTAGAATTTACCCATGGAGTTGGTAGCTATTTGTATACAAAATCAGGGGATAAGTTTTTAGATTTTGGCACAGGAATAGCCGTTAATTCCCTAGGTTATTCAAATCCATATCTAAACGATAAATTGAAAGAACAAATTGATAAATTATGGCATTTATCAA
Source organism: uncultured Pelagibacteraceae bacterium (assembly GCA_902588785.1). Classification (GTDB taxonomy): domain Bacteria; phylum Pseudomonadota; class Alphaproteobacteria; order Pelagibacterales; family AG-422-B15; genus CACNXQ01. Next base: position 49,562 of record CACIQL010000003.1, read on the forward strand.
ATGTATATCAGATACCAGAACAAGAAAAACTTGCGCAAAGATTATGTGATAATTCTTTCGCAGATTATGTATTCTTTTGTAATTCAGGTACTGAAGCAATTGAGGCAAGTATAAAAATTGCTAGAAGATATTTTCATAGTTCTGAAAATTGGTCACATAAAACAGAAATCTTAAGTTTTTCAGGTTCATTTCATGGCAGAACATTAGGGGCGCTTGCAGCGGGGGGTCCAGACAAGCTCAGCTCTTTTAATACCACAGTAAATGATTTTAAATATCTTGAATTTGGTGATCATGAGCAGCTTCAAAACTCTATAAGTGAAAAAACCGCTGCAGTAATTATTGAACCAATACAAGGTGAGGGCGGTATAAGAGAAGTTCCTAAGCAATGCCTTGAGGGATTAAGGAAAATTTGTGATGAAAATAATTGCCTTCTAATCTTTGATGAAGTGCAATGTGGCATGGGTAGAACAGGAAAATTATTTGCATATGAATGGTCTGAAGTAAATCCAGATATTATGACAATAGCAAAAGCTATTGGAAATGGTTTTCCATTAGGTGCATGCCTGACGTCAAAAAAAGTTGGTGAAAAGATGGATTTTGGCTCCCATGGTTCAACTTTCGGAGGTAATCCACTTGCTTGTACAGTCGGAAACGCTGTTTTGGACATAATGCTAAAAGATAAATTTTTTAGTGAAATTAATGTTGTTGCAAAAAAACTCTATGAAGGACTTCAAAACGTGATTACCGATTTCCCAAGCGTCATTGAAAATATAAGAGGAAGAGGATTTATTTTAGGGCTAAAGTGTAAAGTTGAAAATGATAAGTTTGTTAATCTAGCAAGAGAAAAATATATTCTAACCGTAAAAGCGTCAGACAATGTAGTAAGACTTTTACCTCCAATAAATCTGACCTTAACTGAATGCGATGAAGCAATCGATAAAATAAGAGCTACTTGCAGCGAGTTTAAATAATGAAAAATTTTGTTGATATAAAAGAACTCTCAAAGAGTGAATTAACCAGTTTATTGGATAATGCCTTACAAAATAAAAGGTCTAGAGCAACAACACAAAATAATTTGAATGGTAAAAACCTAGTATTATTTTTTGAAAAAAAATCTACCAGAACAAGGCTATCGTTTGATATTGCAATTAAACAACTGGGTGGCTCTACAACAATTTTAAATAAGGAAGATATTCACCTGGGTAATGATAAAGAAAGCGTAAGTGATACTATTAATACTTTTGGACTATATGCTGACGGACTTATTCTTAGGGTTAACGATCATAAAACGATAATGAGTGCTTCTAATCTATCTCATTTACCAGTGATAAATGCACTATCAAATTTATCACATCCTTGTCAGTGCTTGGCTGGACTAATGACGTTATTAGAGGAGAGGGGCAGTTTAGAAAAATTAAATATTGTCTGGATGGGACCTATAACAAATGTGGCAAATTCTTGGATTGAGTCTTCTAAAAAAGATTTAGGCTTCTCACTCAATATTTTTTGCCCAGAGGCATGGTTTGAGAAGTATAAAGAAAAAATGAAAGAATACGATATTTCAACTGATATAGATGATATTGTGCATCATCAAATAAATGATCAAATTCTTGCTCAAGCTGACGCTGTGATGACGGATACCTGGAAATCAATGGGAGAGGATATAGAAAAAAAGGATTATGATTTAATAAAAGAATTCAGAGTTACCGAGAAAGTTATGAATAAGGCTAAATCGGATAGTATTTTTATGCACTGTCTTCCAGCAAACAGAAATGAGGAAGTTGAGGCAAGTGTAATAGATGGAAATAATTCAAGGGTTTGGCAAGAAGCGAGCAACAGACTTTTTGTTCAAAAAGAAATTTTAAAAGAAATATTTTGATTATTTCTTCCAAAAAGCAGGGTGAAAAATAACTAATACGGTTAATATTTCTAATCTCCCCAACAACATTGAGAATATAAGTATCCACTTAGCAGGATCAGATACGGCATAAAAAGAATTTTCTGGACCTATTGTAGCCCCAAGTCCTGGCCCAACATTGGCAAGAGAAGTTGCAGCTGCTGATAATGAAGTTACAAAGTCCAGCTCAGTCATTGATAAAAGTAAAGTAATTGTGATGAAACTGAGTATGAATATAAAAAAGAAACTCATGACTGAAGATGTTACTTCATCCTGAATCTTTCTATGATTATAGTGTGGAACAAATACACCGTGAGGATGTAAGAGCTTTTGAATCTGCATTTTTAAAGTTTCAAATAATATCTGAAATCTGAATACTTTGATTCCACAAGTTGTCGAACCAGCACACCCACCAACAAACATTCCAAAAAAAAGTAAGTAAATTGGAAATGGTCCCCACAAATTATAATTATCGGAAGTATAACCTGTACCAGTTATAATCGAGACAACATTAAATGCACCTTGCCTTAAAGACTGTTCAAAATTTTTAAGATCAAATATCCATAAGTAAGAAATTACTAATAAAGAGCTTACAAGAATTATGATTAAAAAAGTTTTTATTTGGGTATCTCTAAAAAAACTTTTGATGCCATTACGTGTAACCTCAAGATATATTAAAATAGGTAGACTGCTTAAAATCATAAATAAGATTGCAACATATTCTGTTGATCGATTATCAAAGCTAGCGAAGGAGTCATTCCTTGTTGAAAAACCTCCTGTAGCGATAGTTGTCATTGAATGAACTAAAGACTCGAAGAGTCTCATGCCACTTAACCAGTATGATATGAAACAAAGTGCGGTTAACGATAAGTATATTATGATCACTGCAAAAGAGACTTGCGCAGTCCTTGGCAATATCTTTTCTGTTGTATCTGATGACTCTGTTCTAAAGACCTGCATGCCTCCGACTTGCAATACCGGAAGTATACTAATAGCCATTACTATTATGCCAACTCCTCCGATCCACTGAAGAAGTCCTCTCCAAAGTAGTATACCCTCAGGCATCGACTTAATATTGCTTATAATTGTTGATCCTGTTGTGGTAATGCCTGACATGGACTCAAAAATTGAGTCTGTGAAACTAATATCAAGGTTTGCTAAAAAGAAAGGCAGGGAACCAAAAATACAAATAAAAACCCAGGATAACGTAGTAATTAAAAATGCATCTTGGGTCTGGATTTTATTTTCTGCAGAATTTCTTGTTGAAATAAAAAAGGTAATACCAAATCCTAGAGTAATTATTGAACTTATTATAAATGATTGCCATGTTTCGTTGTTAAATGCTAAGTCCAGAAATGCTGGTATTAATAATATAAAACTTAATGCAATCAACAAATAACCTAATACATTAAGTATTATTTTAAAATTTATCATTCTTAAGATTTTAATTTTTTTTGAGAATTGATCCTTGGCTGATCATGCTGTAGAACTCTCTTCTTGTAGACGCATCAGTTCTAAACTTACCTAATAATTGACTAGTAACCATTGAAATACCTGGTGTTCCAACACCTCGTGTAGTCATACATTGATGTTGCGCCTCAATAACCACGGCAACACCTTTTGGCTTTAAGACTTTTTGTATGCAATTTGCAATTTGTGCAGTGAGCTTTTCTTGGATCTGCATTCTTTTCATATATATCCTAGTAATTCGAGCAAGTTTACTAATACCAACTACTCTTTTATTTGGAAGATATGCAACATGTGCTGAGCCAATGAATGGTGCAATGTGGTGTTCGCAGTGAGACTCAATTCTAATGTCTCTGAGCATTATTATTTCGTCATATCCCTCAAGTTCATCGAAAGTTTTTTTTAATACTTCCTCTGGATCTTCACTATAACCTGCAAACCAGTCCTCGTATGCTTTAACGACTCTTTTTGGTGTTTCAAGCACTCCTGGTCGTTTAACGTCCTCACCCACGAATGCCATAAGAGTTTTAACGGCATCTTCTGCTTGCTGCCTTGTTGGTTTAACTACTTTTCTTTTTTTCATAAATTGCAGAGTGAGTACTATATGAAAAACTATAAAATTTATAGTTTTATTATTTGATAGATTTATTAATCAGTAAATTTAAATAAATATCGTCAAAAAATTGTTTATTTTTCAGCGAATTGTACGATATATATGCTAATGTCAATATCATGTTACTAAATAGCCAAATTAGTGAAAACTCGAAAGCCTGGCCAATTTGTGAAGCTAGAAGGATCATTAATCAAATCCAAAAAAAAAATAAGAAAAAAATAAGACTTCAAACTGGCTATGGGCCAAGTGGACTTCCACACATAGGGACTTTCGGAGAAGTCGCAAGAACCACCATGGTGCTAAATGCTATAAAAGCTGTATCTGACTATGAAGTTGAATTGATTGCTTTTTCTGATGATATGGATGGATTAAGAAAAGTTCCTGATAATGTTCCTAATCAGGAAATTTTGGAAAAAAATTTACACAAACCTCTAACCTCGATTCCAGATCCCTTTGAAACATCAAAGAGTTTTGGAAACCATAACAATGAGATGTTACAAGTATTTCTTGATAAGTTTGGGTTCAAATATTCTTTTAAGAGTGCGACAGAGCTTTATAAGTCAGGATTCTTCAATGACCAATTAATTAAAGTTTTAAATTCTTACGATGAGATTAAAAAAATAATATTACCAACATTAGGAGAGGAAAGAAAAAAAACTTACAGTCCTTTTTTGCCAATTTGCCCAGTAACAGGACACGTACTCGAAGTTGAAATTATTTCAATTAATACTGAAAAAAATACGGTTGTGTATCTTCAGGATAATAAGGAAATTGAACAGTCTATTTTAGATGGTAATTGCAAATTACAATGGAAGGTGGACTGGGCAATGAGGTGGTGTGCTTTAGATATTGATTATGAAATGTATGGTAAAGACTTGATACCAACTTTTCAACTTTCATCCAAAGTATGCCGTGCTTTAGGACACCAACCTCCTGAAAATTATTTCTATGAATTGTTTCTTGATCAGAATGGTGAAAAGATTTCAAAATCAAAGGGAAATGGTTTGAGTATTGAAGAATGGCTGTCTTATGCTCCTAAGGAAACATTAAGCTACTTTATGTACCAAAATCCAAGAAGAGCAAAAAAATTATTTCTTGATGTGATCCCCAAATCAGTTGATGAATTTTTGAGTCATCTTAATAAATTTCAGGATCAAAATGATGAGGAAAAAATTGAAAATCCAGTTTGGCATATCATGAATAGTCATAATTATATTGGTTCAATACCTATCTCTTTCAATTTAATATTAAATTTAGTTTCAGCTAGTGGAAAGAGTGATCCAGATTTCATTCTAGATTTTATAAAAAAATATGATGACTCAGTTATCAATTCTGATCATAATTTTATGCTAGAACTTATAACTGGAGCAATATCATTTGAAAAGAATGTAAATGCCGATAAAATTCAGTTTAAAGTACCCAGTGAAGAAGAGAAAAGTATTTTTTTAGATTTAATTAATCGAATTGAACTTTTGCCAGATAATGTTGATGCTGAGACTATACAAACTGAAATCTATCAAATTGGTAAAGATTATAAGTTTGATAATTTAAGAGACTGGTTCAAACTTATTTATCAGGTTCTTTTTGGCAAAAGTGATGGACCAAGATTTGGTACTTTTATTGCCATCTACGGCATAAAAGAGACAATACAACTTATTAGAGAAAGAATAAAAGTGAACAAGTGATGAGTTTGTTAACCGGTATGCTTCAGCTTTTACCACCAGAGACTGCCCATAACGTTACAATACAATTAACAAAATATGGAAGTCCCTTACTAAGTAGAGGTTTTCAAGATCAAAGTTTGCATACCAATGTTAAAGGCCTAAGCTTCAGTAACCCACTGGGAATTGCGGCTGGCTTTGATAAAAACGCCGAATTAATAGACCCTTTATTAAAGATTGGATTTGGATTTGTGGAATGTGGAACTGTTACGCCGAAACCACAATATGGAAATTCAAAGCCAAGAATTTTTAGGTTAAAAAAGGACAATGCTATAATTAATAAATTGGGTTTTAATAACAAGGGAGAAAAGAAGTTTGTAAAAAATCTTATGTCTGCAAAAAAGATAGGTATTGTGGGATCAAATATTGGACCAAATAAAGACACTAAAAATTTCATTGATGATTATCTAAAAATTTACAGAAAGATTTCAGTCTCTTGTGATTACGTAACTATTAATGTTTCATCTCCAAATACTGAAGCCCTGCGGGAATTGCAAAGAAAAGAATTTCTTGAAGTACTTTTAAGAGATATTTCTCAAATTAGGAATGAGGAAAAAAATAGAAAACCAATCATGCTAAAAATTGATCCAGATAATACAAATGATCACTACAGTATGATACTTAATCTCGTTAATAAATATAATATCGATGGAATTATTGCTACAAATACTTCACTTTCAAGACCAGAATTTTTACGAGATCTGAACAAGAAAAGAGACGGAGGATTATCTGGCACTCCGATAAAGGATTTATCAGATAAAGTTTTAAAATTTTTATATCAAGAGACAAATCAAGAATTAATTTTAATTGGTGTAGGTGGAGTTGGTAGTGCATTAGACGTATATAATAAAATCAAACTAGGTGCATCATTAGTACAAATGTATACCTCACTCACTTATGGAGGCCCCCAATTAATAAATAAGATTTTGATTGATCTTGTTAAACTTATCAAAGATGATGGATTTGCAAATATTTCAGAAGCAGTCGGTGTAAATAATAAATGAATAGAACCATTGATCTTCCTATTAACAAAAGAAGAAGGCAGCTTAACAAACAACAGAATCGTGATTCCATAATTTTAGCTTCAAGAAAAGTTTTTACTGAAAAGGGCCTTGATAGTTCTAATGTAAGAGAAATTATATCTGAGGCCGGTTTAGGTTCTGGGACATTCTATAATTACTTCGATGATAAAGTTGAAGTTTTTTTAGTTATTGTAAATAGGCTTATTAACGAATTTAGTCACTTTATCATTCCTGAAATTAATAAAGCTAAAACCTTTGATGAATTAGTTAGTATTGCTTTCAATAGTTGGTTTAACTGGATATCTAACGATGCAGAAAATTATATTTTTTTTAAAAATAATAAAAAATATATATTAGATCTTAAATGGTTGGGTCAAAATTCAAAAGAATACAAAAATTTTAATAAAAAACTGCTAGAAGTAACAGTAAATATGTCAAAAATTATTCGATTTCCTCAAAACGATATTTCACTTATGGTAACTTCTGTCATTGCTGTTAGCGTTAATCTTGGCGATCAATTATTGGAAAGAAACGATTTGAAGCCATCTGAGGTAAGTTTATTCGCAACTAAATTATTTTTAAAAGGACTATAGCTTAAGATGACAAAAAGTATTTTTATTACTGGCGCAGCATCAGGAATCGGTAAAGCAACTGCAATATCGTTTGCTGAAAATGGGTGGAATGTAGGACTTTTTGATATCAATCAAGAAGGTCTGAAAGAGGTAGCCGAAATCATTGGTCATAATAAATGTATGTATCAAAAGTTAGATGTAACGAATATTCAAGATTGGATTGAAGCAGAAAAAAGTTTCTCACAGTATACAGGTGGTAGGTGCGATATATTTTTTAATAATGCAGGTATAGCAAACTTTGCAGGAGCATTTGAGGATATAAAAATTGAGGAAATGAACAAAATAATTGATGTAAACTTTAAAGGTGTTGTTAATGGATGTTTTACAATGCTTGAAATACTAAGAAGTACAAAAAACAGCATGCTACTTAATACAAGTTCAGTTGCGGGACTTATTACAGCTCCAGGTATATCTGTTTATGGAGCAACAAAGCATGCCGTAAGCTCTCTTACTGAAAATCTGCGTATTGAGTTCGAGCGTTATGGTATTAAAGTATCTGAAATTAACCCTTGGTTTACCGAAACACCAATCTTAGATGCTGAAGCTGTCACAACTGGCGCAAAAAGTCAATTGGACCGTGAATTTGTTAATCAAAAAACAAAAGTTTATCCAGTTGAAAAAGTCGTAAGTTCAGTCTGGTCCGCTTATGACTCAAGTAGAATCCATCATCCAGTTGGCTTCGAAGCAAAATTTGCATCGTTTTTTATGAGACACCTGCCATCACTCATAAGAGGTTTGAGTAAAAAACTCTTTAAGGATTCTTTTATCTAGACAGACCTTTTTGCTTTATCAGCGTCGTTTGAGGCTTTAATCATATTTCTGAGTTGTTCCCATTCTTGATCGGTAACATCTTTTAACATTTCATAGAAATTACCCGCATGATTCAACCATTGTGCCCCATCGATAGTAATAATTTCTCCTGTTAAGTAATCGACTCCATCTGCCATTAAGAAAGTTGCTAAATTTGCGAGCTCACTGAGTTCTCCAGTTCTTTTCATTGGAATCGACTCCATCATATTTGCACCTTTACCACCTGGTGCTAATCTATCCCACGCACCTTTGGTCGGAAATGGTCCAGGTGAAATAGCATTTAATCTTATACCTCTATTTCCCCATTCAGCTGCAAGAGATCTAGTCATTGTCGCTAAACCAGACTTAGACATTGCTGATGGAACTGTATATGGACCACTGCTATCAATCCATGTAGTTAAAATAGAAATTATACTTCCTTTTACATTTTCAGCTAACCACCTTTTACCTATTGCATTTGTCATGTAAAAAGTTCCATTGAAAACAATATTAGAAATAGCAGTAAATGCTCTTGGAGATAAATCCTCTGTTCTCGAAATAAAGTTTCCTGCAGCATTATTTAGTAGCCCAGTTAGAGGCCCTTCGCTCCAAATTTCATCCACCATATCTTCTATTGCTTCAGGAACTTTGATATCACATGAGATTGATTTCACAGATCCCCCATGCAAATCCATAAGCTCTTTTGCCGTTTCATCTAATACTGACTTTCTTCTGCCACAAATATAGACATCGGCACCTAGTTCTAAATACCTTGTTGCCATTGCTTTACCAAGTCCTGAGCCTCCACCGGAAACTAAAATTCTTTTATTTTTCAATAAATCTTTTTGAAACATATTTACTCCTTTATCCAAATTGCGCTAAGAATGGAAAATACTTTATAAAAAAGAAAGCCAATTCTTGAATTCTATTTGTTAATATCAGGATACCAAATAAAATTAGTAAAAGACCAGTAAAAATTTCGATTAATCTTATATAATTTCTTATTCTTGATAAAAATTTCATAAAGCCATTTATTGCATAGGCTGCTATTAAAAACGGTATGCCCAAGCCAGCTGAATACAGAATTAGTAAAACTATTCCATACGTTACTGTCTCTGAGCTTGCGGCTATCGATAAAACACTTCCTAGAATAGGCCCAATGCAAGGTGTCCATCCAAATGCAAATGATAAACCAATTACATAAGAGCCAACTATACCTGGTCTATAGCTTTCAATTTGGTATCTCATCTCCCGGTTTAAAAATGGTATTTGTATGATTTGCATAAAATGAATGCCAAATATGATAATTATTATTCCTCCAACAATACGTAAAATATCGAGATATTCATAAACTAAGCTACTTAGTAAAGTTGCAGAAGCACCTAAGATTACAAATACAGTTGAAAACCCAAACACAAAACTTAATGAGAAACTAAAAACCTTTTTTTTAATTGCATCACCTTGGTCCAATTGTAATTTATCCAAACTAGTTCCCGCCATAAAACACAAGTAACCTGGAACAATTGGTAATACACATGGAGATAGAAAACTAAGGAGTCCCGCAAGAACTACATACAAATATGATATTTCAGTCACTATATTCTTCTAAATCTTTTAAAAATTTCAGCACCACTCCAGCCAATAATTATTGCAATTATCAAAGAAATCAATCCGTAAAAGAATGGATAGTTTTTTGAAAATGAGTAAATTGCCTCCTCAATTCCAACTCTAGTAACAATAAAGTTGTAAGAATATTCCTGAGATATCTCATTATCTATTATTAAATGAAGGTTAACAGTGTATTCTCCAACAGGAACGGTATTCGGAATATCAATATAAGATCTGAATAGATTTCCATCAATTATTTCAATTTCATCTGAAACTTGCTTATACAAACTATCATTTTGTTTTGTTCTAATTAGAGCATTATAGAATTCTTCTTTTTCCTTTTCATTTATAATGCTTCCCCAATCAGTAGTAAGTAAGCTCCAATCAATCACCTCTGATTTTTTCTTCTCAAGTAGTCCAATTTGATTATTTATTAAAAATTCATCTGAAAGTTCAGATGTACTCGAAAGATAATAGAAACCTGGTACATCTCTGAAAGTTACACTTTTAGAATTCAACCAAAATCCAAAATATGAGTCTTTCTTTCTTAATGCAACATCCTCAGGAGGGCCGACAACTTCTATAAGTATGTCACTTTTACTATCTCTTGACTGAGATGGATCAGAATAAAATGCCCCAAAAACGAGAAGCTCTTCACCAGAGAAATTTGCGTCTATATATATTTCTTCTTGGTCTGAGCCAATTACAAGTGCAATTGAAATTGAGGGTGTCAACACTCCAATCAAAATATAAAATAAAGTAATTAATTTTTTTATCATCAGAAAACTAATCGTATTACAGATAAATTAAAAATTTCGTTAGGCTCTACTAACAAATCAAGCGCAATTTTAGTTGCAACGCCAAGTACTATTATAGCCAATAAAGCTCTTATTTCTTCACCTCTTAATTTATTAGCTGCTAATACTCCAACTTGAGCACCAATTACAGACGAGAGTATTAAAAAGAAAGCTAGTACAGCATCAACAGCAAAAGTAGTAGTAGCATGAAGAATGGTAACAAGCGCAGTTATGAAAATAATTTGAAATAATGATGTACCAATTACTTTTGAGGTCGGCATTCCCAAAAAATAAATCATCGCAGGAATTAATATAAAAGCACCACCAATTCCCATTGTTGCTGATAAGATGCCAATTACAAAACCAATTATAATTGGAGGAATAATACTTATGTATAATTTAGATTTATAAAATCTAACTTTAAAGGGCAATCTATGCGCCCAGTTATGATAATGAATTTTTCGTTTAACACTTTTTCTTCTTATTCTATCCCTTATTACTTTTGAGCTTTCAATCAGCATTGATAAACCTATACCTGTTAAAAGAGTAAAATATAAAATTGAGATCACAGTATCAATTTGACCAATTGCAACAAGTCTACTGAATATCCAAACACCTAAGATTGATCCAAAGAAAGCGCCAACAAGTAATACTCCTCCCATTTTAAAATCTACAAGACCTTGTCTCCAATGTCCTAATGTTCCAGAAATTGAGGATGCAACAATTTGGTTTGCTGAAGTTGCAACTGCAACATTAGTAGGTATGCCTATGAATATTAGTAATGGGGTCATTAAAAAGCCTCCACCTAAACCAAACATGCCAGATAGAAATCCTACAACTCCGCCTAAAGACAATAATAGAAAAATGTTAACTGAGAGCTCTGCAATAGGCAGATAAATACTCATAATTCTAAACTTTTCAGACTTTCCCCATCAATATGGCCAACAAAATTAGAAATTTGCAATTTATGAGACAAAGGTTATATATATTTAAACTACAATAAATATTCTTAAACCTATGTCGTACAAAAGTCCAATAGAAGATTTCAAATACAATCTTGCTATGCTTAACTACGATGAGGTCATTGCTGGCATAGAGAAGTTCAAGGAATATGATTCCGAAACACTCATGAGCGTTGTTACTGAAATTGGGCGCCTTAATGAGCAAGAAGTAGTAGATAGTAACAAAATTGGCGACAGAGAGGGCTTAAAATATGTAACTGATGGAGCAGAAGGTCCCGAAGTTCATACCCCTGAAAGATTTAAAAAATTGTATGATGCAGTAAAGTCGTCAGGCTATGTTGGTGCTACTATGCCCACTCAATATGGTGGCGGTGGAGCACCGTTTACGACTGCCATACTTGCAGGTGAGATTGGTATAGCTGCTAATATGGCATTCTATATGGGTCCAGGATTAAGTCACGGTGCAATGAAGACCATCTTAAAAAAAGCTACAGAGGAACTTAAAGACAAATATCTACCTAACATGACTTCCGGTGAGTGGATGGGTACTATGTGTCTGACAGAACCACAATGTGGAACCGATCTTGGTTTAATAAAATCAACTGCAGTTCCTAAAGATGATCATTATGAATTAACAGGCCAAAAAATTTGGATTTCATTTGGTGAACATGACTTAACAGAAAATATTATTCATCTTGTGCTTGCAAGAACACCAGACGCACCCGATGGTATTAAAGGAATAAGTTTATTTCTTGTACCAAAGCGGCTAGATGATAATTCTCGTAATACAATTTATTGTGGTGGTTTAGAACATAAACTTGGAATAAATTCATCACCAACCTGCGTCATGAATCTTGAAAACGCAAAAGGTTGGCTCGTTGGAGAAAAAAATAAAGGAATGGAAGCAATGTTTCTGATGATGAATGACGCACGTTTAAAAGTTGGACTGCAAGGTATAGCAATGTCTGAGATCTCATACCAAAACGCCTTAGAATTTGCAAAAGAAAGAAAACAAATGAGGTCTGTTGTCAAGGATAAGCAAGACAAAGATAGTAAAGCTGACAATATAATCGTTCATCCTGACGTAAGAAGAATGTTAATGAATGTCAAAGCAACAACTGAAGCAATGCGTGCATTATGCATTTATACAGCAATGAAAATTGATCTTGCGGAAGATCATCCTGATGAAAAAGTAAGACAGGAAGCTGATGATTTTGCTGCATTAATGACACCAATAATTAAAGCTTACTGCACTGATAGAGGTTTTTTAAATTGTTCAGAATCTTTACAAGTCTTAGGTGGTAGTGGTTTTACAAAAGAATATCCTCTCGAACAGTATATGCGAGATGTAAGAATTACAATGATATATGAAGGTACAAATGGCATTCAGGCGTTAGACCTAGTTGGAAGAAAATTAACAATGCATCAGGGACGGTTGTTACAAAATTTCCAAAAAGAAGTGCAAAAATTTCTCTCTGAAAATAAGGATAATCCAGAAATATCCTCATTTGTTAAACCTCTCGAAAATGCTCTTAATGAAGTTACTGCTTCAACAATGTGGTTAATGCAAAACGGCATGCAGGATCCTGAAAATGCCCTTGCTTCTGCCACTGATTACCTAAATTTAGTTGCTCTATCGTCGATGACTTATATGTGGGCGCGTATGGCAAAATTCTCTATTGGCAAAAATGAACCAATTCATAAAAATAAAATAAAAACTGGAACTTATTTTGTAGAAAAGATTATGCCAGAGCTAACTATGTACTCAAAGAAGGTGCAAGCTGGCAAGTCTTCAATGATGGATATGGAAGTTGCAGAGTTTTAATTAAGACCTATATCCCAGTTGTCTTGCAGCTAAATCGTACATTATTTCTTCTGATCCACCACCAATTGCATTAACCCTTACTTCTCTATAAATTCTCTCAACTTTTCCAGGTCCGCTATTAGCTCGAAGATATCCTGCTCCACCAAGTATTTGCATTGCTTCTCTTGCACATAGTTCCATCGCCTTACTTGCATGTACTTTTAGCATTGCCAAGTCTGCAATAGGACTTTCACCATTCATTACTCTCCAAGACAGCAATTCGGTCCAAGCCCTTGACGTTTTAACTGCTCTATTCATATCAACGAGTTTATGTTTTATCACTTGATTATCAATCAATGGCTTACCAAATGTTTTTCGCTCTTTTGCCCAAGCTACTGCTTCATCGATACAAATTTGAGAATATGCATTCATACCAGCTGCCATGCCAAGTCTTTCTTGACTAAAGTTGCTCATGACACCAATCCAGCCACTGTTTTCTCCACCAATCAAATTTTCTACAGGTACTTTACAATCATCAAAATAAAGTACAGCTGTATCGGAGCTGAGCCATCCCATTTTTTTGAGAGGTGTTTGCGTGAAACCAGGCGTATCCTTTTCAATAACCAGAACTGATATTCCAGTAGCACCTTCACCACCGGTTCTTACTCCAACCACATATGTATCAGCACGCATTCCACTTGTAATGAACATTTTTGAGCCATTAACAATGAAATGGTCGCCTTTTCTAACTGCTTTAGTTTTCAAACTTGCAACATCTGATCCTCCCGAAGGTTCTGTCATTGCAAGAGCTGCTATCTTCTCACCTCTTACAACTGGAGGAATAAATTTTTCTTTTTGCTCTTCTGTACCCAAAGATTGTATCAATGGTATTGCAATATTGTGTGATAAAAGACTTGCTGAAACACCGCCACATCCATGGGCGAACTCCTCAGCTGTTACGATACCGTGAAAAATATCAATACCTTCTGTTGTACCGCCATACTTTTCATCATAGCCCATTCCCATTAGACCTACATCAGCGGCTTTTTTATAGAGTTCTCTTGGAAACTCACCAGCTTCTTCCCATTCTTCAACAAAAGGAGCTATTTCCTTTGAAACAAATTTTCTTACTTCTTCTCTCCATGCATGATGAGACTCATTATAAAAAAGAGGTTCTTTACCCTCAGAAATTCCAACTTTTGGTATCATATTATTTCACTAACTCCATTTTTAATTACCATTTTATCACGTTCTTTTACTTTGCACTGATAATAAACATTATTACCATCTTTCCACATTTCTGTAACTATTGTTTCTCCAGGATATACAGGTGAAGAAAAACGACAATCAAATCTTTTTAGTTTCTTTACATCTTTATCGCAGACACTTTCTATAATTGATCTGCATGCTATACCGTATGTGCACATGCCATGTAGAATTGGCCGTTCAAAACCAGCAGACTTTGCAAAATTTGGATCAGAGTGCAATGGATTGTAATCACCAGAAAGTCTAAAAATTAATGCTTGATCAGGTTTGGTATTTATTTCATGTACATAATCTGGTTTACCCTCAGGTCTTACTAATTCTTTTTTTGGAGACTCAGGTCCACCAAAGCCACCATCCCCCCTAGCGAATGTTGTACTAACGAGCTTACAGATTTCCGTATTATCTTTTTTAAGATTTACAGTTGTTTCAACCTCAATAATTGCACCCTTACCAGGACCTTTATCATAACAACCTATAACTTTTGCGTTGGATATAAAATCTCCTGAGACAGGTAAAGGATTAGTTACTGATAATCTCTGTTCACCATGAACAACCATAATGAAATTAATATTTGTCTTCAGCAATAATGGTGAGTGATATTGAAAATTAGTAGCCATTGACGGCAATGCAATTTGTGAATTTTCATAGACAAACTTTAATTCATCTAAATTCATTGGGTTATTCCCAAGACCGACGCCTAGACTATAGAGAATTGAGTCTTTATCAGTATAGGAAACTTCAATATTTTCTGAAGTCATGGACATTATTTCTTCGTAATTAATAGCCATTTTTTATGTATTTCTCTAATTTTTAAATGTATATATACTTTATATAGATCACTTATCTAAAGCGAGGAAAAAAACATGCCAAAACCCTTTGATGTTGAAATAAATAATTCAATTGCTCATATCAGGTTCAATAGGCCTGAAAAAAGAAACTCAATGAACGAGGATTTCTGGAGATTATTTCCAAAGGAAGTTGAAGAGCTAGATGATAGTGGTGAGATTAGAGCTTTAATTGTATCTTCCACGGGACCACACTTTTCCGCTGGAATAGACCTTAGCATGTTTAAAGATGATGTTGTTGAACACGAAACAAACCAAGAGCTTGGCAGAAGTAGGGGGTATTTTATTCAACAGTTAAAGTTTCTGCAACGTGCCGCTTCATGTTTGGAGGATGCGAGATTTCCAGTTGTTGCCGCTGTCCAAGGAGGATGTATTGGTGGAGGTATCGATTTAATCACTGCCGCTGATATAAGATTGTGTACAAAAGATGCATTTTTTTTAATTGAAGAAATAAATGTTGGTTTGGCAGCAGATATTGGAACTATACAAAGATTACCAAAAATTATACCTGCTGGTATAGCGCGTGAGTGGACTATGATGGGAGAAAAGATATCTGCTGAAAGAGCAAAAGAAGTAGGCCTTGTGAGCTCTTTGCATGATAGTCATGAAGAAATGATTGATAGTGCTTTTGAAATGGCTGAAAAATTAGCATCAAAAACACCACTTGCGATGTGGGTTACAAAAGAAGTTCTCAATTATTCAAGAGATCACTCTGTTAAAGAAGGATTAGATAATGTAGCGCTTTGGAATGCAGCTACGCTTCATAAAGAAGATGTAATGACTACAATGATGTCAAAAATGCAAAAGAAAAAGCCAGAGTATAGAAATTTAAGAGATAAAAATTTCTTGAAACATAAATCAAGTAAATAGTATTTTTAATAAATTAAATTTTAATGAGATTTAAAAAAGGCATTATTCTCGCTGCCGGCAAGGGGACTCGACTTTCGCCTGCAACAAAAGTAACAGTGAAACCTCTTCTGCCTTTATATGATAAACCTTTACTTTATTACGCGTTATCAAACTTAATTAAGGCTGGTGTTCGCGAGGTACTATTTATATCTCAAAAGAAAGATATACCAGAATTTAGAAAACTATTTGGCTCGGGAAAACAGCTTGGCATGAAATTCAGTTACACATTTCAAAAAAAACAAGTTGGAATTCCTGATGCAGTTAATATTGCCAAAAGATTTATTAATAAAAAACCATTTGTTTTAGCCTTAGCTGATAATTTATTTGTTGGTAAGAGCTTCACATCAACTCTAAAAAAAGTTCAGTCGCTCAAGGATGGAGCTGCTGTTTTAGCTGTAAAGACAAAATATCCACACAAATCAGCAGTTATTGAATACGATAGAGAAAAAAATATAAAATCAATTATTGAGAAACCAAAAAAACCAAAGAGTAATCTTACAATACCTGGTCTTTATTTTTATGATAAGGACTCCATATCAATTGTTAAGGATTTAAAGCCCTCCAAAAGAAAAGAATTAGAAATAGTTGATGTTCATCAATCTTATCTAAGAAAGAAGCTTTTAAAAGTTTTTACATTAAAAAAAGATGTTAAGTGGTTTGACACTGGTGATGCTGAAGAAATGCTTGAAGCTTCAAACTATATTAACAAATATCAAATAAAAGAAAAAAAGCTATTTGGATCTATCGAAATGGACTCATACCTAAATGGATGGATTACAAAGAAACAACTTAGAATTCTTATTAATCAAATGCCCGACTCAAAGTATAAAGAAAAATTAAGTTCACTTGCTTAATGTTTGATAAAAATTCATTAATAAATTTGTTAGAGTCAAATTCTATTAGTTACAAAATTACTGAACATAAACCGCTGTTTACTGTCGAAGATTCTAAAAATCTTCGAGGTTCAATTGATGGCGCGCATTCAAAGAATCTTTTTTTGAAAGATAAAAAAAATAATTTTTTTTTAGTAAGTTTTATTGAGGATATTATAGCTGATCTAAAAAAAGCATCAGTACCTTTAAACTCCAAAAAATTATCTTTTGCAAATGAGGATTATTTAATGAATATTCTAGGTATCAAACCTGGATCAGTATCTCCGTTTGGATTATTAAACGATAAAGAAAAAAAAGTTAAATTTTTCTTTGATCAAGAGTTTATGGAGTATGAAATTGTGAATTTTCATCCTTTAATCAATACGTCAACAGTGTCGATAGCTCCGAATGACCTGATAAATCTGATTGAACAGCATCATTCAAAAGTCGAATTTATAAAGATGAGAGATTTTCAAAAATGACTCTAAGAAAAGCAAAATTTATTAAAACCAAGAAAAAAATTAAAGCGAATGTTTTTGATTTACATTTTGATGAAGTTAAATGGGTAAATGGAAACAAAACTATTAGGGATCTTATTGTACACAATGGTATAACTTGTATTGTTCCAATAATTGATAAGAAATTTATAGTTTTGCTCAAACAATATCGATACGGATCAGATCAAATTATGCTTGAAGTCCCAGCAGGGACTATTGACCCAGGAGAAAGGCCATTAAGTTGTGCTAAAAGAGAATTAATTGAAGAAACCGGTTATCACGGAAAAAATTGGAAAATGATAGGCAAATACTTTTCAACCCCAGCATATAACACTTGCTTAGTGCACTGCTATCTAACTCATTGCTATCAGAAGAGTGAGACAAATTTTGACGAAGATGAGGTTATTGAGACAAAAATTTATTCAGTCCAAGAAGTAAGAAGACTACTTAAAACTAATAAGATTAATGATATGAAAACTTATATCAGCCTTGATCGATTTATGAATTATTATTGATTTAATATTTTCCAAATACCTGAGGCAGATAAAATAATTTTATCTTGTGAGATCAAATTACCCTCAATAAAGACGAGTGATTTCGTAGTTCTTGTGACCTTAGCATCACATTCAATAATATCATCCTGAAGACCTGGACTTACAAAGTTACAATTCAGTGAAATAGTACTGCACGGTTTTTTTCCACACGCAGCAAATACCATAGATCCTAAGAAAATATCTGCTAATGACATAGAGTAGCCACCATGCGCAATACCATGAGCATTGAGATGCTTATCCAAAATTTTAGTAATGAATTTATATTGGTTATTCTCTTCTTTTTTAAAATACATTGGTCCAATTAAGACATCAAAGCCAGCATGCCATCCAAGTTTTTTGTATCCTTCTGGAACCCAGCTTGGTGCTGATACTTCCGTCTTTAACATGACCATAGAGAATCTCCCTAATTCAAAGAATGCGACTTTCTAGACTTCATTACGGATATGGTCAAGCAGAATAAAGAAAAATATTTGCCAAAATTGAGGGTATTTTTGATGTATTTTTTAAATAAAATTAAACTTTTTTTTTTATATAAAAAGTCTATCTTACGGTTTTCTAAATATTTATAAGGGCAATATAGTATGAGAGAAGCTGCAATAATTTCAACTGCAAGAACTGGATTAGCAAAAGCTATGAGAGGTGGATTTAACAAAACTCACGGCATTACAATGGGTGGCCATACTGTTAAACATGCTATTGAAAGAGCAGGAGTTGAAGCTGGTGAAGTAGAAGATGTAATTTTTGGATGCGGACAACCAGAGGGAGCAACAGGTCATAACATTGGAAGAAATGTTGCAATTGCTGGTGGATGCCCCGTAACTGTGCCAGGTACTACAATAAATCGTTTTTGTTCATCAGGTTTACAATCAATAGCGGTAGCTGCTCAAAGAATTATTGTTGATGGAATTAAAGTAGCTATAGGTGGGGGAGTAGAGTCAATATCAATGACACAGCAAAACATGAACATGAAACATCTTATTGAGCCTGAACTTCAAAAAATTTGTCCAGCATTATGGATGCCTATGATTAATACTGCTGATGTTGTAGCAGATCGATACAAAGTAAGCAGAGAATACCAAGACGAATATTCACTACAAAGTCAACAACGAACAGCTGCAGCTCAAACTGCAGGAAAATTTAAAGATGAGATTGTTCCTTTAACGACAAAAATGGATGTAATGAACAAAGAAACAAAGGAAGTTACAGAACAAGAAGTAACAGTTGATAAAGATGAGTGTAATCGACCACAAACTACACTTGAGAGCCTTGCTGGTTTAATGCCAGTCATGGGACCTGATAAATATATTACTGCGGGCAATGCTAGTCAGCTGTCAGATGGAGCATCTTCATGTTTGTTAATGGATCTTAAAGAAGCAGAAAAAAGAAATATTGAACCTATGGGAATTTTTAGAGGACTTTCTGTTGCAGCTTGTGAGCCCGATGAGATGGGTATAGGACCAGTATTTGCTGTACCAAAACTCCTAGAGCAACACGGCTTAAAGGTAGATGATATCGATATATGGGAACTGAACGAAGCATTTGCAGTTCAAGTTTTATACTGTAGAGATAAGCTAGGAATTGATAATGAGAAATTAAATGTGAACGGAGGATCAATTTCTATTGGACATCCATATGGTATGACCGGCTCTAGAATGACAGGACATATTTTAATCGAAGGTAAGAGACGAAACGCTAAATACGGTGTTGTAACAATGTGCGTTGGTGGCGGAATGGGAGCAGCAGGTCTTTTTGAGATTTTATGATAGATACAATTAAATACATTGAAAAAATAGCTCTGGTAATAATTATTTTTGCTACAGTTATAGCTATTGGCTATGAAATATATGCAATGTATGAAAAAAATCTCGTTGAACTTGCAGACTTACTTTTGTTATTTATTTATCTCGAAGTTATACAAATGATTAGAGAATATTGGACACTAAATAGAATTAGAATAAGTATACCGCTGTTTATTGCAATTACTGCTGTTGCACGTTTAATAATCTTACAGGGCAAAACTATGGATCCAAGCATGTTGCTTTACGAGGGTGGCGCCATTTTATTGATTGCCATAGCTGTTCTTATTTTAAAAGCAAGAAAGCTTAAAATATTCGCCGATGTTGACGACTAAGATTGTCAAAGGATTAGTACTTCCATTTTTAGTTGTCCTATTAATAAGCACATCTGCATTTTCACTTACTGATGAGGACGAACAAGAGATTATTTCTGTTGTAAGTCAGCAGCTGCAAGCATTTCAAAATGATGATTTCGAAAAAGCTTATTCTTTCGCATCGCCAATCATTAAGAAAATATTTCCAAGTCCAAAAGCGTTTGGTGAAATGGTTGTAGGTCAGTACCAGGCCGTTTATCGTCCCAAAAGTGTGAACTTTGGCAAGATATCACTTAGAGATGGAGTACCTTCCCTAGAAGTATATTTAGTTGATCCTGAAGGCGAATTCGTAACTGCAATTTACTCAATGCAGCAACAAGAAGACGGTGAATGGCTGATTAATGGTTGTTTTCTTACTCAGGCAGAGAGTAACGAAATTTAGGATTGAGAGTTTCTGATAATTTGTTCGTAAAATTTTAGACTTTCTTTGCTTTTTCTTTCTAAAGTATCTCTATTCACCTCGATTAAACCAAAACGCGGTTTGTAGCCATATATCCATTCAAAGTTGTCCAGAAATGACCAATAGTAATAACCTCGAATATCTAAACCGTCATCTAAGCAGCTTTGAAGTCCTTTTAATGCTGTAGTGATATATTTTATTCTTTGATTATCATCATCTGTACCAATCCCATTTTCAGTCACAATCATTGGGCAATTTATTTTTGGAGCAACATACCTCAATACATTTTCTAATGACTCAGGATAATATTCATATCCCATAACAAGCATATTTTCATCATTGACGTTAGGTTTCATGATGCCCTCAGGACCATAGGTGTGACGTGTATACGTTTGAATACCAATGAAATCGTCATCCTTAGTTTGATCCAAACACACATCCACTGTTTCAGCATGAGCAATGTCGCGTGTTTGTTCGCCTCCTTCTGCCGCTTGGTAATCCATAATTGAAAGCGTAATACCAACAGGCTGATTTTTTGTAAGTAGACTTTTAATAACTGGAAATGCTTTTACATGCGCCGCCATCATACAGTCACGTATTTTATAGGGATGGCCAAATAGAAAAGGGCCAAAATTATCTAGAGTTGACCCGCATGATTTAGCAGCATCTTCAACAAATGGCATGATAGTTTTCATTCCTTGTTCAGGGTAGCTAGGAAATGTGTGTGCAAAACATGCAGTTAGATTTGCCTCATTTATTGTACAAACCGTATCTATACGGTCACCTAGCTCTTTTGTTACAAATTCAGCATATTTAACATATAAATCTGCGTTTTCCTTTTTTTCCCAACCTCCTTTAGCTGTAAACCAAAGCGGGGAAGTGAAGTGTTGGAATGTGACGCACGTTTGAAGATTATTTTCATGACAACAATCCAAAACTTTTTTGTAATGATCAATTGCTTCATTTGAAAATTCTCCCTCGGACTCTTCGATACGAGCCCATTCAATAGATAGTCTATAGGACTGTATTGCGTGAGATGACATAAGCTTAATATCTTCCTCATATCTATTCAATTGATCACAAGCAATTCCCGACGGTTCAGCAAATGTGGTATTTTTTGTATTTTCAAGCAGCCAAAAATCTGAGTTTGTATTATTTCCTTCTACTTGATGGGCAGCAGTCGCTGTACCCCATATAAAGTCTTTTGGTAAATTAAGTTTCATGATTATATAAATTTAGCATTTGGATACCCATCAAGAATATACTTTTTAAGTTCTTCAACCAGCTCTTTTTTTACTAAAGTTACGATTGCCCCACCAAAACCAGCTCCGGTAAGTTTAGATCCTAAAGCACCAAAGGAATTAGATAGATCAACCAACTTATTTAAATTATCAGTTGAAACTCTATAGTGTCGTGACAAAGAAATATGACTTTCTGTCATTAATTTTCCAAATTCTTCAGCTTTATTTTCTTTTAAATATTGAGCTGCTCTTACAACTCTCAAATTTTCCTCAATTACATGTTTACTAACATTAAGCTCTTCATCTGAAAGTAATTGAATATCATTTTCATCAACTTTTGTTTTTGTACAGAGATTTTGAATTTTCATTTTTTTTGCAGCATTGAGACACAATTCTTTTTTTTTGTTAAACTCACTATCTGATAAAATCCTTTGTGTGTTGCTATCAATTATTAGAAATTGATAATCTTGAAAAATTGGTATCAATTCATAATTTTTATTAAAGGTATCAAGAAAAAGAGCTTCATAATGATTTCCTAAGACCGATACAAATTGATCCATAACTCCACCGCCCACACCAACAAAATCATTTTCAACCTCAAATGCTAAATTAATTAAATCTTCATCTGCTAAATTTTTTTTAAAATAGCAACTTAGTGATTTTAAAGTACTAACGGTGATTGCAGCAGAGGAAGAGAGACCGACCCCCAATGGAAGGCTGCTTTTGATATAAATTGAGATATTGTTAATCTTAACTGAAAATTTCTTCTCAAAATAAAGACATGATCCAATAACGAAATCTGCCCAATTATTTCTTTTTTCGAGTTTCTTAACAATTAAAGAGTCCTTATATTTATCTGATACTATCGAAATAGACTCACTATTTTTATTTTCAACGATCTCACAGATAATTGAGTTCTTAATTTGTAACGGTAAAACATGTCCACCATTATAGTCTAAATGCTCCCCAATGAGGTTAACTCTGCCAAAGCCCTCACCAATCGAGACTGTGTTCATAACTTAACTTTGTCTTTGTTTTAATTCAGAAAATATTCTTTCATAAAAGTTACTATCGTACTTATTAAAGTACGTAACTATTATTGCTATAGTTCCGGCAACGGCTGGAAAAATATATCCCATAATAAATAGACCATTCAATGTTTCTGGACTTTGATCTATTGCATTTGCCACATAGTCTGTGCTTTCAAGAATTACTCCAGCAAGCCATGCACTAAAACCAACACTTAATTTAAAAACAAATACGTGAGCTGCGTTTAAGACTCCTTCAGCACGAAATCCAGATTTCCATTCACCATATTCGATTGTATCAGCTATCATTGACCAGGCCATGACACCTGCCATACCGAAACCAATGAAGCCAAAAGTTGCAATAAAAGCTAATAACCAAAAGTTTTCATACCCAGTTATATAATAGATTATTAAATCTGTGATTACGTAAAGAAATGTTCCAATCATGAATAAAGTCTTTTTCTCAAACCTATGTTTTATTAAGTTAACTAAATATGCACCAAACATAATTTGTAAAATTACTCCAAGCAAAATTGGACTAAAGTAAGCCTCTAATTGAAGATTATATTTTACAAAATAGACAACTGTTAGTTGCTTGATATTATTTGCAACCCAAGTTGTTAAAAGTGCCAATATTACGAAATGTAATGGATAATTGTTAAATACCATTTTAGTAACTTTTTTAATACCAATGGTTTCTTCATATGGCTTTGAATAAACTTCTTTAGTATTAAAAAAACATAGGAATGCAAAAATAGCTCCAAGGACTGCCAAACAACCTACTACAATTGGAAATCCGAACTGTGGTGAGCTAAAAAGGCCAACTAGAGGCAATGTTAGAACTGCAACAGCAATTGATCCAGAGCTGGCTCCTAAATATCTAAATGATGCGAGTGATGTTCTTTCATCTCTGTCTTGAGTCATCGCCGGAATGAGCGATCCAACTGGAATAGCAATGATTGTATATAAAGTGGTGAATGTAATGTATGTAAAAAGTGCCCAATAAAATTTACCCGTTTGTGACAAATCAGGTGAGGTAAAGCATAAAATAATCATTATTAGCGCAGGTACTGATCCAAACAAAATATAAGGTCTGAATTTCCCCCATCTGGTCGAAGTATTATCTGCAATATACCCCATAATCGGGTCAGTAAATGCGTCCCAGATTTTCGCTAAAAAGAAAACTAAGCCAGCGTTTGCAGGCGATAATCCAAAAATATCTGTATAAAAAAATAGTAAGTAGAAGACAGTCAGTTGCCACATTATATTAATGGCAAAATCACCACCACCGTAAAACAATTTTGATCTAAAACTTAGTTTCATAGTGCATCATATATTGTTTCAACTAATTTAAGTGCTCTTTGATCACCGAGCATGGATCCAGTTAATAAATTCATTGTGTATGCGCAGCTAATTCCATTTTCAGGATCCCCAAATGCCATAGAACCGCCCCATCCAGTATGACCAAATGCTTTACTGCTTTTACCAAATAATTTTCCACCACCGACACTATAACCTGCATGTGACCACTGCATAGGTGACTTCATTACATGATCGTCTCCACTTACAGCAACTGTAGTAAGAGTTTCAAAGGTATTTGATGAAATAAATTTATTTGATAAATGCGATAAGAAAAAATCATAAATTTTTGCAAGTGATCCTGAATTAGAGTGACAGTTCATAGCTGGAATTTCCGCAAGTCTCCATTCAGCTGTATTTGCTGTTTTTGTTCTGTTTGCAGGATTAAGAAACGCAGTAATTAGATACTCATCTACATTTGTCGGATCACTGAAAGCTTTCCTTAGGCTTTCAGAACTAATTAGTTCAGCAATATTGTCATGATATGCTGAAGGTGTACCTATAAAACATTTGGTTTCAAGAGGACTATTCAGTAACTCCTCTAAGTTCTTACCGACTGATTTATTGGTCACTCGTTTAATTAATTCACCAACTAAAAAACCGATCGTTTTTGGATGATAACATATTTTTTCATCAGCTTTATGATATGGTTCTTGATTTGCCAACAGATCAACTACAAAGTCCCATTTGTAAAAATCAGTTTCATCTATAGGCTGTCTCCATCCATACATCCCTGCTTGATGGGAGAGTAATGTTTTTACTTTTATACTTTCTTTTCCGCCGTTCGCAAATTCAGGCCAGTAATCAGCAACATTTTTCTCTAAATCTAGTTTGTTTTCATCAATCAATTTAGCAACAATCATCGCAACAATACCCTTACTGGTTGAGTGGATATTTACTATTGTATTTTGGTCCCACTTGTTTTTTTTATCACGATCCCGATAGCCGCCATAAAGGTTCACCAAAACCTCTCCATTTTGATAAACGGCAAATGATGCACCCACCTCCTCATCATTTTCTAAGTTTTTCTTGAATAATTCGTAAGTGTTTTCGAACTTTTTATTAAACTCACCCAATGCTGTTATCTCATTTTCTGTGGTCATTTATAGTGTCATAAGGCTATTATTTATATATTCTGCAGTAGATTATATGACAGAGCAGAATAACAAAACATATTTAATAGGTTTTATACTGGCACTATCCGCTGGTTTGATATGGAGTTTTGGAGCTCCTACTGTTAGATACATGGTAGATGCTCAGGTCTATCAATGGCATTACCTTTTTTATAGAGGTATAGTTGTAGCAACAATTTTGTTGATATATTTGATTTATAACGAAGGAATATCTTTCTATCATAATTTTAATAGAATTGGATCATCTGGTTTACTGGGCGGTATTGGTCTTGCTGCAGCTTTTATATTTTTTATTTTTGGAATGACTTATACCTCCGCGGCTACCACGTTATTTATGATCGGTACACAACCATTATTTGCAGGGCTCTTTGCATATATCTTTCTAAAAGAAAAAATCGGCATCACAACTGCGATAGCGTGTTTTGTTTCTTTGTTTGGGATCTTTCTAATGGCTTATAATGACTGGTATGCAGGAACCTTTTTAGGTTGGGTATTTGGTTTATTCTGTTCTATTGGATTTGCAATATTTGCAACAACGCTCAGATGGCAACCAGACACACCGAAATTTACGACAATCATTATTGCTGGTATTGCCTGCTCGCTTTTTTCAATGATTATGATTGTTTTATTTACTGACAGTTACTCAATGCCGTTACAAAATATTTTATTAAGTATGCTACATGGAACTTTAGTTGGGATTGGACTTATACTTTTAAGTTTAGGTGCGCGCTATCTGCCTGCAGCAGAATTTATGTTACTTTCTTTAACAGAAGTTGTGGGAGGAGTAATTTGGTGTTGGATACCTTTATTTGGAGTAAACGAAGTTCCCTCAAATATAACTTTAATGGGTGGCTTGGTAATTATCATTGCTATAAGTTTTTATGCTTTTGGTGCTACAAAAAAAACTACACCGCCAACGCTATAGAAAAGTATGAGTGATATTGATAATGTTAGCTGGAATTATCCTACCCCAATATGGTTTGGTTTAGGCCGTTCCCTAGAGATCCCAAATGCCTTAGAAGCTCAAGGTATGCAAAATCCTTTAGTTGTTACCGATCCAGAATTTACCTCTAATAAAAACTTTATAAAAATTATTGAATTATTAAAAAATAATAAAATCAAACACTCAATTTTTTCAAATATAAAAGGAAATCCAACTGGCAAGAACGTAATGGACGGTGTCGAACACTTTTTGTCTAACAATAACGATGGTGTAATTGCGATTGGTGGAGGAAGTTCTCTTGATGCTGGTAAAGCAATTGCCTTTATGACAAAACAAAAGGAAAACCTGTGGTTTTTCGAAGATATAGGGGATAATTGGACAAGGGCAATTACAGATCAACTTCCAAAAGTAATTGCGATACCAACTACGGCTGGCACAGGTTCTGAAACAGGCCGCGCATCACTTATTTTGGACGAAAGTGATAAGACAAAAAAAATAATATTTCATCCCTCGTTCTTACCAGACCTTGTAATACTTGATCCAAATCTAACTTTGTCTCTTCCACCTCATCTCACAGCTGCAACAGGTATGGATGCATTAGCTCATTGTTTAGAGGCATACTGTGCTAGAGGTTTTCATCCTATGGCGGATGGTATTGCACTAGAAGGGATAAAGAACGTGAAAGATAGTCTTCTAAGTGCTTATAAAAATCCAGATGATATATTTGCAAGATCAAAAATGTTAGTAACATCATCAATGGGATCAACTGCATTTCAAAAAGGACTAGGAGCAATACATTCTCTTTCACATCCTATAAATGCAGTTAATGATATTCATCACGGTCTCTCAAATGCAATATTTATGCCATATGTACTTAAGTTTAATGAACCGATTATAAGTCAGAGGATACAACTTTTAACAAAGTACTTAGAATTAGAAAATTCTACATTTGATAGTTTTCTGTCGTGGATATTGAAGCTTAGAGATGAACTTGCTATCCCCCATACACTGAAGGAGCTTAATCAAGAATTTGATTTTGAACTACTTAGTGAAATGGCCTTGAAAGATCCATCCACTGGACCAAACCCACGTGATATAAGTCTTGATGAAATGAAGCAACTTTACATTAACTCATATGAGGGTATTCTATAAGTATGATCAAAACAGAAAAACTAGTTTATGGTTCTGCAAATTCTAGTGTGCAATTTGAAGGTTCAATAAGTTATGAAGATAGTTTTGATATACCAAGGCCAGGAGTTCTCGTATGTCATGCTTATGGAGGCCATTCTGATTTTGATATTAAGAAATCAGAACAACTTGCTGAGCTTGGGTACTTTGCATTTGCTATGGATTTATATGGACAGGGAAGAAGAGGTTCAAATCCCCAAGAGTCAATGGAGTTGATGAATGAATTTAATTCTGACCGAGTATTGCTTCAACAAAGAATGATCCATGCTTTTGAAACCCTCAAGAATTTTGATAAAGTTGATGAAGACAAAACTGGAGCAATTGGATTTTGTTTTGGAGGAAAATGTGCACTTGATTTGGCTAGGGCAGGTGAAGATGTTAAAGGGGTTGTAAGTTTTCATGGATTATATGACGCACCAACGGCAAGTTCAGGAAAGCAATTAAAAGGATCAATAAAAATTGACTCATCGATTTTAATTCTACATGGGTACGATGATCCCATGGCCACTCCACAAAATATGATTGATTTAGCTGATGAATTAAATTCAAAAAAAGCAAATTGGCAAATTCATGCTTACGGCAATGTTGGACATGCTTTTACAAATCCTGAAGCTAATGATCGAAACTCAGGATTATTCTACGATGCGCATGCGGATCAGCACTCATGGCGAGAGATGTCTAATTTTTTTGAAAAAATTTTTTCTTGAAATTATTATTCAGACTTCCAATTGATATTTTTCATTGAATTAAGATAATTCTTAAATTCTTTTATCAATTCAGAGCTTGGTTTTACTGTTTTTCGTCTTTTATCGTTCTCTGTTTTCTCTAAATGTATGAAACCTCTGTCACAAGCCTCATTAATCATCATAGATGACTTAGGCCGAGATGTATGAAAGAGCTTTGTCTTTAATTCTTCAACGCATAGCTTTTCTTTATTTTGATGGGCTGACATTACAAGAAGCATCATATGATAGTGAGATGGGGTCTTTCTGAAAAAGTGCTTACTAGAGCGGTGTGAAGTTCCCATTTGTTCTTCCCAAAATCTTAGGAGTGAATTTGTTGCGCTCATATAGAAAAAATTTTACAGCAAATAGAGCAATCGTCTAATTAAATTTTAAAAAAAATACTATTTAATTATCCCAATAAGTGAACTCGTCGCCATCTTGAAATGCATACCCATTGTGTTTATCAATTAATATAGGAGCAGACATTGTGTTATCATATAGTGGAGGAGGTTGAACCTTTTTATGATCATTTAATAATCTTTTCAGCTCTTTAACTTTCAATGTCATTTCGCTTGCAAGATTAATTCTCTCATAGGGGTCACTCTCAACATTAAACAACCAGTCTTTACCAGTTCGGTGATCAGTAATGAGCTTCCAATTTTCATGAAGAACAGTTTGAAGTCGGCCTTGTAGCCAATATAGTGTTTCATGTGGCATGTCTGAATTGTGATTTTGTAAAAAGGGCAGCAAGTTTACTCCGTCAATGATTC
Source organism: uncultured Pelagibacteraceae bacterium (assembly GCA_902588785.1). Classification (GTDB taxonomy): domain Bacteria; phylum Pseudomonadota; class Alphaproteobacteria; order Pelagibacterales; family AG-422-B15; genus CACNXQ01. The sequence goes on from CACIQL010000003.1 coordinate 78,774, forward strand.
TATCTTCCGGTAATTTTGCTCCAGCCGCAGCAGCAAATGTTGGTAAAATATCATTTGCGTGAATAGGAGCGTTAAATTCTATTCCTGGTTCAATTTTATTTGGCCATTTAGCCATAAATGGAACATGCAAACCACCTTCGAAATGAGTTAATTTCCATCCACGATAAGGTTTATTGATATCAGATAAATGAATGTAATTAGCTCCACCGTTATCGCTGGTTAATACTATAAGTGTATTATCTGTTAGATTATTCTTTTCAAGTGTATCTAATATTCTCCCAACACTCCTATCAAGAGCTCTTAACATCGCAGAATATACCTTTAATTCTTCACTGAATTCACCTTCGATATGGTGAAAATGATCATAGTCGTCTCTTAGAGCTTGAAGGGGATTATGAGGCGCAAAGTGAGATAGGTATAAAAAGAAGGGCCTGTTCTTATTTTTTTCAATAACTTTGATTGCTTCATCTGTGTAGTAGTCGGTAATATATCCACGAGGTTCAAATGGTTCACTGTTATTATTTCGTGTAGCGTATTGAGTACTGGCCCAAACCATCTCGTCAATAATTTCCCCAGTTCTAGCATTTACAACATCTGGATGATTCTCTGGAAGATAAAGTCCGCCCATTAATTGAAGGCTGTCATCAAATCCCTGATCAGTTGGACCATAACTTGGAGCAGTTCCAAGATGCCACTTTCCAATTATTGCACTGTAATATCCTTCATTTTTTAGTACCTCTGGAATAGTTATCTCGCTAGACGGCATGCCTGGGTATCCAATATTACCATCATTATCCAAAGCAGTGAGTTCAGCTTCATCATCAAAAATTACAGACAATCCCGTATCGTTTAGTTCTTCGCCCCATTTTGTAATAGTAATGAGTGATTTAAATGCGGGGGTAAATTCAAATCCAAATCTTGTTGAATAGCGACCAGTCATAATTGAAGCGCGTGAAGGAGAGCAGCTTGCACTTGCCGCATAACCATTATTAAATTTTATACCCTCTAAACCAATACGGTCCATGTTTGGTGTCATTAAACTGCCATCCCCAGCACCGCCATTATAAAGAGATACATCATTGAAGCCCAAATCATCAGCAAGTATTAAAATTATATTTGGTTTATTAGCTAAGGCAGGATCTCTTTCTGATGGACCGTCTGGCCAAATTACCTCACGATTTTCAGCAACTGGTCTTGTGAACTCAAATATAGTTGGTAGTGACCAAAGAAATATTTGAAGTTTGTATGTCCATAGGATTAAAGCAAGAATAAGAATAAAAAAAACTGCAAGAGATATTTTTTTTATCATTATTCGATATTTGTAATTGTAATATCCTCTGAATTAACTGGTAAAATTGCTATAGTACCATCATCAGCTAATGTCCAGTTATCAGGTCGAACTTCGCTTACCCCTTTTACGAAAATTATTTTAGCAATAAAACTATCGGGAGCTGGTATCAGGTGATAAAAAATCAACTCTTTTACATTTGCTTCATTTGCGGCTTGCGCAGCTTCAACAGGTGAGGCGTGATATCCCTGAATATCATAAAAAACTCTTGAAAGTTGAGGTTGTATAATCTCTGATATATCCTCAGCTCTACCTATCATATTATATGACAATGCATCATGAAAAAGTAAGTCAGCATTTTTTGATTGTTCAATCAAATTTGTACTGTAATCCGTATCCCCACTAATTACGATTGATCTTCCTTTATAATCAAAGCGAAATCCCAATGAGGGATAAACTGGCAGATGTTCAACTTCAAATGCTGTTATCTTCAGACTGCCATCATCAAAAATAACTGGATTATTTAAATCTATTATTTTTGAATCAAAGCCAGCAATGTCAGATGGAGCTACTTCCTCTCCATGATGCAGCGTTCTCCATTCATAATCAAGCTCGTAAGCCCTTGTTATACCCTCTGTAACTAATTGTGTTCCCTCTGGTCCATAAACAGGAAGTTTTCCCTCTCTATTTTGAGTTACCCATGAATAAAGATGAAAATCAGCCAAATCAGAAATATGGTCTGAATGCAGGTGAGTAAACAGTACGGCATCTAAATTACCAAGATCTATCTGCCAATTTATTAGATTTTGCCTACTTCCATCTCCGGTATCCACAATAAACATATGGTCTGGAGTTTTGATCATAATACATGGCTCAGCTCTTCCTTTACCAGGTAATGGACCTCGTGATCCACAGACAAGTCCAATAATATAATCACCTTCAAAGGTAACTAATTTATCTTGATTATTTAACTGAGATTCAAAAATTAAGTCGATAAAGAAATTTTGAACTGATGTATTTCTTATTCCAAAGAACCCAACAACAAATATTAAGATTGCAACTATTAAGAAATAATAGATTTTCCTCATAGTTAATTACCAGAAACCTTTCTGGATGTAATAAGCAATATTGCAACAAGAACAATTTCAATAATAATAAATTGTGTTGCAAAAGTTGCATCATGCGCTGCCCACGATATGACTCTAAATATTGCTGTAACACTTAAAAGCATTGCAGGAGCATAAAACCAAATACTTTTTAGAGTATAAGCTGCAAGTATCATCATCAAACCAATGCAAAAGAAATAACTTCCAACATCGCCAATCAGACTGCTTCGACCTAATCCTTCTGGAATTACTAATATACCAAAATTTGCTCCAGCATCGTAAGGGGATATTATCCAAACAAGACCAAGTACAATAAATATAAATCCGTTTATTGTATTTAGAATAATTAAAAATTTATTCATGATGACTCCTCTATTATTTTCATAATTCTTTGTGCTGTTTCATGGCCTGAATTTTGATTTTGGCCAGTTACAAATCGTTTTTCATCATCAACAACTACGTGATAAGCAAACTGGTCAAGAAATTTGGTTTTAGCTTCAAACAATGCGCCTGCTTTTTTTAATTCTTCTTCTGGATGTAATGGTGTCATTGTAATATTAAGTTCTTTAACTTGTTTGTCAGTTACACCAGTCATTTTCCTTCCAGCAATGAGAATGTTGCCGTTTTTATCTTTTGAATTAATTAACCCTAAAGGACCATGACAAATTGCACCTATAATACTCCCTGAGTAATATGCTTTAGAAATTCCTGCAGCTAAGGTATCTGAGAAGCCCAAGTCATATGCAGCTCCCCATCCACCAGCTAGAAATACAATATCATACACAGAGAAATCTATTTCATTTATATTGATTGAATTGTTAAGTTTATAAACCGCCTCTGTATCCTTATAAAATCTTTTATCAGATGAAGAACTCACGAAATATGATGTTGTTTGTGGATCCACTGGAATTTCTCCACCTTTGATACTTGCAATATCAACACTTATGTTAGCATCTATAAATTCGAAATAGGGAGCAGTTAATTCAGAACTCGCGAGACCTGAGGGTTTACCAGATGACTCTCCTGGATAATTTAAAACCCCATGACTTGTAGCAATTATAAGAGCTTTTTTTCCAGATAAATCAAATGTATTTCCCTCATAGTCTGGATGTAAACCTAAGTTTTTAAGAATATATGGCAAAAGAATAATTACTGTAATGACGATAAAAATTAAGGATAATAAAGTTTTTCTAACTGTTGATTGATACATAATTTTCTTACTTAAGTTTCATTAAAAATAGTAACTTTAACTCTTCAATAAGTCTTTCTTCTTTCGTATTGTTAAATTTGGTCATACGAAACCATGCCGCGTATGAAATTAGAGTATCAATAAGATTTTGTTTGTCTTTGTTAATCATTTTAATTTCAGGTATTAAATCTTCGAATCTCTGTCTCAAAATATGATTAAATTTTATAAATCCAGTTCTTATTGCATTAGAATTATTTAAACTTGTAATAGTTAAATTAAATACGTGCTGGTATGTGTTATATAAATAAAAACGCTCTTTAATTACATGTTCAATTCTCTGATCTTTACTGTTTTGTTTTGGATTATTTTTTGCAATATAGCTCTCAAGATCGTTTAGATAACGACGATTTACTTCCTCAATTAATCCTTCCATATCTTCAATGTGCCTAAAAACAGTTCTTATTCCAACTCCAGATTTTACAGCAATTTCCTGAGCGGTTGGGATTTGACCGTTGTTATTTTTTCTTAATAAAGAAATAGTGGCTGCAACAATTTTATTTAATGTTGTTTTACTTCTGTTGACGCGTCCATCGTTAACAATTGGTGTAATTACCATAGATAAAAATTATCTATTGACAGTGTTTATGTCAATACTTTAGGTTTTAATAAAAAATATAAAATTCGTGAATAGAATTACAGAAATACTTGGTTCTAAATATCCAATTATACAGGCCCCAATGGGATGGATTGCGAGAAGTGCATTAGCCTCAGCCGTTTCTAATGCTGGAGGGTTTGGAATTATTGAAACTTCCTCAGGTGAGCTTGAGGAGTGTAAGCAGGAAATCAAAAAAATGAGCACACTCACCAATCGACCCTTTGGTGTGAATCTTCCAATTCTTTTTTTACGTGATGAAAGTATGATCAATTTGGTTATCGAAGAGAAAGTAAAATTTGTAACTACATCTGCTGGTGATCCAGCAAAATATATTCACATTTTAAAAGATGCAGGCATTAAAGTCTTTCATGCTGTGCCAAGTTTAGCAGGCGCACTAAAAGCGATAAACGCTGGCGTGGATGGCTTAGTAGTTGAAGGGACTGAGGGAGGTGGATTTAAAAATCCTGAAGAAGTTGGACTTTACGTATTATTGCAGTCTATTAGAAAGCATTCTGATATACCGATGGTTGCGGCCGGAGGTATAGTTGATGGCATAGGAATGGCCGCAGCATTTGCAGCAGGAGCTGAGGGAATACAAATGGGGACTAGGTTTGTATCATCTAAAGAGAGTCCGGTTCATCAAAATTACAAGCAAGCAATTTTAGATTCAGACGAACAAGGAACTTATATATTAAATAAAAAATCTAAACCTTGTGTTCGTGCAATTAAAACTGACTTCACTCACGGTATTTATGAAAAAGGTGAAATGGATATGTCTGCAATGTTCGGTATTAAGAAACTTTATTTTGAGGGTGACATGAACGCAGCACCAGCATTGGCAGGACAATCGATGGGCTTAATTGATGAGATCAAAGGTGTTGAAGAAATTATCAATGAAACCATTTCGCAGTTTAATGAAGTGTGTAAAAAAATGGGAAATCACAATTTTGCTAATTAAATGAAATTTATCAGCCTTTTACCCACAGAAGCAAACAACAATTATCAGGGTTTAAAATTTGCACTTTGGTTTTTTTATTTATATCTCGCATTAGTAGCGTTCAGATCGTTTACCCATATGTTTGCTCAAGATGCTGGTTTAAATTCAATTGCTTCAATTATAGTTTTTCCGGAGGTTAATAATTTAAATCCTAATAGTGTAATTTATCTTATAGGTTCTTTATGGGGTGGATCACAGATCGTAGTACTTTTTATATCAATTATAATTCTTATTAAATATAAAAGCCTTTTATCACTAGCCTGGCTAGTTTTCGTATTTGATAACATATTAAGAATTATAACGATGACGATGCATAATTTAGATCAGGATTATCTCACTTCAACTGCTCCAGGAGGTTTAGTTGGGACAAGTATCATGTTATTTGTTACACTTTTAATGTTTTTTATCTCGACCATTGAAAGGAAACAGAAATGAAAGTAGAGAATCGTGTTTTTCCAAATAGAGAACAAATGAAAGGTTTTTTTGAGAATACGGATGACAATGAACCAATATACATGCTTAATCTTCTCAAGTTTAAAGAGAAAGCGGAATATAAAGATGGGAGAGAAACCAACTTAACCGGAAGAGAGGCTTACACAATTTATGCTGAGTTCATGGATAAACATCTAAAGGAAATTGGAGGAGAATTAGTTTTGCATACAGATGTAAAACGTTTAGCGGTCGGTAAAGTTGAAGAATTATGGGACGTTGTTGCTATTGCAAAATGGCCTTCAAGAAAAATAATGGGTGAAAATATGATGCCCAGTGACCCAGAATATCTTGAAGCTTATCAACACCGCGAAGCAGGATTAGCGGGCCAATTAAACATTGAAACAAAAGAAATTAATGATTGAATTATATACTTCACCTACACCAAATGGATATAAGATTTCAGTAGCTCTTGAGGAGTTGGAAATACCTTACAATGTTCATGTTGTGAATTTACAAGCTGGTGATCAAAAGAAGCCCGAATTTTTAGCAATGAATCCTAATGGACGTATTCCCGTAATAGTTGATACTGAAAACGATAACCTTTCAATAATGGAAAGTGGTGCACAATTAATTTATTTAGCTGAGAAAGCAGGCAAATTATTGCCTACAGAGTCAATTGCACGTTCAAAAGTTATTCAGTGGTTAATGTTTCAAATGGGAGGAATTGGTCCGATGATGGGGCAGGCCAATGTTTTCTTTCGTTATTGGCCTGGTGAAAAATTACAGCCAGCAATTGACCGTTATCAAAACGAAGGAAGACGCTTGTTTGAAGTTATGGAGACACGTTTAAAAGAAAATGAGTATCTCGCTGATGATTTTAGTATAGCTGATATTGCAAATTGGTGTTGGGTAAGAACATATAAATGGTCAGGTGTGAATATCGACGGTCTTGAAGGTGTAAAAAGATGGATGCAGATGATGGAAGATAGACCAGCTTGCAAAAAAGGTGTTGCAGTACCAATTGATATTATGGAGTTGATGAGAAACATGAAACAGTCAAAAGATCTAACCAATACCGGTTCAAAAATAATTCAGAAGTAGGAGAATAAAGATGAGTTTACCAAATCCATTAGTTGTTCTTGGCGGTGTGGGCTCACCGTATACACGTAAGATGCTTTCATATCTTAGGTATAAACGTGTTCCTCATAAAATGATTTGGGGAGACCCTTCAAAATATCTTGATCAAGAGGGTATTGAAAAGCCCAAGCCTGGATTACTGCCAACATTTGTCCTACCTGATGAAAATGGAAATTTAAAAGCTGTAACAGATTCGACTCCGTTAATAAGAAGGATTGATAAAGAGGTTAGTGAGCGTAGTACTATTCCATCTGATCCTGCACTTGCGTTTATAAATTATTTAATTGAAGATTTTGCTGATGAGTGGGGGACGAAATACATGTTTCATTATAGATGGCATGATCAAAAAGATGCTGAAAATGCAGGAACAATTTTACCTCTTCAAACCGTAGGAATGATGCCAAATGAAATGCTTGATAATTTAAAGGGAATGATAAGCAAAAGGCAGATAGATAGGTTATGGGTAGTAGGTTCCAACAATGATACAGCTCCTATCATAGATGCAAGTTTCAGACGTTTATTGGGTATACTTGAGAAACATTTCACATCAACACCTTATTTGATAAGCAATAGACCCTCATCAAGCGATTTTGCAATGTATGGTCAACTGTCTCAACTTGTAAACTTTGATCCCACGCCAAGAGAAATTTGTCATGAAGTATCTCTTAGGACAGTCGCGTGGGTTGGTTTAATTGAAGATCAATCTGGTATAGAGGTAGATGATGAAAAATGGGGATCAATTGATACTTTACCGTCAACGGTAAAGGAATTACTTGCAGAAATCGGTAAGGGTTATATGCCTGCACAGCTAGCAAACGCTAAAGCAATAGAAAATGGAGATAAAGAATGGCAAACAGAGATTGATGGATGTCTATGGAAACAAAAATCATTTCCTTACCAGGCAAAGTGTTTAAAGTGGCTTAACGAAGAATATAAAATGCTTGAAGATAATGATCAAAAAAAAGTAAATGATCTTCTTGAAGACACTGGATGTGAAAGGTTAATATTTGAGATATGAAAGTAGATTTATATTTCTCCTTTAGAAGTCCATACTCTTATTTAATACTACCGCGTATCGTTTTGTTAAGAGATAAGTACGGTGTAGATATAAATTTTAAACAAGTCTACCCGTTAGCAATAAGAGAGCCAGAATTCTTTAAAGGTAAGAACTTATTTACATATTTTCTTCTAAAACGATTTGATTATTTTTTACAGGCAAAAAAACTCAATATGGTATTTAAAACACCAAATCCAGATCCAATAAAACAAAATATGCTAACCGGTAAAATTTCTGATGATCAGCCACGTATATTTAAATTATGTCATTACTGTCAGGCAATAGAAAAAGATAGACAACTTGATTTTGCCGTAGAAGTTTCAAGCAAAATTTGGAGTGGTATGAAGAATTGGAATTCTGATGAGTCAATTTCTGAGTCATCATCAAAATTAGGCTTAAATCATAGTGATATTGAAAAAAAACGAACAGAAGCAGAGCAAAGCTTGATTGATGAAATAAAATTAAACCAAAAAGAACAGTTAGAAGCAGGTCACCATGGTGTTCCACTAACAGTCTATAAAGACAAGTTCTTCTTTGGGCAAGACAGATTTAATGATCTTTTAAGAGCATTAAAAAAAGATGGACTTGAGTTATAGTATATTTAACGAATTGTAGTAACTTTTATTGAGCTGAAATCCCTCTTATCCTCTCAGATCTTCTTCTTAACAACTCAGTCACAATCAGGATTAATGTCGAAAGTACAATTAAGCATGTAGCAACAGCCATGATCGTCGGGCTGAGCTGCTCTCTCAAACCAGTCCACATTTGAAGTGGGATAGTTGTAAGATTTCTATCTCCTCCAGCCACGAAAAGAATTACAACAATTTCATCAAAAGAAGTTACAAAAGCAAATAAAGCACCAGAGATTATACCAGGTGTTATTAGAGGTAATGTAATTTTAAAAAAAGTATTAGTTGGTGTGCTACCGAGACTCGATGCTGCACGCGTAATACTGTCATCAAATCCACTTAAAGTTGCAGTAACTGTTATTACAACAAACGGTGTACCTAAAATAATATGTGCAATGACAATGCCAGGAAAAGTTGCAGCTAATCCTAATTTTGCAAGTGAAAAAAAGATAGCAGAGCCAGAAATAATCAGTGGAATAATCATCGGCGAAATTAATACACTCATGATTAATTGTTTGTAAGGCATGTAACGACTGCTTAGACCTAATGCTGCAACAGTCCCAAGTACGGTTGCTCCAATTGTTGAGAAAAATGCATAGTAAACACTGTTTCGAGCTGCTATTCCCCAAGGATTTTTTGTTCCATAAATCATATCTTCATACCACCTAAGTGAGAAAGCTTCTGGCTGCAATGCAAGCATGCCGTCAGAGAAGTGGATATATTGCTCAGCATTGAATGATAGTGGTATGATCACAAAAAGAGGTGCAATCAAAAATACGAAAACTGCAGTACAAATCACTAAATAAGAATAGTGCCAAACTCTGTATCTCATTTCTGTATATTTTGGTAATGCCATATTATCCAAGCCTCATGTTATCTATGCCAACAATCTTATTGTACAGCCAGTAAACCACGAGCACTGCTATTAAAAGAACTGTCGCCATCGCCGTTGCAAGAGACCAGTCTAGTGATTGCTGCATGTGATATGCTATTCTATTACTAATTAAAATTCCTTTTGCTCCACCAACCAATGCAGGTGTTATGTAATATCCAATTGCTAAAACAAATACTAAAATTGATCCTGCACTAATTCCCGCGTATGTCAGAGGAAAATATATTTTTCTAAAAGCGTGAAAAGGTGTTGCACCCATTGACGTTGCAGCGCGCATTAAGCTTGGTGAAATTGTTTTCATTACACTATAAAGAGGTAAAACCATGAATGGCAATAGGATTTGTGTCATTGCAATGAATGTGCCTGTCATATTATACATGAGTTCAAGTCTCGACTCATCTGCAACAAATCCAAGCGACACTAAGGTATCATTTAGCACTCCTTGTTTTTGTAATAGAACCATCCAACTGGATGTTCTAACAAGCAGTGACGTCCAAAAAGGTAATAGAACACAAATCATCAATAGATTTGAATAACGAGTCGGTAAGACTGAAAGTAAGTGTGAAATCGGGTAGGCTAAAATAAAGCAGCAGAAAGTTACTCCAACGGCAACAAATATTGTTCGCAGCCACAAGGTTACATTAATTCTAAGCTTTTCAGGAATCCTTTCAATTGAGCCATCAAACTTTTGTTCATAATCAAATGTCGTTAAATATTTTCGAAAATGATAAGCGTCAGTTCCTCTTTTTAATGCTTGCCAATATTCAATGTCACCCCATTTTTTATGTACATCAATGAATTGATCTAGAAAGTTAGCATTTTCATCAAAGTTTTTGAGTTTACGAGACGTCTTTTTAATCAGACTTGTAAAGCCGCCTTTTTCATAGTTTAAACGAGTTGCAATCTTTCCGTGGTATTTATTTTCTACAGCAGTCTTCAATTCATAATAAAATGTTGAGGTTACATCCTCGCCAGGCATTTCACTGCCATCCCAAGTTTGCATGACCTCGTGTGTTTCTGTAAGAAACGAGTTCATTTCAGCATTATCAATACTTCGCCCCAACATCTGAAAAATAGGAATTACGTATGCAAAAACAATGAAGAACAGAAGCGGCGCGGCCAGCAAAAAAGCAGTAGTTCTGCGTCTTTTCTCAACTTTTTTGAGTTTGACGGATAGAAGTTCTCCATCCGAGGTTCTTATTTCGGCAGTCATATTTAAAAGGATACTTAATTTGAGGTACTTGGGCAACCCATAGGTTGCCCAAGTTTAAACCTTATAGGTTAGCTTTCCAAGCTTCCCAAGCGTCGTTGATTTCAGTGTTGTTATCAGCGTACCACTCAGGGTTCATAAGAACGTAGTTCTCAGTATTTGCTGGAGCAGTAGGCATGTGAGGCATAATCTCAACAGCACCTGCTTGCTCAGAATAGAACCACGGCTCATCAGCCATGATCACATCAAGAGATGAGATACGGAAAGGAGCGTAAGCAATGTGCTTAGCACTTCCAGCTAAACCTTCAGAACTAGTGAAGTACTGAAGAGCTTTCATAGCTTCTTCTTGGTTTGGTCCACCTTTAACAAGTACGAAGTACTCGTAGTCAAGGATCTGACCATCCCATACCATTTTCATTGGTGAACCTTCGTTCACGATGGCATTGAAGTGACGTCCATTCCAACCAGTAGCCATGATAGCTTCACCAGATACTAACTGCTCAGGTGGTTGTGCACCAGCTGACCAGAAAATGCATCCACCGTTAGGGTTTGTGCAAAGATCTGTAAGCTTATCAAGGGCTCTATCAATTCCATTATCTTCCATGTAGTCATACACATCAGATGCAGGAACACCATCAGCAACTAGAGCAAACTCTAAGTTTGACATAGCTGAAGAGTAGATAGATCTTACTCCTGGATATTTATCTGGGTTAAAGAAGTCCTCCATTGAGTCTGGATAACTTCCATCAAAGTTTACATTGTCAGTGTTGTAAGCGTAGTTCCATGAATAAAGAATGTTACCCACAGCACAATCACTAGGCATTGGAGCAAAGAAATCGTCACTTGCTTTCATACCGTTAACACCAGCAGGGAAGTCGTTATCGAAATCGAATTCTACAAACAATCCTTCGTCACAACCGATAATTGTATCACGTGCATACACATCGATAATGTCCCAAGTAATCGCTCCAGACTCGACCTGAGCTTTAATTTCACTCAAACCTCCACTGTAGTCGATCCAGTTTACTTGAACGCCACTCATTTCCTGATATGGGTCCCCGTAACCTAGCTTTTGACTTTCTGTATAAGCGCCTCCCCATGACACCACGTTTACTTCCGCGGCTGTAGCCATAGATGGAGCCACCAATAAAGCAGCCAAAGAGATTAGTTTAGTTAATCTAGACATGATTAATCGTCTCCTTTTTTTATATAAAGAAATATTACACAAGGCCTTGAGCAAAAACGCAACAAAAAAAAAGATTATTTTTCAACAAATTAATGTTGAATCTACATGTAGTATCAAAGGATTAGTAATCTAGAGCCCTGCAATCATGAGATGACCAGCCAAGGTCCAATTTGTCGCCTACGTTAAGCTTTAAATCGCTGCTCGCGTTTGGAACTTTTAAAATAAAGTCATCATTACCAAGAAGATTTACACGCACCCTAGTATGATCTCCATGATAGATAATTTCGCGGATCTCACTTGTGAATTTATTTTCAAGTTGTTCATTTGGGTCAATACTCACTCGCTCAGGTCTCAGAGAAATTCTGGATTTTTCTCCTGAAGAGCTCACGGCAATAGGATTAGCAACAATAGTTTCACCTGAGTCAGTTTCAATCTTTGCTGAACCAGAGGCGATTTCTTTTACAGTTCCAGTGAAAGTATTATTTTCTCCAATAAAGCTCGCAACAAACGAATTCACTGGCGTTTCATATAATTCATTTGGTCCAGAAAGTTGTTGAACCTTACCGTCATTAAAAACAGCAATTCGGTTTGACATGGTCAGAGCTTCACCCTGATCATGTGTAACATAAACAACAGTCACTCCTAATGACTCGTGAATGTGCTTTAATTCATATTGCATACTCTCTCGTAAATTTTTATCAAGAGCTCCAAGAGGTTCATCCATTAATACAAGTTTAGGATCAAACACAAGCGCGCGAGCAACAGCAACTCTCTGTTGCTGACCACCAGATAGTTGAGCGGGCATCCTGTTTTCAAAACCTGTTAATGAAACCATTTTCAAAGTTTTATTAATTCTCTCTTCAATTTCTGATTTATCCACTTTTCTTACTTTAAGAGGAAAAGCTAAATTTTCATAAACTGATAAATGCGGAAACAAAGCATAATTTTGAAAGACCATGCCGATGCCACGTTTGTGAGGTGGGATATTGTTTATCGGACGTCCATCAAAATATATCTCTCCATTCGTTGGAGTTTCAAAACCAGCAAGCATCATGAGAGTTGTTGTTTTGCCAGATCCAGATGGCCCAAGTAATGTAAGAAATTCACCTTCTGCAATATCTAAGTCGAGTCCTTTAACTACAAGCTCTTTTCCATCATAACTTTTATCGACTTGTTCAAATTTAACAAAATCAGACTTTTTTGAATTCATGTCGGTAAGACTAAGGTAAAAATAGTTGGGAATCTAGGAATTTTTGAACTAAATTAAAGCTGACCTTATTACAAAAATAGATCAGTATTTAACAAGAAAGACTCTAACTTATGAAAAAATACCAGCACTATATTAACGGTGAATGGACCGATGCCTCAAGCAAAGACCTTATTCCAGTTATTAATCCTGCGAATGAAGAGGTCATTGGTGAAGTAACTTGCGCAAAAGATGAAGATATTAATCAAGCGGTAGAGTCTGCTAAAAAAGCATACGAGTCTCGAATTCTTGTAGATATGAATCCGATGGAACGAGCAAAACTTATGCGACGCATCGCTGAAGAGCTTCGCAAGGTCAGTAAAGAAGGTGGGGCATTACTTTGTGAAGAAAATGGGAAACTACTTGCCGCTTCTGAATATGAATTTGTTGATGCAGCAAACTACTTTGATTACTACAGTGGCTTAACAGATAAAATCGAAGGTCAAACAATTCCAGTGAACAGTCAGGTTATGGATTACACGATCTATGAACCTTACGGAGTATCTGGTCATATTGTTCCTTGGAATTTTCCTATTTCAATGATAGCTCGTTCTTTAGCATGTTCTTTTGCTGCTGGAAATTCTACAGTCATTAAACCTGCCGAGCTGACACCTTTAGCTACAACATCCTTCTTCGCTGAGGCAATTCATAATGCTGAAGTTCCAAAAGGCTTAATAAATATAGTTACAGGTTATGGAAGTGAAGCTGGAGCCGCGCTTACTGCCCATCCAGATGTTGCACAAATAACTTTTACTGGATCTGTAAAAACTGGAAAAGCAATTCTACACGCAGCCGCTGAAAGAGCTGTACCTGCTGTTGTTGAGTTAGGTGGAAAATCTGCTGCTGTTGTTCTGCCAGATGCAGATATAGATAAAGTTGTTAATGCAACCAAAGTTGGAATTTTCAGCCAGGCTGGACAAATTTGTTCCGCAATGTCACGAATGATAGTCCATAAATCTATAAAAGATGAAGTGCTTGAAAAGTTATCAAAATTAGCAGCTTCAATAAAAGTTGGCCCTGGCGATGAGGAAGGTGTCGATCTAACGCCTGTCATATCTGAAGAACAGTTACAAAAAGTTGAAAATTATGCACGTTCTGGTTTACAAGCGGGTGCAAAAGCAGTTTCAGGTGGAAACAGAGTAGATAGAAAAGGTTTCTTCTTTGAACCTACAATTTATTCAGATGTTAAGCCTGATATGACAATTGCACAGGAAGAAATCTTTGGACCATTCTTATCTGTTTTAGATTATGAAGATCACGAGGAGGCGATACATATTGCAAACGATACAGACTATGGCTTAGCAGCCGGAGTATTTACTAAAGATGTTGATATGGCTACTAAAACAGCTTCACGTTTGAACGGTGGTCAAGTTTACGTAAATAGTTGGTTTACAGGAAGTATAGCAACTCCATTTGGAGGTTATAAGCAATCAGGTTACAGTCGTGAGAAAGGTCAACAAGCTATCAAAAGCTACCTTCAACTAAAGAATGTTGGAATACAACTTTAAATACTAATCGTTATCTTGAAGCCCTGCTCCAGCTCCAGTTTGTTTTGATTGTTCTGTTTCTTCAACAAATGTCTCTGTTGATATTTCATATAACTCATTCCAAGTTTTGCTAGAGAAATTATCTTCATTTTCTAAAATAGTTATTATCACAGTATTAGCTTTTTTAATTATTAAGGATTTAATTTTATGATCAGCAAGGATACATGTGTTTAAATTGCATTCCGCATTAATCTCATCAATAGAAACCTGAATTCTCTTACCAATTAAATATGAAAGTTTGTTAATGAAAGGTAAGAGCAACAAAGGGTAATCTAGTTTTATGAATTTTAAAGTTTTTATTTTATCTACAGATTTATAATCATCAATCAACTTTAGTCCTGTATAAATAGGGCAGAGACTTTTATCATTCAGTTTATTATTTTCTTCTATTTGCTTTGGACCCTCTGGTTTAATATCTTTAATAGTTTTGAAATAATTATTTAAATTTTCGACTCCACGAATTCCGAACATCTCAATTGAACTAATACATTTTCCAACTTCTTCAGCTATTCCCCATGAATAACCAGCTGCTCTTGCAGCTCTTTTTGACACAGTATTAATTTCACTTGATGATTGCATTAATTATAAATCCACGTGTCATTTGATTTGTTAATTTCGTGCATCAATGGTGCACCCTGATACATGCAAATTCTTAGCCACTTATCAGATCGAGGATCAAATTTTTGGGCTCCAAAAAAAGATAATTTTAGCCTTAGCAT
This sequence comes from uncultured Pelagibacteraceae bacterium, assembly GCA_902588785.1. Lineage (GTDB taxonomy): Bacteria > Pseudomonadota > Alphaproteobacteria > Pelagibacterales > AG-422-B15 > CACNXQ01. Next base: position 94,064 of record CACIQL010000003.1, read on the forward strand.
ATCAATTGGCATCAATTCTGACCCGATAGAGTTGTCTTGAATTTCCGCATAAGGCAACTTTTCAACGATGTAGCATCTTCGAACGATATGTCTTAGGTCAGTATTTTCTTGTAAAAATTTAGATAATTTTTCATTTTCATAAGATGATAATCTATCATGAAGCTCTTTAATATCTCTTGCTATTGCAAGAGGTTGCTCTAACTCTGCTCCTGGCTCTTCAAATCGACTTGCCAATCGAGGTTCTTCTTTATTTTTTGAAATATACCAAAAATTTTCATTACTTTTATCAATTGAGAAGTCCATTTCAATTATATTTGGATAGGATTTTTCTATTGATGATTTTAATTCATCAGTAGTACGGTTTGCTGGTATATCAAAATATTTATCTTCATCAGAGCTCATTTGAGGCACTAGCAGACTAATAATGTTATCGTATGGTTCCATCATGAGAGAAACTATATATTCTACCCCCTCATGAGTTAAATTTTCTTCTACCCATTTATACAACTCATCCCAAAAATATTCTTTATCAGCCTTCGTATTACAGAGATAATTTTCCTCAAATTTTTGAATATCTTCTTTCAATTGAGCAATTTTAATATTTTGAAATTCACTATTTGTGTTCCAATTATTTACATTTTTCTTCGAAAGTTCTAAGAATTTTTTAAACATCTCAAAATCATCATTTGATACATTTTTAATTTCTCTAATTTGCTTTAATGCCTCCTCTCTCACGTATATCCATTGATGTAATAATGCTGGATGATTAATAATAAAAGGAGCCATGCCGAGGCCAGTTGAATTGCCAATACCAAGTTGTCTGGATAATTCAAGATCTAGTTTAACAGATTGATTTGGACTCTTTTTATTAGCAATGTGATTGACTTGATCAAACGTAAACTGACGAACCAGATAAACAAGCATCATTTCAATTCTAAAGGGACCGTTTATTTCAGGGCGATCTTTAATTCTATATCGATCTGCTAACCCAAATTTACCTGATCCATAAACTGCAGTGGTTCTATATAAGTAACCTACTTCAGTAAGAAGTTTTTTATTAGGTTGAATTCCATTTGATAGGCTATCAATTACATGGTTAAAAACTCTAACGGAGCGATTGGCCCTTGATAAAGCAAGTTCTTTAAATGAACATCTTCCCACTTCTTGTTTTGGGACATTTTCTTGAAGCCGTTTAATGTCATCTTTACTAGGAAGTCCATCATGAATTACAAATGCCGCATCCCATTTAGTAGCTATCACTCGATCCGATCTTTCAGAGTCATCTAATTTGTTGGCAAAGCATACAAGAGAATATGTACGTTCTTTATTTGAAACAGAATACACAGCAGTTCCGTAGCCTTCTTTATCAAGGTCAAAGATCTCATTTTTAAACTCCCAATCTTTAAATTCTCTTATGAAACTTCTTAAAAATGATAGCTTAGATTGATGGAAACAACCTAATCGACTGAGCTTCATGATTTGGTTTGGATCTCTGTGCTGAACTTTTATTGCCATATATTAACCAATATAGTTTTTATAAAAATTAAACCAATTATTGCCTAAGATGCCATTTGTCTCATCTGTATTAAACCCCACACTTTTTAATCCATTCTCAATATTGTCAAAGCCAGTAGCATTCTTGAACCATCCAGGCTGTTTTGGAAAAGCTGCATTGTCTTTAGAACCTTCGCCGTAATCTTTTGTTTTGGTCCAAGTTCCGTTTCGCATCCAATCTACAACTGAGTCAGGTTGGTTTAAGCATAAATCAGATCCAATACCAATATGTTCTGCTCCCATAATGTCTGCAGTACGGGCAACCATTTCACAAAAGCTTTCAAGAGTACAATCGGTACCATTTAATAAGTGATGTGGATAAAGTGACAAACCAATCATTCCATTTGATTGGCCTAATTCTCTGAGTAATGTTTCAGATTTATTTCTTTTTGCCTCATGCCAGAAAGAAGGGTTGGCATGTGTTATGGCAATTGGCTTATCAGAAATTTCAATTGCATCCAGTGTTGATTTTTCTGCTGAGTGTGACATGTCAACTATGATTCCAACACGATTCATTTCTTTAATAACTTCTTTTCCCATTCTAGTAACGCCACTGTCATTTTCTTCGTAGCACCCTGTAGCTAATAATGACTGATTATTGTAAGTTAATTGCATAAATACTGTTCCTATTTTGTGAACAGCTTCAACCAAATTTATATCATCCTCTATAGGCGAACAGTTTTGAAAACCAAAGAAAACAGCAGTCTTATTTTCCTCATTAGCTTTCTCAATATCTTCATATGACGTGCCGTGAAATATTAATTCATTGTATTGTTTAAAATAAGTGTTCCATTCATTAATATTTTTTTGAACCTCATCGTAGTCTTCATGATATGCAATTGTAACGTGAACGGCGTCTAATTTTGCTTGTCTGTTAATCTTAAATATCTCTTCATTCCAATTACAATATTGAAGATTATCGATTCTATAATTCATAAAGTAGCTTTTGCGTTATAACTCTTACTTATCTCTTACCAAGGGTCCAATGCAAACAAATAAATTTCAATTTTTACCTAATTTCCTCTATTTTGACTAGAAAACTGCGACAATTTAAGCATGGCTCATTCTCTGTAGATCTTTTAATTATCATAGAAAATACTATATTGAATTTGGATACTAACTAAAAATATGTACACACCGATTAACCAATATATTGAAAGGCTTGAGAACATCTCATTTGATGTTGATAAATTAAATGAAGCTGTTAGCGATTTGATAAAGATCCGACCTTTTGAAAATTCTGAACAAAAACCAGGCATGCTTAAATCAAATGCTATTTGCCTTAATTATGATGAGAAAGAGCTGGATGAGTGGTTTGGTGGTAATATTAGAGGTAAATATTGGACAAAACCGGACTCGTCATTTGAAGAAATGGAGAGGGAGCCGTACATTGATGAAACAAGGTACACGCTCTTTAACCCAAAATTAAACAATACTTACTTCAAGTATGTTTATGAAAAAATAAATGAGTTTTTTGAAATAGGCAGATGTCGTGTGATTAAAATGCCACCACGCACCACTTTAAGCTGGCATAGAGATCCCGAGAGAAGACTTCATATTGCAATCAAAACCAATTATGGAGCTCGAATGTTTATTGAACATACTGGCCATCACATTCCAGCTGATGGAAATATTTATTTAACTGATAACACTAAATATCACACAGCTATTAATGGTGGAGAAGAAGATAGAATTCACTTAGTAGCTACTGTTCTAGGCACAAAATAATTTCAGCAATCAATTATATTTTTACGCATCCAACTCGATTTGTTTGCTTCACCTACTTGACTAAATTCCTTTAACTCACGTTTCTTCAATTTTACATACTTCGAGACAACTTTTGCGCCGATTGACTTTTTAACAATTGTGTCATTGCTAAATTTTTTTATAGCTTGCTCTAGACTGTTAGGTAGTTTTTTTACCCTTTTTAGTTTGTGACCCTGTGTATACATATTTATATCAAGGCGTTTTCCAGGGCTGCGTTTGTTTTTCATTCCATCTAGACCCATTGCTATAATTCCTGATTGAAACAGGTACGGGTTAACAGCGCCATCTGCAGCTCTAAATTCAAATCGACCTTCATCTGGAATTCGTATCATATGTGTACGGTTATTTCCTGAGTACGTCACAGCAGTTGGAGAATAAGTTGATCCAGAATTTGTTGTTTTTGCATTTAATCGTTCATAGCTGTTTAGACACGGATTTAGCCATGCAGCAAAAGAGTCTACTGATTTCATTATACCGCCAATGAATTGATAACCCATTTTTGATAGACCTAGTTGATCAGAAGAATCCTGAAATAAGTTTTTTTTCTTTTTTTTATCCCATACTGACACATGAGCATGACAACCATTACCTGTCAGTTGAGTAAATGGTTTGGGCATGAACGTTGCTCTCAATCCATGCTTTTCAGCAATTGATTTTACCATAAACTTAAAGAATACGTGACGATCTGCAGTTGTGAGACAATCTGTGTAGTCCCAATTCATTTCAAACTGACCGTTTGCATCCTCGTGGTCATTTTGATAGGGATTCCATCCCAATTTAATCATAGAGTCACAAATCTCACTCAATACATCAAAGCGTCTCATTAAAGCGGCAACATCATAGCAAGGTTTTAGAGCATCATCACGATTGTCAGCAACTTCAGTGCCATCTTCGTTTAAAATAAAAAACTCACATTCTACCCCTGTCATCATTTTAAGATTCAACTTATCTAGATTGTTAATTTGGTTCTTTAAAATCACACGAGGACATTGGTCCATGAATTGATTATTCATGACCAGGTCACTTGCCAACCAGCCAACGTCAGGCTGCCAAGGCAGTTGAATGAGGCTGTCTGGGTCAGGTAATGCAAACATATCAGGCTCAGAAAAAGATAGATCTAAGTGTGTTGCAAACCCACCAAAGCCTGCACCTGTTTTTTGCATTTCTCCAATAGCTCGAGTTGGCACGAGTTTTGCCCTTTGCACTCCAAAAAGATCAACAAATGTGACAAGGAAGTATTTGATTTTCTTTTGTTTTGCGATTTTTTCTAAGCTTTTTACCATGGAGAGAATTATGCGCAGCATTGATGATTATTCAATAGGTAAATGTTTATTGATATTTAAATAAAAAAAACCCATATTGGGCATAATTAATAATGGATCATAATTTAAAAAAAATAAGAGACTCTGTCGTAGAGCACACCTTAAAGTTGGACGATGACCGACTTGCTCTTTTATTGTTAATTCAACTTTCTCGTCATCAAAATCTATTTATTCACGAACCATCAGATTGGGAAGATAGCCCAACAGATTGGATTACAAAGGATCAAAGACTGCAAGATGAAGTCATTGCTATTTTGTCTTTTATAATACTTTTTTCATTTACAAACGCATACCACGATGAAAATTTATTTAAGGAACATAGAAATGAAATTTTAGAAATGCATCCAGAAGATTTCCTAAATAATTCAATCTATCAATCAGCATTTAGTGAATTTATTGGCAAAAAAATCACAATCAGCTCACTTTCAAGTCATTTCAATATTCCAAAAGAAAGTATGAGAAGATACCTAAATTCAGTTTTAGAAAGTGGTTTAATTATCAAGGATTTAAAATATGGATATCTTGTAAATTTTGATGCTTATCAAGCATATATATTTACCAATTCATTAAATAATATCTATAAATCAGTAATGCGCTCATTAAATGATTTCATAGTAAATCTAGAGGATTATTTTGAAACCAGTTTTAATTTAAAGCCTTTAACTTTAATCAATACAAAAAAATTTTCTCAGTCAAAATGGAACAGAGTACGATTACATTTATATCACTTCTGGGTAAGAATTCTTACTTTAGAAGGAAGCGATCAATCACTTTTACCAGCTGATCGTATAATACTCTCAGCTGCAGTATATTTTAAAAACAGACACGGTATATTGAAATATAGTTCTATTGAAGAATTATATGAAAGTGGACACTTGCTTCCAACAAACCTCTCGTCGATTTCTGAGGCTGCAAAAATGCCGCGTGAAACTGTAAGACGGTCTAGTAAGAAATTAATTGAATTGAAACATTTGGAGAAAAAAGGGAGAAACATTTATCGTGTTAACTATCCAAAACTAAATGGAGAAGTAGACATATTTTTGCGATTTAAAGAACTAACCTTTACTGAAATGATGAATTTTTATTTCAATATTTATGAGGATTTAACGCATTAAATTGAGCACATCAAAATAACTTCTTCGTTACAAGTTAGTTCAGCATCGACAATTGAACTATTCTCTGAACTTAGTTGAGTGTCAAGTTCCTCCAGCATCGATTTAGCTTCATTCATTGGAACAGGTCCAATTACTACAGAGAAGTCATTTTTATCAAATTTTTCTACATTAATATCATATTTGAGGAAACGGGTATCAAAGCCCATCAAATCGTATATGTAATTCATCAGGCTATTTGCCGAGTTTCCGCGTTTGTATGAACCTATCTTAATATAAGCATACTCAGCATCTGATGAAACATCTGAGAGATTACCGTCTGATGTTGTTGATACCTCACTTGCCTGAGCACTGAAAGAACTAGTTTCGGTATCAATGCTTGTATCTACAAGTTCATTTAAGTTCTCTAAAGCCTCTTCAGCTTCTTTTGCTAACTTTTCTTCAAGTTCTTCTTGAGCTTTTTTTGCTGCTAATTCTTTTTCTTTATTCTCTTCAATTAACTGCGCTAATTCTTCTTTTGCTTTAGCTGCATCAGAAAGTAGTTGCTCATTATCAGCAAGAAGTTGCTCATTATCAGCTAAAAGTTGTTCGTTTTCTTGAATAATTTTTTTTGTTGGCAAAATATTATTTTCTTCAGCTGCATTAGCAGTTGTTTCATTTACATTTTCAATTTCCCCATCAGTATTGGCTTCAGCACTTTCATCAAAAATTTGATTATTAAACTCTAGTGTGCCTGGTTCTTCGTTCAATTGGTCAAGCGATCCCTCAAGTAGTTGATCAACCGAATCTAAAAGATTATTTAAATCCTCAGCTGATACATTACTAAACTCGTATTCTGTTTCTATTGGCTCAGGTACAGTTTTTTCAACTTCTATTACTTCATCAGCCTCAGCAGTTTCAATCGTATTCTCTTCAACTTGTTCGACAGGCAAAGTTTCATTTTCGTTACTTAAGCTTGACATACGCACAAGTTCTTCTCTTGCCTTCTGACTTTCATTGGCGAGGAATGTTTCTTCATCAACAAATTTTAGAATGAATCTGTCTTCAGCTGAAACCAAAGCATTAGCAACAGAGATTTTAAGTTTTATACCTGAGACATCCTCAGGCGGATTACCAACTATCGATAAGTCTGATGTTAGGAATGCAAGCCAACGAGGTAAATCACTGCCATCTTCTTGCGTTACCGAGTATCTTAATTTACCTGGACCAGTAATATTAAATGTATCTTTTGATATCTTAAATTTGTTACTAGATTGTTTTGTATTAATCGGGTCCGTGATTACCAGAAGTTGTGGATTTTGATCATTTATAGGAATATTAACGGCTGCTTGATAAGTTACGCCCCACTCAGCTAGATTGGCTTTTATGCTATTAGCTAAGTCCTCGATGGACAGATTTTGATGATCAGCTGGCAAAATGTCTTTACCAATTGATGCATAAATCTGGCCGATACTGTGCTGCATCTCAGAGAAGGCTAAATCTTTTCTCAGCTCTGCAACTAAAAGACTTGCTTCTTCTCGAATAACTTCAAGCTCACCAAATCTTGAGACTTTCTGGGCATTTTGGACTTGTTTACTTATTCTTTGAGCTACATCTAAATATCTTTGCGCTGTATCATATTCCTCAATAGCTAGGTCATAATTGATATTTGATAAATGGACTTGTGAAATTACAGTCATTGCAATTGCTAAATGTCTCTCTGCGAGAACTTCTTCATTGGCCTTAGAGGCTTTTTTGGTTGCTCCAATTGAGAAGATATCAAATAGATTGCCACCAATTGATGCACCATATTCTGTGGTGTCTTGGTTTAACAAGTAGTTATTACTAGTATAGCCGTATGCTGCATTGAATTTTAAACTTGGAATGAGAGCCAACATTGCTGCACGCGTATCCTTACTTGAAATTCTTTTCTGGTAACGGCTTTCCATCAGTTCAGGTCTTGCAAGAAGAGCAATTTCTTCCATAGACTGAATATCCATATTGACGTTGGTTAAATATGTATTATTTTCAGCGAGTGTAAACTTTTCGCCTGGCAAGAGCCCCATCAAAGTTGCAAGCTCATTTTTGGAGTTTATCAGAGCTCTTTGTTGTGTTTGAAGTGTTCGTTGAACATCAAGTAACTCTTTTTGATAAAGCAATGAGTCCATTGGAGCTGAAATTAAAAGCTCTTCGATGTATTGAGAGTCAGCAAGTGCAGTCTCTACTCTTTTCAAAAGAGGATTAAGTTTTTTAAGAAGATTTTCAGATGCTTGGGCTTTCCAGTAAGACCTAATTATGTCTCGAGTGATATTTTGAATAGCTTTTCTCTCAAGTTCTTTTGCTATGAGATACCTATCAGCTTGTTGTCCAGCTCTGATGTAAGAGAGACCAAAATCAAGAGCATTCCAAGTGAATTCAATTCCTCTAGTTCTTTGACCACGATCTCTTGATACCGTGTAAGATTGAGTACCATCTAAGTCAGGGGCAGGTTCAGAGTCATTAACCACAGTTACGCTAGTCGATGGTTGTAGTTCAGTAAATTCTGAATATCCAGCATTGAGCGCTATGTCTGGTAGCATATCAAATTTTTGTAAATCTCTTTGACTGTTTGCTAGTGCAGACTCCATAACACTTATTCTTAGATCACGATTGTTTCTAACAGCAATTGCAATTGCAGTGTGTAAATCAATATTTTTTAAAGATGTATCAATTTCAAGTTCAGCAATTTCTTCAGCAATTGAAATACTTAATGACTCTGCATCAATTACCTTTGGAGATCGCGCACAAGCAACGAGCACCAAACATATGAAAAATATAAATAATTTTTTTATTGGGTTGACCATTTATTTGTTTTTATAAAAACCAAGATACTGTCTTAACGGGTAACCGTATCCGGCGCAAGTAATACCAAACTTTAGTAATTTCAGTGTATATATAACCGCCCATTTTGGGTTTTTTTTGCGTTCTTGCTACATTTAGCAGCATTACTGCTGTATATAGAAAAGGTATATTTATCAATAAATTACTAAATTTTATTTATATAAATTAACATGACTAAAAAACTAATTCAGGCACTCGAACCGCGTATGATGCTCGATGGAGCTGCAGTTGCAACCGCAATCGACTCTATTGATGATTTAGCAAATGCGAACAAAACTGATTTAGATAAAAAATTCAAAGAAAATAATTTTAAAACCGACCAAGATACAAAACTCCCATTTATAAATCGTGATAGCATTAATCAAAACACACGAACAAAACAATTCGTCTTTATTGACAGTGCAGTCGATGACATTGAAGTTTTAATTGAAAGTTTTGATGACAACACTGAAGTGCACATCATTCAAAGTGATGTGGATGGTTTTAAAGAGATGCAAAATATTCTCGCTGATGAAAAAAACATTGATGGCATTCATGTCATTGGTCACGGTAGTCTTGGTCAGATAGCATTTGGCGATGCGATTTTAAATAGTGAAACATTAAACGAGTATAAACAAACTCTAAAAGACATTGGCGCAAGTTTAAGTGCTGATGGCGATATCTTATTCTACGGTTGTAACATTGCAGCAGATGAAAGTGGTGAGATTTTAATCAAACAAATTGCTGAAATTACAGATGCTGATGTGGCGGCATCAGATGATGTAACAGGTAAAGGAGGCGACTGGGATCTTGAAAAGCATACTGGCATTATTGAGACTAAAAATATAACAGTAGCGGATTATGACCACGCACTTGATGCATATGGAGTGGACTCAATCAATTCAAGTGTTGTAGCTGTCCATTCAGCAACAAACTATGAAGCGCGTTGGAGTGGTGACAGCACGAACCGTGATGGTCAGCAGGACCCAGGTGGACAACTTAGATTTGTATTATCTCGAGAGAGAGCAAGCGTTACAGGTGGTACAGGAACATTAAATTTTGATGTCTCTGGAGCAGCGAGCTCATTTACACCAAGCACAAGTAATCCAGTTCATGTTTATATGCTTTTCTCAAACGATTACACAAATAACAATTCGAGAAGAACGGGCAGTAGGGTTGGTCAAGTAACTTTTGATAATGAAATTCTTGGTGTGTTTGCAAATCCATCCAATACGATTGCAATGACTGGTATATCAAAGTCTGGCGCTACATACCCAACAATGAGTTCAGATAAAATTGGAATGAGGGAGTTAGAGTACAAGAATGATAATGCTCCTGGACAAGAAGGAAACGGTGACTGGTTTGAAATATCAAACAGCAACAAGACCATTCGAATTGGTACTAAAAACGGTTATAAAGGGGACTTTATTCGTATTATAACAAGAGCTCCTGTAGAAAATACTCAACCCGTTGCACAGAATGATTTAGGTTATATTAATGAAGATGCGACACTATCTGTCTCAAATGGAGCCAATGCAAACGATTCTACGCCAGACTCATCAGGTGAATATACAGGTGATGTAATAAATACCAGCAGTTCTTCGCATCGAGATACCGATGCGGATGGAGACACACTGATTGTAAACCAAATACGAGTTGGTAGCTCTGAGGGTAATGGCACATTAGGCACCGTCGGTTCATATTTAACAGGAACTTATGGTCAATTAAGAATGAACCAAAATGGTAGCTATACCTATATCGCAAATCAAAGTGCGGCTGACGCTCTTGACCCTGGGGATACAGTAACAGATAGTTTCAATTACAGAATTGATGATCAATCTGGCGCAAGTAACTCAGATGATAGAGCGGTACTAACAATTACGATTGCAGGTGTGAATGATCCGATAACAGCTGTGAATGATACAGATGCTGTGAATGAAGATGCAACAATTAATCGAAGCACTTCAAATACGCAAGAACTTGATCACGATGATACTGACCCGGATGGTGATGATGTGTCTGGGAGCTTTACAATTACTGCAATTAGAACAGGAAGAGAGTCTGCAACCAGCGGAACAACTGCAGGCACAATCGGACAGGCTCTAAATGGTACGTACGGTGTATTAACTGTAGCTGCAGATGGTAGCTATAGTTATGCCGCAACTAGAAGTGGCGCAGATGGCTTAGCTCATGGTGCAACTGCAATCGACTACTTTACCTACACAGTAAGAGATCACAGTGGGGGTGACACAGATACAGCTGAACTCGCAATAACTGTTACAGGAGTTGGTCCAAGCGCAAGCAATGATACTGGCAGTGTAAATGAGAATGCAACTTTAACAGCAAATGCTGGTGCAGGTGTAATTGCAAATGATACTGGTGGTGACACCGAAAGTCTTGCAGTTACAAACATTAGTTCGAATGCTACTGGAAATAGTGGCAATGCTGCTCAAGGCGTTCTTGGAACATATGGTACGCTAACAGTCGCAGCTGATGGCAGTTATACTTATGTTGCTAATACAGCAGCAGCAGAAGCACTCGATGCAGGTGACGAAGTCACAGATATTTTTACTTATACAGTCAAAGATGATGATGATGTTAATTCAGATACAGCAACTTTAACGATTACAGTTACAGGTGTAGACGATGACCCAGTTGGTAACAATGATGCAGGTGCAATCAATGAGGATAAAACACTTACTGTTAGCGCGGGAAGCGGCGTATTATCAAATGATACTGATGCTGATGCTAGTTCAAGTCTATCAGTGTCAGCAATTTCTGGCGGCACAGTTGGTCAAGCTTTAAATGGGACCTATGGTGTTCTGACGTTGAGTTCAGATGGTAGTTATACTTATGTTGCAAACGGCAGAGGTGAAGATGATCTTGTTGCTGGTGCTACAGCAACTGACACATTTACTTATACCGTAAGTGATGGAGCAGGAACAACTAATACAGCAGATTTAGTCATCACAGTAACTGGAGTTGGCCCGCAAGCCGTTAATGATACCGGTGCAGTCAATGAAGATGCCACTTTAACTGTTAATGATGCATCTGGTGTAATCAGTAATGATGATGACAATGCAAGCTATGATGTTGAGAGTTTAGCTGTAACTGGCATTTCTCACGGCGTGACCGGAAATAGTGGTAATGCTGCACAAGCTGTAACTGGAACATATGGTGTTTTAACTATGGCAGCTGATGGTAGCTATGAATATATTGCGAACCAAGCAGCGGCTGATGTCCTTGATCCAAGTGAAACGGATACAGATGTATTTACATACACTGTTAAAGACGATGCTGATAAAAATGCAAGTACTGCAACATTAACCATTACTGTAACGGGGTTAGCTGATGCAATCACTGCTGTTGATGATATAGATGCAGTAAATGCTGGTAGCACAATTTCGAGAAGCACGAGCGATACACAAGAACTTGACCACGATGACACCGATGATGATGGTGATGATGTTCCAGGTAGCTTGACCATTACAGCAATACGAACTGGTCAAAAATCAGGTAGTGGTGACGCTAAAACACTTGGACAATCTTTTACCACAACATATGGAACAGTAACAATCAATGCTGACGGTTCATATTCTTATGCTGCCAATCGAAGTGGCGCAATGAGCTTATCTGATGGTGCGACTGCAGTTGATTACTTCACATATACTGTAAGAGACCAATCGGGCAATACCTCTAATGGACAACTAGCAATTACTGTAACAGGAATTGACTCAGGATCAAATAACGCTCCTGTTGCCAATAACGATACTGGTGCGGTTAATGAAGATGGAACACTTACAGTAAATGCAGCAAGTGGTGTTGAATCAAATGATACTGATACTGATGGTGATGATATTTCTGTTGTTGGAATAGCTGGGGGATCTGTTGGCTCAGCTGTAACAGGTACTTATGGACAATTAACAATTGCAGCTGATGGAAGTTATACATATGTTGCTAATCAGTCGGCAGCTGACGCACTTGATGCTGGGGATACAGTAACGGATGTATTTACATATACTCTTCAAGATGATGGCACTCCAAACTTACAGGACACAGCAACAATTACTATAACAGTGACTGGTATAGATGATGATCCAGTAGGTGTTAATGATGCAGGTGCTGTCAATGAAGACGCTACACTATCAGTAAATGCTGGAAGCGGTGTTTTGTCTAATGATACTGATGCAGATGCAAGCTCAAGTTTATCTGTTTCAGGTATCAACGGGGGAACAGTCGGCCAAGCATTAACGGGAACATACGGTACCCTCACTCTCAACTCTGATGGCAGCTATTCATATGCTGCAAATACCGCTGGTGCTGATGGGTTAGCACATGGCGCGACTGCAACCGATACATTCACTTATACCGTAAGCGACGGCGCTGGAACAACCGATACAGCAAATTTAGTTATTACTGTAACAGGTGTGGGTCCAGTCGGTTCAGCGGATACGGCTACAGCAACTGAAAACCAAACATTATCAGTTAATGCGGCGAGTGGAGTATTAACAAACGATACTGGAGGCGATACGGAGAGCCTTGCTGTTACTAATGTGTCGTCAAACGGAACAAGCAATAGTGGTGCAGCAGGAGCTGGAGTATTAGGAACTTATGGTACATTAACAGTAGCGGCTGATGGAAGTTACACATACATAGCAAATACAGCTGCAGCAGAAGCTTTAGATGCAGGTGATAGTGTCACCGAGGTATTCACATACACTGTGAAGGATGATGACGATAAAAACTCATCGACTGCAACTTTAACTGTAACGATAAATGGAGCTAATGATGCAATTGTTGCCGTTGATGATACAGATAGTGTTAATGAGGGTGCAACAATTAGCCGAACTGTAAGTGACCCACAAGAATTAGATCATGACGATACGGATGTGGATGGAGATGACACTAGTGGAAGCTTTACAATTACCGATATCAGAACAGGTCCAAAAGATGGAACAGGAACTGATGGCACAGTTGGCGTTGCATTAACGGGTGAGTATGGAACTCTTACAGTGAATGCGGATGGATCGTATACCTATGTTGCCGATCAAACTAAATCAGACCAGCTTGCCACGGGCCAAACTGGAACCGATACATTTACCTATACAGTAAGTGATGGTACTGCAACATCAACAGCAAGTCTCACGTTCACAGTGACTGGCATTAACGATAACGATCCCGTTGCCGTTGATGATACAGATACAGTTAAACGTGATGCTTCAATAACTCGTGATGCTGGCTCAGCGTTTGATGTTGACTCAGATGATACAGATGCTGACAGTGACTCTCTAACAATTTCAGAAGTACGTACTGGTCAAGTTGAAGGTGGAGGTAAAGGGGGCTCAGGAAGAGTCGGTAAAACACTTGTAGGCACTTATGGTACTTTAACTTTAAATTCTGATGGTAGTTATACTTACGCTGCAGATCAGGATGCAGCAAATAGCTTAAAAAGAGGTGATAGTGCTATTGATTATTTCAACTATACAGTAACTGATGGCAGCAGAACTGATACTGGAGTGCTCGCAATAACAGTAGAAGGTATCAGTGATCCACCTGAACCAGTTGATGATACTTTAGAAGTTGATGCGGGTGCAACAGCTACAAAAGATGCAACAAAAGGTGTGCTCACTAATGATACAGATCCGGATGGAGATACGTTAACTGTTGATAGCATTAGAACGGGTCGAGAAAATAAAACGGGAACATCAGGTACTGTTGGTACAGCCTTACCTGGAAGATATGGTGATTTAACAGTCAATTCAGACGGTAGCTATGAATATAAGGCAAATAATGCAAAATCATTAAATCCTGGTCAAACTGCTACAGAATACTTCACTTATACTGCAACTGATGGAGACACTTCAGTAAAGGCGGAAATTGCAATTACAGTTACGGGGCAAAATGATCCACCTGAAGTTGTGTTTCCTGTAGATGATCCTACAGTATTTACAGGTCAACAAATCAACATCAAACACAAACAAATTTTTGATGACCCTGACAGAGGCATTTATGATATCGCAGAATATAAGATTATTGATCCTGAGACGGACACAGAAACAAGTTTGCCAGATGGACTGAGATTAAAACAAAATAAGTTACACGGAAGTATTTCAACTCCAGGTACATATACGATTACCATTAGAGCAAT
>CACIQL010000004.1:0-88375 GCA_902588785.1 uncultured Pelagibacteraceae bacterium
CTTTTTCATCTGAGCTATCCATATACATATATGGATCAGAATTTTCGTGAATTTCATCTTCTTGATTAGCTGAAGCATGAATAGATCCTGTTCCATTTACTTGAGCTGCTGGAACTGATGAAACTGTTGAACTATTATTTACTTGTAAATCGATTATCCTCTTTGATGGCTTATCATGAGGTTCTAAACCAGTCGCAACAACAGAAACTCTAGCTTTACCCTCAAGGTTTTCGTCAAAGATTGATCCAACAATCACATCTGCATCTGGGTGAACTTGTTCTCTTATCTCATTTGTAATTTTATCAACCTCATGCAATGTTAAGTCAGTTCCACCTGTTATATTGATCAATAATCCTTTGGCTCCGTCCAAAGAGTAGTCATCAAGCAGTGGATTTGTTACTGCATTGTGTGCACATTCTATTGCTCTATTGTCGCCAGACGCTTCACCTGTGCCCATCATTGCGCGTCCCATGTTATTCATAATTGTCTTAACATCAGCAAAGTCTAAGTTGATTAATCCCGGTACGACCATCAGATCGGTAATACTTCTTACTCCTGCATGCAAAACATCATCCGCCATTGAAAATGCATCAGCAAATGTTGTTTTTTCATCAGCAACTTTAAATAAATTTTGGTTTGGAATAACAATTGTTGTATCTACTAAATGTTCTAGCTCTTTCAGCCCTTGCTCAGCAATTCTCATTCTTCCAGCACCTTCAAATTGAAATGGTTTAGTAACAACTGCTACAGTAAGTATACCCAATTCTCTAGCAACACGCGCTATCACTGGAGCAGCACCTGTACCAGTACCGCCACCCATACCAGCGGTAATGAAAAGCATGTTTGTGCCTTCAAGTCTTTCCATTATTTCGTGTTTAGTTTCATCGGCTGAGGATTTACCGATATCAGGATGAGAACCAGCTCCCAATCCCTTAGTAACCTGAACACCCAATTGCATTTTTGAATCACTTAATGATTTAGACAGAGCTTGTGCATCTGTATTGGCTGCAACAAATTCAACTCCTGATAATCCGGACTGAATCATATTGTTAATTGCATTACCGCCTGCACCACCGACTCCAAATACTGTTATCTTTGGCTTAAGCTCTTTTAGTTCTGGAACACTTAAATTTAAAACCATGAAATTATCCTCCTATTTTCATTAGTTATTCATTTTTCCATTTGAGATTTGCTAAATTATTTTTTGCATTATCACTTTTTTCTTTTTTGAAAGAATCGTAAGTATCAGGATTCCACATTTGGAATGTTTCACCCATACCTACGAAAGAAACTTGGTCAATAATACCTGCAATAGAGATTAATCCATCGGGTATGATGACTCTGCCTTCTTGATCAAAATGAATTTGATGGCTGTCAGCAAAAATAGAAGTTGAAAAAGTATTTCTTTCCTCACTGAAGGGACCGGATGCTTCTATCGCATCACTAATCTTTTGCATTCTATTAGCAGTACATCCTTCAATTGACTTAAGAGTCGGTGAAGGATAACAAATCATTCCCTTCAATCCGTTTTGTTCTAAGACACTTCTAAAAGAAGATGGAACAGAAACACGACCTTTTTTGTCAATGCGATTGATGTATGTAGATAGAAACAATGCCATTTTTAAAAAAAAGTTAGTTATTAAAATAATCAACAAAATTACCTCATTTGGGTTAAATTGGGATTACTTGGGATAGTATGGGATTATATGGGTAATGTCTATACCTATTTATGATATTTCTTTTATAATCAATTATTTAACTAATATTATACATTAGCCTGTATTTATAAACTATTGAAAATAAACGATAAATTTTGCCAGATAATTTATAAGCCGGGTTCTGTGATTTTTTTACAAAAAACCGATAACTATTCATCTAGCTCAATTGTTACCAATTGAGTCATGCGATCAACCCGGTTACAGCCAAGACAAGCCAATGTAACCCTATTTGATCTTGCTCCCAGTGGGGTTTACCATGCCTTTTTTGTTACCAAAAAAGCGGTGAGCTCTTACCTCACCTTTTCACCCTTACCCTTAAAATTTCAATTAGGGCGGTTTATTTTCTGCGGCACTTTCCCTAGAGTTGCCTCCGCCGGGTATTACCCGGCACTGTTGCCTTATGGAGCCCGGACTTTCCTCTTGATCAAGCCAAGCAGTTATCCAATTATCTGGCTGAAAGGGTTTATCCTCTTAAAAGATTTTGGTCAAGCCTCTCTTTGAAGAGATATAAGTTCTCTCAGATAACCCAACAATTTGCGCTTAACTGTAAAATCCTTTAACTCTTCGGGACAATAGTGACTTTCAAAAGCGTAAATAACTTGAAGTGTTTCTTTATCCATTAAACTAGAAATAGTAATTTTATAGCCAAAATCTCTTAGTAACTGTTGTAAAGACTTAATTTCTGAAGCTTTGAGCGGCGTTTTTGAATTATTTTTCTTTGGTAAAATTACTAAGCCTTTTGCAGCCAACTTATGCCAAGGAAATAAATATCCTGGATCTATCTTTCGCAGCGGAGCAACATCTGAGTGGCCCAATATATTGCTTTTTTTTATTTTGTACTTTGTCTGTAGACTTGCGATTAATGATATAAGTGATTTTATCTGAGATAACTTGAATTTGTGATATCCAAATTCTTTGCCTTTATTTTGTAACTCTATGCCTATAGACTTTGAGTTTAAATTTCTATCTTTTTTCCAATTAGACATGCCTGCGTGCCAAGCAATATCTTTATCATTTACGAGTTGGGTAATTTTTCCTCCTTCATTAATAAAATAATGTGAGCTCACTTTATGTTTTTTTGATCTAAGTCTTTTAATTGACTCCTGCGCTGTTTTCATTCCTGTATAATGTATGATTATAAATTTTATATTTCTTCTTTTTACTTGTTGAAAATTTGGGGATTTTAGATATTCAATTTTCATGGCGAACTCGTTACCTTTTCCTCTTCTGGTTCTCTCATCATTACAATAGCAACTCCTGTGAATGACATGGTTGCACCAAAGATGATTTTAAATGTAAGCACTTCATTAAATCCTTCATAAAGAGAAAAATAAGAAATAATCAGTGCATTTATTATCGCAAGTACCGGAGCAAGGAGCGTTAGAGGTGTAATTTTTGATAATTCATATTTTGTTATTAAGTAATAAAAACCTGCATGGCCGATAGCTGTTGCAGCTAATGCTGTAAATAGTATAGCTCCCCAGCCAATTATGGATGCATTTAAAATCAAGTCTAATTGATTTTCCTCAACTAAAAATGAAATCGTTGCCAAGAATAAAAAGCTTATAAAAGCAATCCAAGCTTGTAGATCAAATACTTTAACATCTTTTAACTTCTTCATAAAAAGTAGGCTGATAGCAATAGATAAAGCTGCTAATAATGCATAATAAACGCCACCGAGATCAGAAAATATTGTAGGCTCAAAAATCAAAATAATAACTCCACCAAATGCAAGTGCTATTCCAAGAATACGCCTCCACTTAATCACCTCACCTAAAAATATAACGGATAATATAGTTGCAAATGGTACACCTAATTGGAGAACCACAGCA
Organism: uncultured Pelagibacteraceae bacterium; assembly: GCA_902588785.1. Classification (GTDB taxonomy): domain Bacteria; phylum Pseudomonadota; class Alphaproteobacteria; order Pelagibacterales; family AG-422-B15; genus CACNXQ01. Next base: position 3,551 of record CACIQL010000004.1, read on the forward strand.
ACAGAGGAAATAAATTGAGAATTATCAAGAGCAAGATAGAAAAATGCAAAATGAATACCTCCTCCTAATATAGAAATAATTAAAATATTAGTCATTTGGCCGCGGTGAATTTTCAAAAAGGGTATGAGTAAAACTGCAATGATTAAAAATCTCATTGTCGTAAATAAAAATGGTGGAAATTCATTTACACCAATTTTTGCAGAAATAAATGCCAGTCCCCACGCTAGATTAATGGATAGTACAATGAATATGTCTATTGTTCTCAATACTGCCTCATTTCTGCATTATTTTCTATTTATAATACGATTACACTAAAATATTAATTTGATTAGAAAATTCATATAGAATAGCATTATTTCAATGAAATATAGAATATTAATAGTTTTATTTCTAAGTTCTGTTCTTGTGTTGCAAGGATGTGCTTCAAAAGAAGCCACGGTGAACTATAACAATTCTGAAACTGAAATAGTTAGCGTTAATGACCCACTTGAAAAAGTAAATCGTGTAGTCTTTCAATTTAACATTATTTTCGACAAACTCATCTTAAGGCCAATTGCTGTTACCTACAAAGCCATTGTTCCAGAGTTTGTTCGAAACAGAGTTACATACTCATTAAATAATTTAGGTATGCCAATCACGGCTGTGAATAATGTATTGCAAGGCGAGTTAAGAAAAGCCGGAGTGTCAACATCTCGATTTATTATTAACTCAACTGTTGGAATACTCGGTTTCTTTGACCCAGCAGCAAGTATGGGTCTTGTATCTGAAAACGAAGACTTTGGACAGACTTTGAGTGTATGGGGTGTTGAGTCTGGTCCATACTTAGTTTTACCTTTCTTAGGACCTTCCACACCAAGAGACTTTGCAGGCATGCTATCAACATCACTATTGGATCCAATGTATCAAGTGGGAGGTGGGTCTGCTCCTGACTCTCTAAGAACTTACAGAATGGGCACTGGCGCAGTTGATTTTAGATCTCAAAACATAGAAATTCTTGATGATCTACAAAACAATTCAATTGATTACTATGCAGCAGTAAGAAGCTTTTATTCGCAAGGAAGAGAAAGTCAGGCCTCAAATAACTTAGAAAGCAATACGCAAAATCAAGAAAATGATATTTTTGATGACTTTGATATCGATGAAAGTTATGTAGGACCAGATATTGAAATTATTTATGATTAAAATAAAAAATTATAGCTGGATTTTAATTTTGTTGCTTTCTTTCGCAACTTACGCCCAAAGCTCAGAGTTTGCTCAAGAAGAGAAGTTTGTGTCAAACTTTGCAGACCAAGCGATTGAGATTTTGAGTGACGAGGGTATTAGCGAAAATGATAAAACGTCTCGTTTCACCAATGTGGTAATGAATGCAATTGACCTAAATTTAATTTCAAAATTCGTACTCTCTAAAACGTGGAAAAATTCAACAGATGAACAAAAAGAAAGATATTTGATTGCATTTAAAGATTATTTTATCAACTCCTATGCAAATAAGCTTGATCAGTACTCTGGAGAGCAAGTTCAAATTGTTGGGTCTGAAGCTGCAGGAAAATACGTAATTGTTGAAAGTAATATTGTACGAGAAGGAACTGATACTTTAAAAATAAATTTAAAGTGGAGACTGATTAATAGAGACGGTGATATAAAGATAATTGATCTGAATATTGAAGGTATCAGTCTTGTAATTGCACAAAGAGAAGAGTTTCAGTCATTTCTAGCAAATAACGATAATGATATTGAGAAATTAATCGATAAGATTATTACTGTTTCTGATTAATTCTTTGAAATTATTTTGACGGCAAGCCACTTGGTTTCCAACCAATAACAAATCCATCCTCAACATTGTAAAGATTTTGATAACCATTTGACTCTAATATTAAAGCAGCATGCATGGACCTTGCTCCTGACTTACAAATAAAGAAAATTTCTGAATTTTTTAAAATTCCATAAGAATTGAATTGATCCAAAAAACTAGTGTTTTCATCACCTTCTTCATTAATTAGTGTTAATTCTATATATCGAGCATCAAAAGAGTCTTCATCCACTCTTCCAAATGTTTCCCATTCGTAAGGTGTGCGTACATCAACTAGATATGCATCTTTATTTTCTTTAATTGTGCTATAACAATTTTCTGCAGATATATTTTTTATTTTACTCATTACTATGATTTCTGATTAGATGATTTAAATCGATCTGAAATTGGACTAATTTTAGTTTTTCTTCCCCTTACTCGCTTTCTCCACATTAAAAAAGAGGACCTTTTCATATTCTCTTTCATTAATTTAATAACTTCTTTCTCTTGTATTCCAAATTGTTTCCTAATATCAGCGAAAGTTGTTCTATCTTCCCAGGCCATTTCTATAACGCGATCGATGTCTGACTGCGATAGTTTATTGTCCATTTTAGGTTGAAATTTTTACAGCTTGAAAATTACCAGGGCGATGTTCCCCTATTTCCACAACGCCAAGAAGTTTTTCCCAAATTTCAAGTGCACCGTCTGCCTCTTCTTTTCCTATTAGATTTACAACATCATCATAAAGTGGCCCTTTTATATCTGATATTTCTGTCTTAACTTTTTCGAGATACCATTTATTACGATCATTTAGTGAGAGAACTTCAAATCCTGTTTCTTTTAAAAGACTTTCGTACTTTTCTAATGAGCACATAAACATATCGAGGCCTTCTGCGGCAATATATTCTTTCATCTGCTCTGATGGTTCGTTGTCATCATTTCTCATCCAATCACCAACCGCAAGAATACCATTGTCAGCTAAGATCTCATTTATCTCTTTGAGCAAGTTTTTTTTATCGATAATATGTAAAAATGCTTCTTTACTAAATACTGCCTCAAAACTTTTATCTTCAAATTTATATTCTCCAGGCTTTGTACAAATAAATTTTGCTTTATCAGATAAATTTTTCTTTAACGCTAAATTATTTGCTGTTTCAATTACTAATGGTTCTGGATCTATTCCAATAACTTCTTTTGCACCATATTTTTCAATCATATGAAAAACTGCACCGCCCGTTCCACATCCAATATCTAGAACTTTTTTATTTTTTAGATTTAATCCTTTTAAAATCTGATCAATTTCTTCTGTCCCGCCAGGCGATAGAAAACCCTCACCCCAAACAGTTTTGAGCATATTTAATTGTTTGGGGCCGTAATGTCCTTCGTCGGTTAAGCTCATATTATTAATGATATATTTTAGATGATCTAACTGTTTTGTTTAAGTCAATTAGACTTAAATTACATTTTCTTTTAATGACCAGCTTAATTACAGGTGGAAGTAAATTTCTAAACTTTACTCGCCTTACTAAAATATCTTGCTGCTTCATCATATGACCTATTTGAGTAAAATTTAGAAATACACAAAAGTGTTAAGTGTAAAGGTATGCCAAATAACAGCTCTGGTAGATCTAAATGCATAGAAAGATTTTAACCTGATTTATCAGCTATAATCAAGAACAACCGTTCCTGAGACAGGATCAGTTACACCCAATTCAGGAGATAATTCCTCAAGTAAGTGTCTCACTTTATCCAAGTTTCCAATCATGTTTTCTCTTTGTGCGGCAATGGCTTCCTCGGATTCCCAAATACCAATAAAACAATATGTACGGTCCCCTGTTTTAAAAAGACGACTCATTTTCTGACCCGGTAAATTTTCAAAACTTTTGTTTATTTCTAAGTATTCTTCTTCACAACCTTCTTTAACTTTGAACCTCACAGCATTACAAAATTCCATATTTTATCTCCTATATTTTGTTTTTTACAAATTTTAATTAAAATGCTTACCTTTGAAAGAATAAATATTAGTTCAAATTTACTTCCAAGATACTCGTGCAAAGGTTCTTGTTGAGCAATAAAAAATATCATTCTTTAAGCCTGGTGTTAAAAACATGCCATTGGCAAGAGGTGAATTGAGTGCAACCTTTGAGAGTATTTCTCCACTAGATAGGTCTATTACCACTAAGTGATCGTCATTATTTTCGAAACTATTAATTACTAGCTCTTTGCTTTCAGGAAATACAACCGGTTGCATTGTTGGTCTAAGACTATCAATCTTCCACGATATTTTTAACGAGTTGTTTGATGTATCAATACCTGCTATGCCACCATTTATACTATCCCAGCATACACAGATATTACATTCGGGAATATTTACGGGTGGTGCAATAATACCCCCTCCATGATGTTCAAATGGTTCGATATATTCAAATCGTTCTGACATTAAATCAAATCTATAAAGCCTTTGCTTACATGACCAAGGAGCAGGACGTCTCCAACTTAATTCTTTTGGTGCAGTTTTAAATCTGCCATTTGGATGAGTTGAATAAATCGCTCTTAATGAGTCGATGTCTCCGTTGTTCATCAGCCAGAGTGATCCATCTGATATACAACCATCCCATGATAATCCTTGATCATCATCTGATTTCCTATAATTAGGTGACCAGTCTGATGTAACTTCTAGATCATTAGGCAGAACTTTTATTTTCCATATTTTTTCGATACCTGGAATAAAAATGAACTCACCGTCTTCTGTTTTGTCTGAGGCAATTCTTCCCATAGATCCTTCAGGCAATTGCATGGGTTCATGTAAAACATCTAGATTTTGATCTAATCTTGTAATTGTTGAACAACCTTGACCTTCTAACCGTAAATCTTTAGTGACGATTGTTCCATCTGATAATACAAGTAAACCGTTATGCGCCTGATCAATGGGTAATTTTGACTCTTTGATCACTTCACAATCTTTTGAAATACTATGCATGTAGTTTCCATTAACCTTGATGATATTGCCATTTTGATGTGCTGCGATAGCGCCACACCAGACGTGATCACCACATGGTAATTTTGGTGTTTCCCCTAATATTTCCAAAGATTCAGGTTCAATTTTTTGAAGCCATCCAAATGGTTCTGGACCAGTAAAGCTTGGCATCGTACCGCCTAAAAAAATTTCATTATTTTCGCGATAAATTGTCATAACATTCCAGCGTTCATTTCGTATGCTTTGTACAACAGCTTTTTTTTCATAAGCGTTTAATGATCCTTTGGTTGCCTTTTGGCGTCGATTTCCACCACATTCAACAGGCCAGTGAGATTTATAGTATCCCTCAAGTATGGATAATCTGTCTTGGGCAGTCATTATTTTGAAAGCAGAGCTTTAATTGACTTTCCACTCAAAGATGTTGAAGTCTTAGCGTAAAGCCTAATTAGCTTTAGAGGCAATGGATCATTAACCTCTTTAAAAAATTCTTTTCGAGAATAAAGATCAAGAAACCATTCAGATATTTTTGGGTAACGGTCTTTAAATGGAAATCCTGAGACATAAAGCCTATATGTATAAATAAACCAGGCAAGATCAAGCATTGAAAGATTATTGCCTATTAAGTATTTTTGCTTATTTAATTGAGACTCGTATTTATCATAACATTTACAAAAATTATTGAGTGAGTTTTTAACTGCTTCATCAGTTATTCCATTTTCACGAAATGACTTATAAAACTTTACTTCTTTTAATTTTAGATAGTCCAGCTCACTATTAGACGATTTATATTTTTCAAACGCATCTAATTCATTAGGGTCTTTTTTGCCGAGTCCACCAAACATATATCGATAAGCAATATTTCTTATATCCTCATGCAAATCATCTTCTTCTTTTAGTAACGTGCCAATTTCTGTTGTATCGGAGTCAGGAACAAGTGGGTTTTCAGGAAATTTATCTTCGAGATACATGAGAATATCATTGCTCTCAATTTCTACGCGACCATCATCCACGAGAACAGGAACCAGACCTTTAGGATTAATACCTAGAAAGAATTCTGAATAGTTTTTTCCTGTAGCAAGATTTATGCTGTGAGGTGTCCATGAAATTTTTTTTAAATTTAAATAGATCCTAAGTTTTTGTGAACATGATGAAGTTCTAAAATGAAATAAATGTAAACCCTTCCAATTTAGTATTTCTCTAGATTTAATTTGATCGCTTGGAATTTGAACCATTATTTTCTTTCCTTATTGTTTTGTTTAGTAACAAGGTAAGCTAGTACAAGAATTACAACCGTACCTGTCATCATTGAAATATCTACCGACAGACCAAAGCTTAATAAAATAAAACCTATTAGGGCGCCTACAAAAAAAACGCCAAGAATCTGTAATACATTTTTCATTAATTATTCATCTGTTTTTAAACTAGTTTTTTGAATGATTATAACAGAAATTGTTGGTACCAAAAGAGTGAGAAGAGTTACAACAATCAATAAAATACCAAGGTCAGAATAATCAGCTATGGAGAGTATCTCATTTGTGACCTTATCCTTGACTTCCCTCGTTACTTCGTAAATTTGATTGAGATACTTTGTAAGCAACGCACTTGCGGATAGAGCTAAATTTGTGAACGATGCAAATACAGCAAAAAATGTAGCCTTTAGATGAGCTGGAGCATTTCTTGCGATCCACGCAAGAAGTGGAATCATTGAAACTTGTCCCAAGGGTGATTCTAAAGCTGTATTAAATATTGCGATAAACCGTGCATCTACAACATCGTTTGTTAATGATGAAGTCCATTCATGAAATCCATAATACATGCCAATACTTGGCAAAAATAATATTGCTCCAGCAATTGATAATATCACTATAATTTTTGCAATTGAGTTGTTGACCATAAAAGGCCTTAAAATAATGATGCCAAGTAAAGTCAAACAGGAGGCAAGAAGAGAAAGGACAGAAAAGAACTGCTCATCAAATCCTAAATTATCAATCTCAAACCAGGTAAGTCCTGGTCCTGGGCCTGGCATGGCTCTGAAAATAAATATTATAATTGCAGTTCCCAAAATTGTGAGTCGCATCGACTCAGGAAGTTCATGCATTAGTTTAGCCATCAGAAAAAATATAATACTTACTGATCCAAAGAATACGATCTCTTGTGCATAAGGAAGATTAAATCCTCCCACGCTAAGTGTAAAAATTACAAAAACGAGAGAGCCTCCAAGTATCCACCAATCAACCTTAGTTTTTTCAATTTCGATTTGATGATCTATTCCCAACTTAGAAAGTTGATCGTTTTTTTTCTTTTTTAAATAAATTGAAAGCAATACCCCTAATACTGATATGATCGGAATGATCAATGCGAAAAGATAAATATTCCCGTACAAAATTATTTTTTCTTGTTCTGTTTCAGCCTCAACACTACTGAAAATAACAACATTAATTAATGCAACAATTACTGTACCACCAATAATAGCAAATCTACCAAGTGTCTGCATGGTGGTATGCATATTTTTTATTACATCAGTTGAGTATTGGTTTCCTTTAGGATCTATGCTTGGAACTGCTTCAACCGTCATTGCATCAGCAACAACGTCTTGAACCACATAACCTATTGGGGCTAAGAGAACGCTAATAACATACCAAGTTTCAACACTTAAGTACCTTACCATGAAGTCAGTATGAATAATAAGGCTGTACATGATAGCAAGACTTAAAGCAATGAGTGATGCGCCCACATAAACAAGATAATTTTTTCTTTCCCAGATTATGTCAACTAAATGACCAAGTGGCATCTTTAATGCCCATGGAATTCCTGCCCAAAAACCAAGCCCTGCTAAAAAAGCAGCCGAAAGATTTAGATAATCTTTTACAAAAAAGGTTCCAACGATTCCGGTTAAACCTGAAACTCCAGCAGCAACATATATCATCAAAGGCGGTAGATAACTTAATTTAAATTGCCTTCCTAAATCAATAAATGTGCTGTCTATGAACGCATAAAATTTACTCATTCTGTAATTATACAGATTAAGATTTTTCTAACAACTCAGGGCTATTGTTACGAGGACTATTAACATTTTTTGAGACTTCATAAACTTGAACTTGATCGTCTTTTTTTCTCTCAATTTTATGCTTTCCTTCTATCCATTCAGTTATTTGAGATTCGTCTAAGAGCAAAGGTTGTCTATGATGTACATGAGAAACAGCTTCACTTGACTGACAAGTTACGACTGCACATCCACTATTCAAATTATAAATACCAGCAAAATATAGTAATTCTTTTTCAATATAATGGAAAAAAGGGGTTTTAGAGTTATTTTGCCTCTGCCATTCATACCAACCATTTGCAAGAAAAACACATCTAAGTGATCCCTTAAAAGAAGGCTTTTCTAATAATGTTTCGTGACGACAATTAATCAAGTTCATATCGTCTTTCCATTTTGGTGAATATGACCATTTCATAAAAGTAGGATCTGGTTTTATAACCAATACATCTTGTGACGGAGCTATGTTATATGAAGGCGATAATTCAATATTAAATTTTTCTTTAATAACTTTTTTGTCGGAGAGAACGAAACGCCCACACATCGTTAAACAATGAGTTCGTTAATTAATTTGAGTCGGTCTTGAGATTTTTTACTTGTTGGAATAATTTCTAGAATTCTTTTATAAGTTGCTGCAGCTCCCAAAAGATCATCTTGAATTAAATAGATTTCTGCAAGACCATCAAGTGCTCCAAAGTGTCTTGGTTCTAATTCAAGAGTTTTTTGGATATCAGAAATTGAAGCCTCTAAATCACCTTTTAAAAAAAGAACAGTAGCTCTTTTGTTCCAACCTTCTGCAAAATCAGGTTTAAGATCAATTACCTGTGTAAACAAAGTCATTGCTTCTTCTAAACTTCCACGATCCATCATGCTGTTGCCTTCATCGAATATTTTTTGTGCTTCAACATTTTCTGCAATAGACCATATATCCCAAATGTCAGCTAAGATAGTGCTGGCTTGCATATTGTCATTACTTAAAAATAACTCATCAAACAAACTGTTCAGTCGGCTATCTTTTTGATCAGCCAATACAAAAGATGAACTTAAAAGCAACAGTATAAAAATAATTTTTTTCAATCTAAATCTTTCCAAAAGGCTTTATATTTTTTGCTATTAGCAGAGTCGTCTCTAAAATGATCGAGAAATGCTTTAAAAAGTCCAAGCTTTGTATCAACCTCATTACCGTCAGCGATTTTTAATATTTGTCGATAACACCAATAAACTTGAGCAGCTTTATTATTAGATCGCATAAGTGATATCGGGCTATTTAAGCCAAGAATCCACGGACCAAATTCCAACATGTTTTCATATAGAGTTGCTGATTTTTTTTCACCATTTATTAATTCATTTACAATATCAGGCTCAGAGCAAAGTGGTCTTCCCAAACCAATTACATCACAAGCACCACTTTGAAGAGCATGATTCATCCCCTCAGTAGAACGAAATCCCCCAGTGACTGCCAGGGGAATTGATATAACTTCTTTTATTGCTTCAGCATATTTCAAGAAATAAGCTTCTCTTACTTTTGTGCTGCGCTGAGGTTTGATTGTTTTTGCTTTTTTAAGGTTCAATGAGTCAATTTCTAAGGCAGTAAAATTTTCATAAGTTCCACCTGAAATCTCAAGTAAATCTAATGATGTATTATTTAATATTTTAGCAACTTCAATACTTTCTTCGTGAGAAAATCCCCCTTTTTGAAAATCACTTGAATTAAGTTTTATTGAAATAGGAAAATTGCTTCCAACTTTTTCTCGGATAGCCTCGATTGTAGTTATAAGTAATTTTGATCTATTTTCTATACTGCCTCCCCACTCATCAGTTCGTTGATTAACGTTTGGTGATAAAAATTCTGAAAGAAGATAACCGTGAGCTGAATGAAGTTGAACACCAGTGAACCCTGTTTGCTTTGCAACCTCAGCCGCATTAACAAACTGATCAACTATTTTTAAAATTTCGGAATGGCTAAGCTCTTTTGGTACTCCAAATTTTAGTATTCCTCCCAGTGTTGGCAAAGGTTGAACTGAGGGTGCCCTACTCTCTTTGTTAATACTAAATGGCGTCTGCCTACCGGCATGGCTTAATTGCATCCATAGGTGAGTGTTATTTTGAGTTCCAGACTTAGACCAGTCTGCTAAAGCTGCCAAACTTTCATTAGATTGCTTTCCTTCAATTACAACATTGCCAGCTCGTTCAATATATCGATGATCAACTTGAACATTTCCTGTAACTGATATTCCTATTCCTCCCCTAGCCCATCTAGAATAAAGCCTGTTATGTCTTTTATTTGCAATCGCGTCACTATCAGCAAGTCCTTCTGTCATGGCTGATTTTAGAAATCTATTTTTTATTTCCACTCCACAAGGTAGAGATAATTTTTGATCAATCATTAGTTTTATACTCCATATGCTGCAATTGTCGTTCTGTGCAATAAGCGATCTTGACCTTCATAGCCGCCCGTTGCTCGGTGTAATACACTTCTATTGTCCCACATAATCAACATATCTTTTTTCCATTTGTGCTGATAAACAAATTCATCTTTGCACTGCCATGCACTCAACTCCATAAGAAGTTTCATGGCTTCTTGATTTTCCATACCTTCAATTCCTATGATATAACCAATCGTCCCATAAATTCCTTCTTTTTTTGTTTCGGGATGCTCTTTAATAATTGGATGAACTTGCTTAGCGAACGCTTCCTCTGACGCTCTTATATCCATACTTCTACCCATTTCTCTATCCTTTTCGCCGTAACCACCTCCAGGTGAGTAAGGCACAAGCGCTGAATGAATTGCTTTCTTACCCTCTAACTTACTTCTTAACTCTGATGGCATTTTTTCTAATGCTAAATGTTGATTAGCAAATAACGTGTCACCACCTTCATAAGGAATTATTTTTCCAAATAAACATGTGCCTGCAGGTGGGTTTTTTTGAAAACTCCAATCAGTATGCCAATTATCTGCAAAGATTGGAACTTTTTCATCAGCTAATCTTTTTACAGCAATTATATTTTCTCTACCAGGAATCGGAGCAATAAATGGGTCATCGCCAAATGATCCAAAATTGAGAGTGAAACGCTCAAGATCATCATCACTCATAGGTTGATCTGGAAAACTTAATACATGGTGCAATAACCAAGCATCTCTAATCCACTTAACCTCTTTCTTAGATAATTCTTTTGTTAAATCAACACCAGTAACTTCTGCTCCACAAGCCTGGTCAGAAATTTTTACATTAAATGCCATGGGATTATCGTATAGGAAAATTAAAAAGTAATTAATTAAAAAAATTACTTAATAAAATCCCTCATATCTTTAGCTAATTGAGCTGGTATTTCCATAGGTGGCATGTGACCAACTTCAGGATAAGAAATTAACTTTACATTCGGTATTTGTTCAACAAAGTGATCGGTAAATCTTATATCAACTAGATTGTCTTCTTCGCCGTGAAGTATTAAAGATGGAATAGAAATATTTTTTAAATCAGAGGGATTTGCTATAAAATCATTTTCATGATCTTCTACAAGCATTCCAATTGCTAATCTTGTTCCTTCCATCAAAATAATATCATGAAACTGATCAACAAGTTCATCTGTAACTATTGATTGATCGTAAACTGTTTTTGACACACCTTCTTTAACAAGCAAACGTGGAGTGACATATTCTAATGCTCTTCTAAAAAATTTTGACTCAATAATTTCAAATGCGGCTGGCGGAGCATTAACAGACTGAAAATCCTTATACTCTTCCTCATTAGCTATAAATGGTGAACCAATGATGATAAGACCGTTTAATTGGTCTAAATGCTCTAACGCATATCTCCATGCAATCATTCCACCCATCGAGTGACCAACAAAGTAGAATTTATTAACTCCTAATAACTGCACTACCTCACGTATAACTTTTTCAAAGCCTTCGTGAGAGTATAGATCTGACTTGACTGCCCCAGTAAGTCCATGAGCTGGAAGATCTAGTGAAATAACTCTGTAGTTATCGGTTAAGAATGGGACCATAGGTTCATAATTAAATAATGATCCATTAAAACCATGTATGAGAAGGATAACCTTACCTTTTTTATTTCCCTCATCTCTGTAATGAATCAAGGAACCATCTGAAAGTCTCAGAAATTCTGAGGCTTCATTTGAATGCTTTGAAATAATTTTTTCTTTTGGAATATCAAAATATACTGAGTTGTAAGATACAATAAATATTAATAATAAAAAAAATAAACTAAAATATTTAAAAAATTTTCTCAAAAGCATATCATTTTATCAAATATATATTTTATCAACTTAACAACCCAGTAAAGAAATTAATTGTTCTGCTCTAGCCTCAGCTACATTTAAATAAGTTGCATTAGTATTATAATTTAATCCTGATAAACCATACTCACGAAGCATTGAAATCATTTCAGTATATATACTATTTAAATTTGGATCAGGGTTAAGTAAAAAGCAAGATTTTGCATAGCTCACTCTATCCAACGCATTATCAACTTGAGAGTTGCTCATGCCATCCAATGCATCGTAATTAGACTCACGCTCAGCTCTTTTTTTACGCTCATTCTCTCTTTTAGCTACCTGCTCAGGAGAATTATACCATAAATTGTATTTTTCCTGTTCTTCGTTATTTTTTAATTCATCAAGTTTGGCTTCATACGATTTTTTTAGCATCTTAATACTCAATTCATTTTCATCATTAATGATGGCTTGTTTATTTTCTAATTTTTCAATTATTTGTAATTTTTTAGATATCTCTGCATTTATTTTATCAATTTTACTCTCAACTGTATTTCTGATTCCTTTATTGATAGAGTCAACAATTTGTTCCTGCAAGTTAAATAATTCTTTGTACTTATCCATTTTTAATTCAATTGCAAACCTGTTACTTTCGTAACATTCGTTACTTTCAAATAAAATATTATTTCTAAATTTACTCCAAACTTCTCCATTATTTCTATTAATTTTATACGTTATTTCATTATTCAAATAAAATTGAAATTCATCGATTGTATTTTTCAGTTTTAATTTAGTTTGAAATATTGCATTTCTTTCTCCAGAATATTTTTTATCAAAACGTTTGTCCTTAAAAAGAGGTCCTGTAACATAAGTATATATTGCCTCACTTGATGATAGAAACTCAAAAGATGATGCTGTCACTAAAACTATCGGCTCTTTGCTTCCATTTATTGTAATTTGTCCATCCTTAATTAGACCACGACAGACAATTGCGAATTCGTTTGGATACGAGTCATAGTAAGTGTCAATTCTCGGACTTTCTTTATTGATTGGACGTAACTCACCTTTTTTTACAAAAGTTTTTTGTTCATTTTCAATATTTAAATCTGATTTTTGTTTCTTTAAATTTTCTATTCTATTTTCTTCGTATTCATATTCTTCACCATTTAAAAGTAGTAAATTCATTGAGTTTGAATTTGTTCTTTCTATTGAACTTGCATACCAGTTTAATAATTCCATCTCTTTTACTGCATATTTTTCGGTGATACTAGCAAGTCCTTCTTCCAAGGATGTATCGGCGTTGCTAATGCATGTGAGTAGTATATAGATTAAGACATATCTAACCGTCTTACATATGAAATTAAAGCATTTTGACATAAAAGTTTATTAACTTTGGTGGGCCCACTAGGACTCGAACCTAGGACAACTCCGTTATGAGCTATGAGCTTTAACCTTTAAGTTAGGTTATGTAACAAATTTTATTCTGTAAATATATAGTTTTAGACAATAAATACGACATAATGACGACAAATATTAATATCTTTTTTTCCTTAATTTTGGCTTAGTATTAAAAAAAAGGAGATTAATATGAAAAGAAATTTATGTATGATTGTATTATTTTTATCTTTTACGATCACTGTTTCAAAAGCTACTACACTAATTGAAATTAATGCTAATGGTGATGATTGGGATATAAATCAAGTAAATATAACGACTGATGTAAAAACACTTTTAGGTTCAGGAACTTGCGTATCTGGTGTTCAACCTGGTAACTCGTTTATCGATAATTATACGAATGAAGTATTCATAAGTTGCGGTGACAATAGTTTCAGGAAATTTAATTTAGGCAATAATTCTGAAGAAACTGTAGCAATAAATACTTCCGACTCGAGCGCCACAATTGTTGCATCATCGTGGGATGGTGAAACTACAATAAGAAAGGAAAGTGATGGAAGCGTGCATATAGGTGAAAATTCTCTAGTTACTAGGGAAGTAGGTGGGCGACAACTATTATACGCCACTAACTCAAGCGGAAATAGAATTGATATCAATATTCCATCTGGAACGAATCTATTGATAGATGGAGAAGATGTAATGGGAAAAATCGATAGTTCAGTTGCACTGGGCGCTGCATTTGCTTCACTTCCAACAGGAGCTGAAGGTGCAGGCTATACGTGTGGACTTGGAACTGGATTTCATGACAGTGCATCTGCAATTTCTGGTGGATGCGGTTTTGATTTTGCCAACTATTCATTTGTCGACTCTATGCCTAAATTGTTTCAGAAGGCATCATTTAACTTTGGCGCAGCATCAGTCGTTTACGGAGAAGGTGACGACGCAACTCTTAAAGCTGGCATAACATTTAAGTTCGGAGCTCCAAAGCCTGTTAGAGAAGCTAAAGATAACAACTTATTACTAGAGAATAAAATTGATGCAGTGATGGCTGAAAATGATTTATTGAAAGCTCAAATAGCAGAAATCAATACGCAGCTTAAGACGTTAAATATGTTGGCAATGAATTAAGTTTTTTCCTTTTTAATGACGACCAGATGACGATGTGATCTCGTTTCGAAAGATAAAAGTTGAGAATATACGACTTAAGTCATTGAATTTTTGGTGGGCCCACTAGGACTCGAACCTAGGACAACTCCGTTATGAGCGGAGGGCTCTAACCAACTGAGCTATGGGCCCTTACAAAACTTTTATACACAGAGAATTGTAGTCTTACAAACTAGTTTTTATCAAGGAAGCTTTTTAAAAGCTTTGCTCGAGTTGGATGCTTTAGTTTTCTGAGCGCTTTTGCTTCAATCTGTCTAATTCTCTCCCTAGTAACTGAAAATTGTTGCCCAACTTCCTCAAGTGTATGGTCAGAATTCATACCAATACCAAATCTCATTCTCAATACTCTTTCTTCGCGAGGGGTTAAAGACGATAATATTTTGGTAGTAGTTTGTCTCAAATTAGAGTGAATCGCTGCATCGATTGGAATTACAGCATTCTCATCTTGTATAAAGTCACCTAAGTGACTATCTTCTTCATCGCCAACTGGAGTTTCAAGGCTTACAGGCTCTTTTGCTATTTTTAAAACTTTTCTGACTTTCTCAAGAGGCATATTTAATTTTGTAGATATTTCTTCAGGTGTTGGTTCCCTTCCTATTTCATTTAAAAGCAACCTTTGTGTTCTTACAATCTTATTGATTGTTTCTATCATATGCACCGGTATACGAATAGTTCTAGCTTGGTCCGCTATTGATCTAGTAATTGCCTGCCTGATCCACCAAGTTGCATAAGTTGAAAATTTGTAACCTCGTCTATATTCAAATTTATCTACCGCTTTCATTAAACCGATATTACCCTCTTGTATTAAGTCTAAAAATTGTAAACCTCTATTCGTATATTTTTTTGCGATAGAAATTACTAATCTTAGGTTGGCTTCAATCATTTCTTTTTTAGCAATGCTTGACTCTCTTTCACCTTTTTGTACATTGCTTACAATTCTTTTAAATTCATTAAGCGTTAAACCTATATTACTTGCAGCGGCTCTAACCTCGTTCATTATATTTTTAATATTATTTTTTTCCTCTTTAACAAATTTTTCCCACCCAGAAAGTCTAGTAATCTTTCTTAACCAATAGGGATTATTCTCGTTTCCGATGTATTTATCTAAGAATTCGTCTCTTGAGATCTTATATTGGACTGCAAGTCTTAATAATTTACCTTCCAGAGATACTATGCTTTTATTAATTACGTATAACTTATTAATTAACTCTTCAATTTTATTTGTATTGATTTGCAAGCCTTTAATCAATTCAACAACAACAGCCTTTGAAGTCTGATAGCTTTTTTCAGATCTTGCAGGAAATTCTTTGCCCTTTTCCTGAAATGCAATTTTATCCTTTTGTAGCTTTTGTAACTTTTTAAAACTTTTATTTAATTTTTTAAATGTTTCAAGGATCTGAGGCTTGAGCTCTTCTTCCATTATTGCAATTGAAACATTTAATTCATCATCAGCATCTTCGTATTCCTCAATTACTTGATCTGAGGAAGTTTCAATCATTGGCTCTGTATCATCACCGTAAGTAGACGATTTCTTTTCAGCCTCTTTTCTTTTTCTAATTTCTTCTTTTTCTTCTTGTTCTTTTCTTTTTTTTGCTTCTTTTATTTTCTTACTCAGTTCTTTTTTATTTGGAGACTCCTCAAACAATGACTCAAGATCAATAACTTCTCTTAACGTTATTTTTTCAGCAATTATATCATCCCTCCAATCAAGTATCGCTTGCAGCGTGAGTGGACTTTCACATAATCCAGAGATCATTGCTTCTTGGCCAGCTTCAATTCTTTTAGCTATTGCAATTTCGCCCTCACGAGATAGTAAATCAACTGTTCCCATTTCTCTGAGATATAATTTAACTGGATCATCTGTTTTTTCTGTCCCTGATTTTGCTGAAGGCGACTCGTCATCTTTATCGTCATCATTATCGGAGTCGTCAGAGTCAATAATATCAAACCCGACTTGAGACAGCTTAGTTGTATATTGTTCAATCTGTTCAGAGGTAAATTTATCCTCTGGAAAAGATTTTTTAATTAATTCGTGGGTGAGATAACCGTCTTTTTTACCTTGCTTAATAAGCTTTTTTATTATGGATTTTTCTAGATCGAGGACAGGACCATCTTGATCATTTGCTTGTGCCTGTAAGCTTTCAGCTTCAGCTTTGACCTGCTTTTTTTTTCTACCTCTTTTCTTCATTTTAGTTTTTACTTATGCTTTCTTTCTTTATTCTCATAAAATTTTCAAAACTTTTTTCGTCCATTTTTTCCTCTAGATCATTTAAAGCAATGTCTAGGTCACTTTCTTCAATTAAATTTTTATGTAAGTCTAACAGACTGATAAAGCTTCTTTCAACCTCTACCTTTTCATTCTTAATTATAGAGCTATAAGTGCTTATTAGCTTTGGTTGAAATATATATGTAATCTCCTGATTTAATCCCCTATCGATTAAATAAGACTTAAAATCAAAGTTTTCAAGCTCTTTATCAACATTAGAAGCTGAGAATTCAAGGATTACAGATACCAATGATGACAAATTAAGATCATTAAAGCGAATTTTTCCTAGTTCTTCTGAGTACTTCGCAATTAAGAACGGATTCTCAATTAAGCAGATTAATATGATTTTCTCACGAACAACAGATTCATGGCTTTGCTTTTTAACTCTATCGCTGGCAAGCATTTCACTAGAAATCATATTTTTTTTTCTTTGATAATTTACATCGTAAGAAATTTTTCTATTAAATTTTAGTTCACTTAATTTATCATTAAAAAATTTGTTATAGTATTCACGTACTGTTTTGTTATTTATTTTGTTTGTAAGTATTCTTATCCTTTTTTCAAAACCAGCTTTTTTCTCAGGTATGGAAATATCTTCTTTTTCAAGTTCTGTAGCCCAGATAAATTCAGATAATGATAGAGAGTTATCAATTACATCTTGCAAACTTGATGGGCTATTCTTATTTAAATAATCATCTGGATCATAATCTTTTGGTAATAAACAAAATCGAAGGGAATGGTCAGGTAATAAATTGTTCAATGCAAGTAATGCAACTCTCTGTGCTGCTTTTTGACCAGCTTCATCTCCATCAAACATAATTATAGGGTTTTGACAAACTTTCCAAGCTCGTTCAAGTTGGTAACTTGTAAGCGCTGTACCTAATGGTGCTACAGATGATTTAAAGTTATTTTGATATAGAGTAATAACATCCATATATCCTTCAACAATAATTAAATTTCTTGGTTTTCTATTTTCTTCAATTGCAAGATTTAAATTATAAAGTTGAAAACTTTTTTTGAAAATTGGACTATCTGATGAATTTATATATTTTATATTGGAGTTATCTAGGGCTCTTCCTCCAAATGCAATTATGTTTGATTTATAATCTTTGATTGGAAACATAAATCGATTACGAAAGAAATCGTAAAATTCATCTTTTTTCTTATTTGATTTTTTAATTAGACCGATAGAGATTGCGTCATCAATGTTCGATCCTATTTTTTTTAAATGGTTATATAAATTATCATTGCCATTGCCAGAATAGCCTAATTCAAATTTTTGAATTATATTCTCATCAATTGATCTTTTATCAATATACTTTTGAGCTACTGAACTAGCTTTTAATTGGTCCTTGAAATAATTGTTTGCTTCATTAATTATTTTTTTTAAGCTTGAAAAATCTTTTTCTACATAATTTGGATCTCGAATGATACCAGTTTCAGGATTCAAACCTGCTTGGTTAGCTAAATATTCAATTGACTCCGGATAAGACATATTTTTATGTTTCATTAAAAAAGAGAATATATCGCCATGTTCAGCGCTACTGAAACAATGAAAGAATTCTTTTTCATCGTTGACAGTGAATGAAGGTGTTTTTTCATTTTTGAAAGGACTTAGCCCAACAAACTCGTTTCCTCTTTGAGTAAGTTTTACAAACTTTCCAACAACATCTGAAACACGTAATCTTGTTTTAATTTCTCCAATAAACTCTTTTGAATATCTAGGCATAAATAAAATATATTACTTGAACATAGTTAGCTATAACTACCAAGTATCTATAAATTTTGAAGTTTTTCCTTTATAATTTTACTTGCTAAAGAAATGTCAAGAGCTGGTGAGCTATTTTCCTTCAAATACTTTATCACTTTTCCTATTTCCTTTAGTGATTTTGCCTCAGTTGCACCAATCGCTTCTTCGCAAGCTATCACGGTCTCTTCCTCACCAAGTTGCTTTGGAAGAAACTCACTAATAATATCTATCTCGCTATTTTCTTTCTGAACAAGTTCATCTCGTCCAGCTTTTTTAAACATATCAATCGAATCATTTCTTTGCTTTACCATTTTTTTGAGAAGACTAATAACCGTATCATCTGAAATGGTAGAATCTTCCCCTGAGGATCGACTTGCAATTTCTTTATCTTTAATAGCAGCTAGTACTAGTCTTAATGTATGGATTCTCTCTTTATCCCCATTTTTGAGAGCATTAGATAATTCGGTTGTGATGTTTTCTTTCATTTGAGATAAACATAAAATCTACATCATCAGATATATTGTGGCAATAATAGATCTAATATTTATTATCTTATCTAACTATTGCATGAATTCCCCATTTGCACTAAATTTCTATAAATCTAGAATCACTACATATGGTTAATACGAATAGGTTGAAAAAAGATCTCTCATCAACTCGACCTAAACCTATTGAAGGTCAACTTATTCTAGAAGATGGCTCCCGATATAATGGACTAAAAATTGGCTCTCCTAATATGGAAATAGGAGAAGTTTGTTTTAATACCTCAATGACAGGTTATCAAGAAATAATAACTGACCCCTCTTATGCAGGACAAATAATCAATTTTACTTTTCCTCACATTGGCAATGTAGGTACAAATCTTGATGATAACGAATCTAGTAAACCGTATGCAAAAGGAGTCATAATTAATTGTGATATTTCTGATCCATCAAACTATAGATCCATCCTTCATCTTGATGCGTGGCTTAAAAAAAACAACGTACCAGGTATTTGTAATATTGATACCAGACTAATTACAAATAGAATCCGTTCTAAAGGTGCGCCGAAAGGTGGTATTATCGAAGGTCCAATAAACAATAAAAAAACTGCATCCTTTTTAAAAGAAATAAAAAAATGGAAAGGGCTTAATGGACTTGATCTGGCTATCGATGTTTCACGCAAAGATGTAAAAATTTATAAAACTAAAAAAAGTTCAAAACTAAAAGTAGTAGCAATAGATTATGGAATTAAGCAAAATATATTAAATTGCTTATTAGATCTAAATCTAGAGGTTATT
Organism: uncultured Pelagibacteraceae bacterium; assembly: GCA_902588785.1. Taxonomy (GTDB): domain Bacteria; phylum Pseudomonadota; class Alphaproteobacteria; order Pelagibacterales; family AG-422-B15; genus CACNXQ01. The sequence continues at coordinate 23,444 of CACIQL010000004.1, forward strand.
TTAGTTCCTGCTAAAACTTCCGTAGATAAGATTCTTTCTTATAGTCCTAATGGTATTTTTCTTTCGAATGGTCCAGGTGATCCGAAAGCAACAGGAAAATACGCTATTCCAATTATAAAAAAACTAATCAAATCAGGGATCCCATTATTTGGAATATGTCTTGGTCATCAACTTATTTCTCTAGCATTAGGGGCAAAGACAAAAAAAATGTTTCAAGGTCACAGAGGGGCTAATCATCCCGTAAAAAATCTTGAAACAGAAAAAGTAGAAATCACATCTCAAAATCATGGTTTTGAGGTAACTGAAAAATCTATTCCAAAAGATGTAAAAATAACTCATAAATCATTATTCGATGGAAGTGTTGAAGGTATAAGAAAAGGAAGAAATATATTTGCAGTTCAATATCATCCAGAAGCAAGTCCTGGACCACACGATAGTCATTATCTTTTTCAAGAATTTAAAAAAATGATTAAAAAAAATGCCTAAGAGAAAAGATATAAAATCTATTTTAATTGTTGGAGCTGGTCCAATAATAATCGGACAAGCATGCGAGTTCGATTATTCAGGAACACAGGCATGTAAGGCATTACGAGAAGAGGGTTATAGAGTAATTCTAATTAATTCTAATCCTGCAACTATAATGACTGACCCTGACACTGCTGATGTAGTGTACATCGAACCAATCACTCCTGAGATTGTTGCAAAAATAATTAAGAAAGAAAAACCCGATGTACTTCTGCCAACAATGGGTGGTCAGACAGCATTAAACATTGCAATTGAACTTTCCAAAAATGGAACATTAAAAAAATATAAAGTTGAGTTAATTGGTGCAAATCTTAAAGCAATCAAAAAGGCAGAGGAAAGGGAAAGTTTTTATAAAGCCATGACAAAGATTGGTTTGGAATGCCCAAGAGCAGAGATTGCAAGAAATTTTAAAGACGCAAAAAAAGCTCTAAAGAAAATTGGATTGCCTGTCATCATAAGACCATCTTTTACACTTGGAGGTACGGGTGGAGGGATCGCAACTACCGATAAGCAGTTCGAAGAAATCGCGAATTCTGGACTTTATAATTCACCGATAAATGAAATTTTAATTGAAGAGTCTGTAGCTGGGTGGAAAGAATTCGAAATGGAAGTTGTGAGAGACAAAAATGATAATTGTATAATCATATGCTCAATTGAAAACGTAGACCCTATGGGGGTGCATACGGGTGACTCAATAACAATAGCTCCTGCACTTACTTTAACTGATAAAGAATATCAAATTATGAGAAACGCATCCATTGCATGTCTTAGAGAAATTGGCGTTGAAACTGGAGGCTCTAATGTTCAATTTGCTGTTAATCCAAAAAATGGAAGGCTTGTAATTATTGAAATGAACCCAAGGGTTTCTAGATCATCTGCTTTAGCTTCAAAGGCAACAGGTTTTCCAATTGCCAAAGTTGCTGCTAAACTGGCAGTGGGGTACACATTAGATGAACTAACTAACGAAATTACGAAAGTTACACCAGCATCGTTTGAGCCAACAATTGACTATGTGGTTACAAAAATTCCAAGATTTACTTTTGAAAAATTTCAATTAACGCAACCCTTACTGTCGAGTTCAATGAAATCTGTTGGCGAAGTCATGGCTATTGGAAGGTCATTTCCAGAGTCATTGCAAAAAGCAATGAGGTCGCTTGAAACAGGTTTGAATGGCTTAGACGAAGTAACTGTTAGTATGAATAAAAAAAAGCTCACAAAGAAAAATATTTTATCTGAACTTAAGAAACCTCTAGCAGATAAACTATTATTAGTAGCTCAGGCACTACGTTTTGGATTAGATATAGATCAAATTCATAAATCCTCAAAAGTTGATCCATGGTTTATTGGTCAAATAAAGAGGATAGTTGATACGGAAAAAATCTTAAAGAAAGGATTGCCACGAAACGCTAGAGAACTGCTTAGAATAAAATCTTTGGGGTTTTCAGACAAAAAAATATCACAGCTCTGCAATACGCAGGAAGAGAAAATTTTTAATATGCGTGTCAAAAACAAAATTTTTCCTGACTTTAAAAGAATAGATACCTGTGCTGCCGAGTTTGAAGCTAAGACCCCATACATGTACTCAACTTACTCAAAAAATTCTTTAAATAGTGATGCATGTGAATCCAGTCCAACAAGTAAAAAAAAGGTGGTTATTCTTGGAAGTGGTCCAAATCGAATTGGACAGGGTGTTGAATTTGATTATTGCTGCTGTCACGCATCATTTGCCCTTAAAGAATTAAAATATGAAACAATCATGATTAACTGTAATCCGGAAACAGTTTCTACCGATCCAGATACCAGTGACAGACTTTATTTTGAACCACTTACTAATGAAAATGTATTTGAAATTATTAGAAAGGAAAAAAACAATGGAGAGCTTTTAGGGGTTATTGTTCAGTTCGGCGGTCAGACGCCTCTTAAGTTGTCTGATTATTTAAATAAAATGAATATACCAATTTTGGGCACTTCGACTGAGTCGATCGATACTGCTGAAGATAGAGAAAAATTTAAAAAGATTTCTGAAGACTTAAATCTATTGCAACCAGCAAATGGTATCGCATATTCTGAAAAAGAAGCTAACTCAGTAATTAAGAAAATAGGTTTTCCAGCAGTGATAAGGCCATCATATGTTTTAGGTGGAAGAGCTATGGAAATTGTTCACAATGAAGATGAATTAAAAAAATACTTTAAAGAAGCTGTTGTAGTCAGTGGTAAAAGCCCTGTTCTAATTGATCACTATTTGAAAGACTCCATTGAAGTAGATGTCGATGCTGTGTCTGATGGCAAAAAAGTCATCATTGCGGGTATTATGGAACATATTGAGGAAGCAGGAATCCATTCTGGTGACTCGACATGTACGTTGCCTCCTTACTCATTGTCAGAAAAAATCATTAAGGACATAGAAAAGCAAACCAAAAAATTAGCAATTGCGCTGAATGTGAAGGGCTTGCTGAATATACAATTTGCAATTCAAAATAATAATATATTCCTGCTTGAAGTTAATCCTAGAAGCAGTCGAACTGTGCCATTTGTAGCTAAAGCTACAGGTAATCCAATTGTTAAGATAGCACTAAGTGCAGCAATGGGAAAACCTTTGAATAAACATGAATTTAAAATTCGTAAGACTAATTGTATCTCAATTAAAGAACCTGTATTTCCTTTTAAACGCTTTCCTAATGTTGATACCATCTTAGGCCCTGAAATGAAATCTACTGGTGAAGTAATGGCAATTGACATGTCATTTGAGTCAGCGTTTATAAAATGTCAATTAGCTTCATCAAACCCACTTCCAAAAAATGGTTCTTTATTCGTATCTGTAAAGGACTCTGATAAGCCAAAAATACTTCCAATTATAAGATCCTTTCAAAAATTAGGATTTCAAGTGAATGCTACTGCAGGAACAGCTGATTATTTGATGGAGGGTGGTGTTAAGGTTAAGAAAATTAATAAGGTTTCTCAAGGATCACCTCATATTGTTGAAGAGTTAATTAATGATAAAGTTGATATTATAATTAATACAACTGAAGGAAGAAAATCAATAAATGATTCCTTTGGTATAAGAAGAACTGCTCTAATGAAAAGTTTGCCGTACTTTCTTACAGTATCTGGTGCAAGGGCCGCTATTAATTCTATTAAAGAATTAAGAAATAATGAGCTGGAAGTTAACCCTATAACTAAATTTCATTAATCTAGAGGAACAGTACCCAGTTTCTTTGTATTTTTAATTACAAAAGCTGTTTTGACACTCAAAATATTTTCACTTGAAGTCATATGTGTTGTTAAAAAATTATTAAATTCATTCATATTTTTCACTACACATTTAAGAATAAAGTCTATTTCACCATTTAACATAAAGCACTCTCTTATAGGTTCCAGGCCCCAAACCAGCTTTTCAAAAGACCCCAAGCTTTCTTCATTTTGATTTTTTAAACTTACAAATATCCATGCTACTAAGTCATATCCAAGCTTTGATGGATCTAGATTAGCACGAAAACCATCAATATACCCATTATCTTCTAAGTCTCTAACTCTTCTTAGTGTAGGCGGTGGAGACATTTCAATTTTCTTAGATAGATCTAGATTTGAAATTCTTCCTTCATCTTGAAGTATTCGAAGTATTTTTAGATCAACACTATCTATTTCTTTTTTTACCATCAGTCTACTGGCCACTCTGTTTCAAAAGTAACATAATTTAATTGCAAGCAGCGTCTTTCTTTTTTAATTTTTTTCTTTTCAAGTCCGTGCCAAGAGTTTTCTTCTGAAGTAAAAATATACCCTGTATTATTTTTATAAGGTAGAGTTTTAGCAACTTTCAAATCTGGAGTATAAAAGTCTGTTCCTAAATTTTCATTTTCTCCGTATCTGTTTACAAACAAAATTGATGACATCAATTTTTCCTTGATGTCACAGTGAGGTTCAAGCCAAAATCCATCTCGATCGGCAATGACTTCTAATCTAACATAAGAATTTTTTAGATCTTTATTGATCAGATTAGAAATGAAGTCAGTACATTCTTTTGATTGCATTTCTTTTACTAGCCCAGATAATTCAGAATATTCCTCTGCATTATCTTTATTGATAAATACTCTTAACTTACTAAGTAAGTTATCCCCTGTTTTATCTCCTGCTCTTGTACCATCAAAAATAACTTTACCTTCAGGAAAATTAATAGAATAAATTTCATCTATTGCTTTTTCTGAAAGAGGATTATTAATTATCCAATGATTAAAAGGTACATTGGAATGTGATAAATTATTTTTCAAAGCATTGATTAATGTCATGCTTTTTTATTATACCTTTCTTCAATCATTCTGGCTACTTGGAAGGTCTCATTTTCATATGAATTTGTAAAGTCTTCGAGTTTTTCTCCTAAAAGCCTTGCGTAATTTTTTTGCAACAGCATCGTAATAAATTTATCTATTCTGTTATTTTTTTTTAAGCTTGGAAGTTTAAAAATATATACTGGTTTAGTTGAAGATATAGATTCTGAAATTATTGAAACAGAGTCAGCTGTACAAATAAGATATTTAGAAAACTTCATTAAGGCTAAATAAGGATTACCTTCGCCGTTCCAAATAATATTCTGATCCAAAAAGCGTTCTTTCAAGTATTCGATAATAAATTGATCAGTTCTTCTTGAAAATAAAATGTATAACTGAATATCATTATTTTTAATAATTTTATCAACTTGATCAGCTAATACCTTAACAACAGAGATATCGAAGCGATAGTTTCTGTTTTGACCACCTAAGAAAATTGCACAAATAGGTTTTTCTATTTTTGAGAATTGAGCTGCGTAAAGCTCAGCCTCTTTGCTCAGTAGACTTTTATTTATATGATTAAGTGCCAAATCAGTTTTAAGCACGTTTTTACCTTTTAAATCATCATGCGCTGGAGCGACAACCAAATCAAAATGAGCTGGGTTGATTTTTGGATTTTGTATATGAATTGAAAAGACTTTATTTTTTAGGGATTTTTTGAGATGTAAAGATGCATAAATAGACCTCTTGCCACATGATATAATAATATCTGGAGGAATATTACTTTCTAAGCTTATTTGTCTGTAATTATTAAATATAATTTTAGATGGTGGCAAAATTCCCACTGGAAGCTTATTCCAAGGAAATTTTAAATCTATTGTCTTTTGTTCAAAATTTAAATTAAGAGCATCTGCAAGGCCTTTGACCTGACTGATCATTCCTGCTGATCCATCTGTTAGGCACCACGCTCTCAAATTCTTGAAATTGGTCATTTAATAACTATCTATGTTGAATACAAAAGTTCTTTAATTACTAGAAGATAATATATAGATTATAAAAATTAAATGCATTCAAAAGTTCTAATAATAGGATCAGGTCCCGCAGGATATACTGCTGCAATATATGCGGCAAGAGCAATGCTCGAGCCAACTTTAGTCCAAGGTTTACAGCCAGGTGGGCAACTTACAATAACAACTGATGTCGAAAATTATCCTGGATACGGGGATGTAATACAAGGTCCATGGCTAATGGAACAAATGCAAGAACAAGCAAAAAATGTTGGAACAAATATTATAAATGACATTATAAAAAGTGTAGACTTTAAATGTAAGCCATTTAAGGCTATTAGCGAGTCGGGAACTGAGTATACTGCGGACTCAGTGATTATCTCAACAGGAGCTCAAGCAAGATGGCTTGGATTAGACTCTGAAAAAAAATTTCAAGGATATGGTGTTTCAGCTTGTGCAACTTGTGATGGCTTCTTTTTTAAGGAAAAAAAGGTAGCAGTCATCGGCGGTGGTAATTCAGCTGTTGAGGAAGCTTTATATTTAACAAACTTTGCATCTAAAGTGTACCTTGTTCATAGGCGTGATGAACTTCGAGCAGAAAAAATTCTTCAAGATAGATTGTTTAAAAATGAAAAGGTTGAATGTGTGTGGGATAGTGAACTAAAAGAAATAGTTGGCGATGAAGATCCTCTAAATGTAAAAAGTATAAACATTAAAAATACAAAAACTAACGAAACCAGTAGTATCGAGCTAGACGGTGTCTTTGTTGCTATAGGGCATGATCCAGCTACTCAAATTTTTAGGGACCAAGTCGAGATGGATGAAGATGGATATATAATTACAAAACCTGATTCAACACTTACAAACGTTGAAGGTGTATATGCAGCAGGAGATGTGAAGGATAAAATTTATCGTCAGGCGGTTACTGCAGCTGGTATGGGTTGCATGGCAGCGCTAGAGGCAGAAAAATACCTAGCTGAATTATCTTAATTTATTAAGAAAACCTCTCATACGAACGCATGCATTTTTTAAGTTTTCGTCTGAAGTTGCATAAGAAATTCTAAAATAGCCTTCCAGACCAAAAGCTGAACCTTGAACAACAGCAACTCCTGCATGCTCTAATAATGATGTCGTAAATTCTTCATCATTTGTAATTTTGTTATTCGACTCATCAACTTTACCAATTACTCCTTTACATGATGGAAAAACATAAAATGCACCTTCAGGTACTCTACAAGTAATTCCATTCATACTAGTAAATTCATTGATTAGAAAATCACGTCTACCTTTAAATACTTTGGCTCTTTCGGCAATAAATGAATTATCTCCATTTAAGGCTTCAACTGCTGCAGCTTGACTGATAGATGTTGGATTGCTTGTTGATTGAGACTGAAGCTTGCCCATGGCTTTAATTAAGCTGACATTTCCTCCCGCATAACCAATTCTCCAACCTGTCATAGCATATGCCTTACTGACTCCGTTCAATGTTAATATTCTTTCTTTAAGTTCTGGAGCAATGCTTGCAAAAGTATGAAATTCATTATCATCGTATATAAGATGTTCATATAAATCGTCTGTCATTATGTTCACGTGTGGATATTTTTTCAAAACATTTGCAAGTTCTAAAAGTTCATTCTTTGTATAACAGGAACCTGTAGGATTTGAGGGTGAATTAAGAATAAACCATTTGGTTGATTGATTGATTGTGTTTTCAAGTTGTCGTGGGGTTATTTTAAATCCTGACTCTTCACCACATTGAACAAAAATAGGTTTTGCATTGAAATAATTAACGACGTCAGGGTAAGTTACCCAATAAGGAGCTGGAATAATTACTTCATCTGACTCATTTAAGGAGACAGCAAATGCATTAAAAATAATTTGTTTTCCTCCTGTACCAACAGAGATTTCATCAAGCTCGTAATCTAAGTTATTTTCTCTTTTAAATTTTGCTTTGATTGCTTTCTTCAGTTCTGGAGTTCCATCAACAGGGGTATATTTAGTATCTCCATCGTTTATCGCTTGAATGGCAGCATTTTTAATATTTTCTGGAGTATCAAAATCAGGTTCGCCCGCTCCTAGCCCTATAATATCCTTTCCAGCAGCCTTTAATTCACGAGCTTTTTGGGTCACTGCCATGGTGGCCGATGGCTTAATTCTTTTTATACTGTGTGATAGTTCTACCACTGCTTATCCCCAGAATTTGTTATTTATACAATCAGCTATTATATTAAATTAGATTAATACACAATTTATATTCTAACTAATTAATAAATTAATGCCAAATTCTGAAGTTCTTAAAGTCACATCTGAATACAAACCTGCTGGAGATCAGCCTCAAGCAATTGAAGAAATTGTTAAAAGCATTAAAGGCGATGAGATGGAACAAGTTTTGCTTGGAGTAACTGGATCAGGCAAAACATTCACGATGGCTAAAATTATAGAAAAACTTCAAAGGCCAACTCTAATACTTGCTCCAAATAAAACTTTAGCAGCTCAATTGTATGGTGAAATGAAGTCATTCTTTCCAGATAACGCCGTTGAATATTTTGTATCTTATTATGACTATTATATACCTGAAGCATACGTACCGAGGTCAAATACTTACATAGAAAAAGAAGCATCGATAAATGAACAAATCGATCGAATGAGACACTCAGCAACTCAATCCTTACTTGAGAGAAAAGATGTTGTAATTGTTGCAAGTGTTTCATGTATTTATGGAATAGGTTCTGTTGAAACGTATAGATCAATGACTATTCGTTTAGAAAAAAATCAAAAGATTGGAAGAAATGAAATTATTCAAAAACTCATCACGCTTCAATATAACCGAAACGACACAGATTTTCATAGAGGCACATTTAGAGTGCGTGGCGACTTGATTGAGGTTTTTCCATCCCATTACGAAGACCGCGCGTGGAAATTATCGTTATTCGGAGATGATCTCGAGTCGATAAGTGAATTTGATCCATTGACTGGAAAAAAGACAGCTGAGTTAGAAACTATAAAAATTTATGCAAACAGTCACTACGTCACTCCAAGGCCAACACTTGATACTGCCATAAAACAAATACGAAAAGATTTAGAAGTAAGGATTCCTGAATTTAAAAAAGAAAATAAATTAATAGAGGCTCAACGAATAGAAGAAAGAACAAGGTTTGATTTAGAAATGATTGAGGCAACGGGTAGTTGTCCAGGCATTGAGAATTATTCAAGATATCTCTCTGGAAGAAATCCAGGCGAACCGCCTCCAACACTTTTTGAATACTTGCCTGACAATGCACTCCTTTTTGTTGATGAAAGTCATGTCACAGTTCCTCAATTAGAAGGTATGTATAAAGGTGACCGAAGCAGAAAAACAACACTGTCAGAATATGGCTTTAGATTACCATCTTGTTTAGATAACAGACCATTAAAATTTGAGGAATGGGAAATGATGCGCCCTCAAAGTTTATTCATTTCTGCTACTCCAGGACCATGGGAAATGCAAAAAACTCAAGGGGTATTTACTGAACAAATAATAAGGCCAACAGGGTTGATTGATCCAGAGGTTGAAATAAGGCCTGCGAAAACTCAAGTTGAAGATTTAATATCAGAATGTAAAAAAATTATTGATCTTAAATACCGAGTATTAGTGACAACACTCACTAAACGCATGGCTGAGGACTTGTCAGAGTATATGCATGAAAACGGAATAAAAGTAAAATATATGCATTCAGATATTGATACATTAGAGAGAATTGAAATTATCCGCGATCTCAGAAAGGGATTGTTTGACGTGTTAGTGGGTATCAATTTACTTAGAGAAGGTTTGGATATACCTGAATGTGCTTTAGTCGCAATATTAGATGCTGATAAAGAAGGCTTCTTAAGATCGGAGAGGTCATTGGTACAGACGATCGGTAGAGCAGCAAGGAATGTAGATGGAAGAGTAATACTGTATGCTGATAAAGAAACAGAAAGTATAAAAAAAGCAATAAGTGAGACTGACAGAAGAAGAGATATACAAAAGAAATACAACAAAGAAAATAATATTACACCTGAAACTATTAAGAGGGATATTAGTGATATTCTTGAAAGTATTTATGAAAATGATCGTGTAAATGTTGATTTGAAGAGTACAGAAAAACATCTCGTCGGAAATAATCTAAAAAAACATCTTGAGGAACTTAAGAAAAATATGATGGATTTTGCTGATGATCTCAATTTTGAAGAAGCTGCTAAGTTAAGAGATGAGATAAAAAGGCTTGAGAATAATGAATTAGAGTTACCATCCAATAGCAATATAGTTTATAAAAAAAATAAAAGGAAAAAAAGAAAGTACTTTACTTAATGTTTATAGATTTCTGCATACTGTTAATAGGATTATCTCTTCTTTTATACAGTGCAGATAAAATGATTGAGTCGGCTGACGCAATTGCTAAAAAGTTCAATTTATCCCCAGTATTAATAGGTTTAACAATTGTAGCGTTTGGTACATCGGCACCTGAACTAGTTATAACTCTATTTGCTGCAACAAAGATCGTTCCAGCTACTGATGCTATTACCGGAAATATAATAGGATCTAATATTGCAAATATTTTATTAATTTTAGGAACCTCAGCATTTTTTTTCAAAATTAATCTAGATAAATTAGGTACTAAGGATATTATTTTTTTACTTCTAATATCTTTGTACTTCGCGCTCTTATTTTATATTAGCCAAACAGTCACTCTCATTCACACAATCGGCTATTTAGTTTTAACTTTGTTCTTTATCAATTTTCTTCGTAATTATAAATCCTCAGATCAAAATGAAGAACATAAAATTTTTGGAAGATACACTTATTTAATTTTACTGAGTGCCTTTATAGGCATTTTTATCGGTGGGAAAATTTTTTTAGACAGCTCACTGAATATTTTTCAAACGTTAGGAGTTAACGAGGTACTAATAGGTATTTTTGTTCTGGCCATTGGAACATCCTTACCTGAATTGATAACTGTTATTATTTCTTACTTAAAAAAGAAGGGCTCTATAGGTATTGGTAATGTTATTGGTAGCAACATTATGAACATACTGTTTGTTTTCTTACCAGGGGTTATAATTGTTCAACTTAGAGGGCTTGAATATTCTCTAAAAAATATAGATGTATTTCACATATATATTTTAATATTAGTAACTTTAATGATAGCTCTTATGGCAATTTTAAGAATTCAAATGAGAAAAATACATTCTGCTTTTTTCTTGATTAGTTATTTTTTATATCTTGGGTATTCTTTTATATTATGAAAAAAACAATATTAATTACAGGCGGTTCCCAAAGAATTGGTAGATCAATTGCACTATTTCTCAAAGATTCTAATTATAATTTTATAATACACTATAATAAGTCTACAAAAGCAGCCAGAGAGTTGAAAAATATTATTAATGGTCACGGGCGCGATTGCGAGATAGTGAAAACCGATTTGTCTAAAATATCTGATGTAAAAAATATAATTAAAAGAAGTAAAAAATTTTTTGGACCAATATATGCAATTGTTAATAATGCCTCCTTATTCATCAATGATAATATAGAAAATTTAAATGATAAACTTTGGTATGATCATATGAATATAAACTTATATGCTCCTCTAATAATATCTAAAGAATTTAATAAACAACTTCCAAAAAAGAGCTTAGGGCATATTATAAATATATTGGATCAAAATGTAGTCAATCCAGATACATCGTTTTTTTCCTACTCCATTTCAAAATCTGCTTTACTATCTGCAACTACAATCATGGCCAAATCATTTGCTCCTAACATTAGGGTTAATGCAATTGGCCCAGGCCCGACACTTAAAAATATTCATCAATCAAAAAAACACTTTGATAAATCGATCAAAAATACTTTACTTAAAATAGGTTCACCGCCGGAGGAGATTGCCAGAACAGTTAAATTTCTTCTTGAATCAAAATCAATTACAGGTCAATTTATAGCTGTAGATGGTGGGGAACATTTATCATGACAGCAAGGAATATACTTAAATTAAGCGAATTAAGGTCAGAAACAGACTTGATTAATCCAAATTCTGGATACGATTTAATATTTTTAAATGATTTTATGATCGATGCAAACATCGGAGTATACAAACACGAGAAAACAAAGAGCCAACCACTCCGCATAAATATAATTGCTAAAGTTAAAAATCCGAAAAAAATAAATGATGATAAATTGTACAGTGTTGTTTGTTATAATCAGATTTCAAAAAAAATTAAAAAAATTATTAAATCTGGTCATACAATTTTACTAGAAAAACTTGCTGAAAAAATATTTCAGGAGTGCTTTAAAAACAAAAGAATTCAAACTATGAAGATAAGACTTGAAAAACTTGATGCAATTCAAGAAGCTGAAAGTGCAGGAATTGAAGTTGAACGCTCTCGTTCAAAATAATGAATAATCTTGAGAATATTAAAGAAATAATTGACCAATCCCCCTCTTCGTCCGGTATTTATAAAATGCTTAATGAAAAAGAAGAGATTATGTATGTTGGTAAAGCAAAAAATCTCCAAAATAGACTTAAAAGCTATCTAAACACTAACAATCTCTCAAATCGAATCAGAAGGATGGTTAGTAGAATATCAAATATTGAAGTAATTATTACAGAGACAGAAAAAGAAGCTTTGTTGCTTGAGGCAAATTTAATAAAAAAACTTAAACCTCCTTTCAATATACTTTTACGAGATGATAAATCATTTCCTTATATTTTTATTAATCATGAACAAGAATTTCCACAAATTTCAAAACATAGAGGAAAACAAAAATATAAGGGGAAATATTTTGGTCCGTTCGCAACAATTAATTCACTAAATTATACTCTAAAAATATTACAGAAAGTTTTTCTACTAAGGTCGTGTGATGATACTATTTTTCAAAATAGATCTAAACCATGTCTTCTTTATCAAATTGAAAGGTGCAGCGGTCCCTGTGTTGATTATACATTAAGTAAAAAAGAGTATTTACAAAGTGTTAAGAATGCTGAGCACTTTCTTTCAGGTCAACATAGCAATTTACAAGAGGAGTTATCTTCTAAAATGGATGAAGAAAGTAAAAGTCTTAATTATGAAAAAGCAGCTAGCTATAGAGATAAGATAGTTGCACTAACACAGATTCAAAGTCAGCAAAACATAAATCTTTACGATGTAAAAAATACTGACGTGATTTCAATTTCAAGAAAAGGCAATAAATCATGTGTTCAAGTATTTATTTATAGGTCAGGTCAAAATTGGGGAAATAGATCTTATTTTCCAAAACACAGCGATGAAGTAGAAACTTATGAGATCCTAGAGCGTTTTATTGTTGATTTCTATACAAGATATTCCCCTCCAAAAAATGTATTGTTAAACTTACCTATAAAAAATTCTTCTCTTATCGAAACATCTCTTAAATCCATTTATAATTACAAGACATCTTTTTTTGTCCCTAAAAAAGGAAAAAAATTAGATATAGTGAATTATGCGAGAAGAAACTCAGAACTAGCACTTAAAAATCACATTGCGCAGTCTCACTCTGACAAAGAGAATCTGAGCCAACTTTCAAAAGTACTCAATATAACTAAAAAAATAAAAAGAGTTGAAGCCTATGACAACAGTCATCTATCGGGCAAAAATGCAGTTGGTGCAATGATTGTTTACTCTGAAGAAGGGTTTGAAAAAAAATCATATAGAAAATTTAATATAGACTCATCAAAAGTAAAACTAGGTGATGATTACGGAATGATGAGACACGTCCTTGAGAGAAGATTTTCAAAAGAAGCAATCAAAAATTCTAAGAAATATGAAAAATTGCCTGATTTATTGGTTATAGATGGAGGTAAAGGCCACTACGATTTAGCTAAAGAAATCTTAGAAACTAAAGGTTTAAATGAAATTAAACTAATATCAATATTTAAGGGTGAGGGAAGAAAAGAGTCATTAGATCAAATAATATATAAAAACAAAAAAAACTTTATCGACAAAAATACTCCCTCCTTTTTCTTTATTCAGAGAATTAGAGATGAGTCACATCGCTACGCAATCGGGGCTCATAAAGCGAAAAGAAAGAGGGAAATGCATGCCTCAGAACTAGAACCGATAGAGGGTTTAGGACGAAGCAGAAGAAAATTACTTTTGAATCATTTTGGATCAGTTAAAAATATTAAAAATGCCTCAGCTCAGGATATAATGAAAGTTAGAGGAATTAGTAAGTTGCTTTCAGAAAAAATATATGCATATTTTAATGGATAATGTCTAAGTTACCAAATTTTCTCACTCTACTTAGAATTTTTTTATTACCATTATTAATATATTTAATCATAGATAGTGATAGCTCATTTAATTTGGCAATTCTTATTTTGTTTATTGTTATTGCATTGTCAGATTATTTTGATGGGATAATTGCAAGAAAAACTAATAGTACATCTGAATTTGGTAAAATGTTAGATCCTATTGCAGATAAGTTATTTGTCGTACTGTTAATAATTACATTTATCTATAATGACTATATCAATGAGATTAATTTAATTCCAGCCTACTTAATAATATTTAGAGAAATTTTTATCTCTGGTCTAAGAGAGTATGCATCTAATTTACCAGAAGTAAAAAAAATAGATGTTTCTATATTAGGGAAATATAAAACTGCTTTTCAAATTTTGAGTTTATTTTTGATCTTAATAGGAAGCATCTACATAGATTTGAAGCCTTTATTAAACATAGGTATCTATCTGTTCTGGCTGTCAACTATAATCACGCTGATCAGCGCTTATCAATATTACAAAAGTATATTTTAAGTTAAGATCTCACGATTTCGTGATAATCCTGCATAAACTTAAAATTTTGGGTATTGTCTCCAGTATTGAATTTAATATCGTCAATAGACTGAATTGGAGTAATCTCTGCCGCGGTACCTGTTAGAAAGGCCTCATCAAAATTACTAATATCTTCTGGCTTTATATGACGCTCAGTAATATTAAAGCCTTGCTCTTTAACCATTTCAATAACAGTTTGCCTAGTTATACCATTAAGAAAACAATCAGGAATTGGAGTATGAATTTCTTTTCCTTTAATAAAGAAAATATTTGCTCCAGTACCTTCAGCAACATAGCCCCTATAGTCCAACATTAGGGCATCATGGTATCCTTTTTCCTCCGCAAATTCTTTTGACATTGTACAAATAACGTAAGGACCAGATGCCTTTGCTTCGCATGGTGCCGTATCAGGTGATGGCCGTTTCCATGGTGAAGTTATTAATCGTAGGCCAGCTTTTCGATCCTCGATTTTAAAATATGATGCCCAATCGTTCCACACTGCAATTGCAACATTAATATCAGATTTAGCAGTTGAAATTCCCATTTGCTGAGATCCTCTCCATGCAATTGGCCTAACATAACAATCTTCAAAATTCATTTTTTTAATGAGTTCATCTTTGGCCTCATTAATTTGGGACTGACTATAAGGAATTTTTATGCCTACAATTTCCGCTGATCTAAATAGCCTTTTCGTGTGTTCTTCAGATTTAAAAATCTTCCCTTTATAGGCTCTTTCCCCTTCAAACACAGCACTAGCATAGTGAAGACCCTGAGTAATAATATGACATTTTGCATCATTCCATTTGATAAACTCTCCGTTCATCCAAATAAAACCCTCTCGATTATCAAATGGTGCTATTTCCATGTAAATTACTCTAATAAATTAAAAGTTTAATAACAGATAAATGGCTTGATTAATATATATTTTTCAGATTATTATGTCATAGTGGCTGACTTAAATACAATATCAAATAAATCTGCATCTCTACTTTATCTGCGTGAAGATAGAATCAAAAATTCATTAAATAGTTTTTTTGAAGCTGCAAAAATTCTGGAAAAAGAAATTTTAGCAAGCCTTGATGATAAAAAATTGGGCATAGCCGATATTAGATGTCTTTTGATAATTAATATTAAGCCTGGAATAACATTTAATGAACTACTGAAGAAATTGGATATAAGGAAACAAAGCCTTAATCGTGTACTCAGAGTTCTAATCAAAGAGAACTTAATTATTCAAAAAATAAACAATGATGATGCAAGAAAAAAAAATTTGTTTATGACAGATAATGCAAACAAGGCTTTAAACGAGGCAATAAAACCCATTATCAATTCACTTTCAAAAGCCTATGTTAAGTCTGGGGCTGGTTCAGTGCAAGGATTTAATCAAGTAATAAGCTCATTTATAGAGGAACATTGATGAGTGAAAATAATCTACATATTCTTTTAGTTGATGATGATGATAAGATTAGAGAATTATTAAAGACATTTTTAGTTGATAATAAGTACCTTGTATCAACAGCAAGTAATGCCACTGAAGCAAAAGAGATACTAAAATATATTACATTTGATTTACTTGTTATTGACATAATGATGCCAGGACAAAATGGTTATGAATTAACAAAAGAAATTCGTGAAAAATCCCTAATACCTATAATCCATTTAACTGCAATGGGAGAGACTGAAGACAGGGTCCATGGATTAGAAATTGGAGCAGATGATTATTTGGGAAAACCTTTTGAACCAAAAGAATTACTTTTACGCATAAATAATATCTTAAATAAAACTTCTATAAAAAAAGAAACTAAACAAATTCAACTTGATAATATTATAGTTGATTTAAAAAGTGGCGTGATCAAAGGAAAATCAACTGAACTGTCTCTTAATGAGAACGAATTAAAAATATTGCGAATTTTATCAAAATTTCCTGGTAAGTCATTTTCAAGAGAGGAGCTAATTACATCACTTAATTTTAATCAAGAAAGAACACTAGACGTATGTATAAATAGACTAAGAAAAAAAATTGAAAAAGACCCGAAGATTCCAAAATTTCTTAAAACTAAAAGAGGTTCTGGTTATGAGCTATGGATTGACTAAATGATTAAAAAAATTCTACCAACGAGTCTTTTAGGAAGAACAGTGTTAATTGTTCTATTCCCAATAATTATGTTTCAATTAATAATTCTATCATATTACTATAATAGCTTGTGGGAACGCACCCTCAACCGCCTATCAAGATCTGTTGCTATGGAAATAGAATTAATTTCTGACAGAATGCTCTCTAGTGAAATCAGGTTAGATCAGTATCAAGCCAAGAGTCAATTTGGTGATTACTTTCTAATGAATATCCAAGAATTGAGCAAATATGATTTGAACCAATTAAATACCAAACAAAACGATAATCAAGTACTTGTCAGTTTAAAAAATGAATTGAGCACCAGAATTAAACATAAATTTTTTGTCATTGAACAAGATAACGAAACAGTCGATGTTATGATAAGCGCTTCAGAAAAAGTAATACATTTTAACTTCCCAATTCATCGTATTACAACCTCAAGAAACCATATATTTTTAGGGTGGCAGATTATTTCATCATTTGTCCTTATTTTGATAGCGTATTTATTTTTGAAAAATCAAGTTAAACCAATTTCGAATTTGGCTAAGGCAGCAGAACAATTTGGCAAAGGGCAAGAAGTAAATAATTTTAAAGTATCAGGTGCTCTAGAAGTAAGACAGGCAAGTTTGGAATTTTTAAAAATGAAAAATCGAATATCAAGACAAATTGAACAACGATCTCTTATGTTAGCAGGAGTGAGTCATGACTTAAAAACTCCTCTCACAAGAATGAAGTTACTTCTTGAGTCAATAAAAGATAATAAAATTAAAAATGAACTTAATTTAGAAATAAATCAGATGAATGAGATGCTAGTAGAATATTTAGATTTTGCAGCTATAAATGAGTCAAGAGATAAATCTACAATTAATCCTATTGAGGCAATAATAAATATTAAGAATGATATACATTTTACAAAACATGAAATTAATCTTGAAATCATTAATGATGAAGAAGTTTTTGTAAATGAGAATATTTTTTCTCGTTCAATTACAAATGTATTAAATAATGCGATTGTACATTCAAATAAAATAATAATTAAAGCAGATATAAACAAAAACCTAATTAAAATAAACATTCATGACAATGGAATTGGTATTCCTGATAGAGAAAAAAATAATGTATTTAAACCTTTCTATAGAGTAGACCAAAGTAGAAATCAGAATGTCTCAAACTCTGGATTAGGTCTAGCTACTACTAAATCCTTATTGAATTCAATAAATGGAAAAATATCACTGCACGACAGTTATTTAGGAGGTCTAGAGGTTGCGATCGAAATACCAAACTAACAAATTTTACTCAATTCTCTAGATCTTTTTGTTGCCTTGTTTACAGCTCTTTTAAGAAGACTTTTTAATCCTTTATTGGAAGCAAGGATACTCAGCGCTGCTTCAGTGGTGCCTCCCTTACTTGTCACCTTTTTCTGTAAATCAGATGGCTTTTTTTGCCCGCTTAATAAAAGTAATATTGATCCTAAGAAAGTCTGTAAAACCATACTGTCCGAATTTTTAAACCCTGATTTATTAGCTATCTCAATGAGAGAATTTATAAAAAGATATATGTATGCTGGACCACTTCCAAAAATTGCAGTGAAATCATCAATTAAATCTTCTTTTTTGGTTTCACTGACTTGCCCCAATAAGGACATGAAATCAAAAATAGGTTTTTTTTGTTTTGTTTTTATTTTTCTCTCAAAATGTACAATTGTGGTACCCATATTAACAGATACAGGAGTATTAGTCATAGCTCTTACAATACCTGATGTTTTTTTGAAGACTTTATTTAAATCTTTTATTTTTTTACCAGCAACTATGGAAACTATAATTGAATTACCAAGTCTATTATCTTTATCTAATCCATTTAGTGTTTTTAATTGATTAGGCTTAACAGCAATAAGTGTGATTGTAGGTTGATAAAGATTATTAATTTTATCTATGCTATTTTTTATTTCAAAATTATTTAATCTTTTTAATTTTTTCAATTCACTTGACTGATTCTTTTCAATTACCACAATTTTTTTTGAGGAAATTCGGTGGTTAAATAATGACTTGATCACAGCAATCCCCATATTACCAGCACCAATTATTAAAAATTTTTCTTTATTTAAACTACTTGCAGTGTTTTTTTTCTTCGGCATTATTTCTATCTTTTTTAAACTTTTTTATTGTTTTGTATTCATCATCGATCGCTTGCGAAAGCTTAAAGCCTTGTGTAACAAAGTTAACAAATTTATTAATTAAAACTTTCCTTGTGATCATAATTAGTGATAAGTATATTTTAAATATTATTCAAAATTAACGTGATTTATCTTAGTTTTCCATCTATTAGTCCAGTTTTTTTTTCGATTGGTCCTCTTGATATCCGTTGGTACTCACTTGCGTATATTGTAGGATTTATATTTGCTTGGAGATACATTAAATATCTCGCTTCAAATAAAGCAGTTTCTCATAGTAATAGCATCAATGAAAAACTAATTGATGATCTGATTTTTTATTCAATAATTGGATTAATTATAGGAGCACGATTGGGATATGTGATTTTCTATAATTATGATTATTACTCTGAAAATCTAATTGAGATATTACATCTTTGGCAAGGAGGTTTATCCTTTCACGGAGGTTTGCTTGGTATTGTTACAGCTGCCATAATAATTTCAAAGCTCTATAAAACCACTTTTTTTGAAATAAGCGATTTGATATGCGTATCAGCTCCTGTTGGAATATTTTTTGGCAGAATATCTAATTTTATAAATGGCGAATTATTTGGTAGACCTTCAAATTTTCTTATTGGAATGAAATTTCCAAACGCTGACAACCAGTATCGTCATCCAAGTCAATTATATGAAGCTTTTTTAGAAGGACTTTTATTATTTATAATTTTAAATTTTTTAATTTTTAAATTTAAAAAACTTAAAAACCCTGGAATAATTTCAGGCGTCTTTCTGATGCTTTATGGATTATTTCGATTTATTGTTGAATTTACACGCGAGCCCGATATTCAATTAGGATTTGTATATCATTTTCTTACAATGGGCATGATATTATCTTTACCAATGTTTCTTGCTGGAATTTTAATTTTAGTAATTAAAAGCATTAAAAATGATACGAGATAAAATTTACGATGCTTTAAAAGAAAGTGCATTTCTCTATCTAGATGATTTTATGAATATTTCATTAAGAGATGAAGAGTATGGATACTATACGTCTAACAAAGCTATAGGCAAAGATGGAGATTTTGTTACTGCACCTGAAATATCTCAAATGTTTGGTGAAATAATTGCTGTAAAAATATTAAACCTCATTCATGCAAGAAAAATAAAAAAATTTAATTTAATTGAACTTGGACCAGGAAGAGGTGCTCTGATAAACGATATTACTAGAGTGCTCAATGCTTTATTAGATAAAGATGTCGAGTATACAATTCACTTTAATGAAATTAATAAATTCTATATTCAAAATCTAAAAAATAACTATCCCAATTGTAAGATACATAAAAATTTCAATTCATATCCCAATGAATTTTCAGTAATAATTGCAAATGAGTTTTTTGATGCGATACCTACGCGCCAATTAATGAGTAGGAACGGAAATATTTATGAAACGGTTATTAAATTGGACCAAAAGGATAGCTTAAGATTTGACTTTATTGAGCCGAGACCAGATATTTCTAAATTTGTAAAAAATATGCAAGACCTTAAACATCTTGAGGTAATTGAATTTTCTCCTGAGACTAATTTAATCTTTCGGGAATTGATCAATTTCTTGCTTATGAATAATGGTTTTTTCTTACTAATTGATTATGGATATATTAATCTACCTAAGATAAGCACACTTCAGTCAATTAAATCAAATAAAAAAACTGATTTTCTTGATAACCCAGGTAATCAAGATATCACATATCATGTAGACTTTAATAACCTGCAAAATATTTTAGAAGAAAATGAAATTGATGACTTTATAATAAATACTCAATCAAATTTCCTTCGGCAGAATGGAATTTTAGATCGAGCTAATATCTTAATTAAGAAAAACCCAAAGAAAGAAAAACAAATAAACGAACAGTTGGCAATACTTACCAAAAGAGAATATATGGGAAATTTATTTAAAGTTTTGGAAATTAATTTTTAATGTTTTTTACAAAAAATCTCTCAAATATAGATCATTGTTTTTTTTCAAGATTGGGTGGTGTTTCACAAGGAAGATATAAATCATTAAATTGTGGAAAAGGATCAAAAGATGAGAATGGTGCTATTGAAGAAAATTTAGTCACTATTTCTAGATATTACGGTTTAAAAAAGTCTGATATTATTACTATGCATCAAACACACTCTTCTAATGCAATAGTTTTAGATAGCAGCAATAAGTCTGAAATTTTAAAATGTGACGGGATTGTAACTAAAGAAAATAATAAAATCTTATCAGTATTAACGGCTGATTGTGCTCCATTATTATTTTATGAAGTGAAAAATCAAATAATAGGAGCTTGTCATGCAGGGTGGAAAGGTGCCTTGAATGGTATAATTCAAAATACAATTTTGCAAATAACCAAGCTGGGCGGAAAGAGAGATAATATACGCTGCAGTATTGGCCCATGTATAAAACAAAAATCCTATGAGGTAAGATTACCTTTTTACAAAAATTTTATTAAACAAGATCGAGATAATGCAAGATTTTTTCAAAAAAATCATAATAATAGATATCTGTTTTCGCTTACTGAATTCATTCTCAAGATACTTTCTGATGAGCAAATTACTAACCACGAGATTGTTGATGTCGATACTTTTAGCGAAGAAACATTATGTTTTAGCTATCGAAGAAACTATAAAAAAAATATAACCGATTATGGTAGAATGATTTCAACAATTGTTATAAAAGACAGATAAATTATGAGAATTATTGCAGGAAACAGCAATTTACCTTTATCTAAGAGCGTCGCAGAATATCTTGGCGAAAACCTTACAAATGCTTCTATTACAAGATTTGCTGATGATGAAGTTTATGTAGAAATTAAAGAGAACATTCGTGGTGAGGATGTATTTGTAATGGAGTCACTATCTTACCCAGCGAATGACAATATAATGGAACTATTGGTGATGATAGATGCGCTGAAAAGAGCTTCAGCAAAAAGAATTACTGCTGTGATCCCTTATTATGGATATGCACGTCAAGATAGAAAACCAGGGCCAAGAACCCCTATCTCTGCAAAATTAGTTGCGAATTTAATAACAACTGCTGGAGCAGATAGAGTACTTACTTTAGATCTTCATGCTGAACAGATACAGGGATTTTTTGACATACCAACAGATAATTTATTTGCAGGTCCAGTATTTTCAAAAGACATAAAAGAAAAATATGAAATTAGTAATCTAGTTGCAGTTTCTCCTGATATTGGTGGAGTTGTGAGGGCGAGAGCGATTGCAAACAAGATCGGAGCCTCAATTGCTATTGTTGATAAAAGAAGACCCAGAGCAGGTGAAAGTGAGGTAATGAATATAATTGGAGACGTAAAAGGAAAGGATTGTATTATTCTAGATGATATCATTGACTCAGCAGGAACAATTTGTAACGCAGCTGACAAAATTATAGATTTAGGAGCTAATAGTATCACTTCTTATGTTACTCACGGAGTTTTAACAGGTAAGGCCTTAGAAAAAATTAGTGCATCAAAATTGACTGAACTAGTAATTACAGATTCAATCAATAATCAGGAAAAATTAAAAGCTTGTGAGAAAATTAGGTCGATTAGTATCTCAGATTTATTGGGCGAGGCAATTAAGAGGATATCCGAGGCGAGCTCAGTATCAAGTCTATTTGAATTTTAATTTATATACTTGCCATATAGGTAATTTTAATTTAATACCAACTTCATCGTTATGAGCAAAGAAAGTAATTTAAACGCTGAAATCAGGGATGGATCTGGTAAATCCGCTGTAAAAAAAGTACTAGCTGCAGGTAAGATTCCTTCAGTTATGTATGGTTTAGGTGAAAACCCTGTAAATATTTCATTAGATAAGATTACAGTTCAAAAAGAGATCAATTCTGGTGGTTTCCTAACTAGAATATTTTCACTTAACATTGATGGAAAGAAAAGCTTAGCAATTCCAAGAGAGGTTCAATTTGATCCACTTTCCGATCAACCTATACACATTGATTTTTTAAGACTAGCTGCAGACTCAAAAATTACTCTAGACATTCCTACTAGGTTTATAAATGAAGAGTTATCACCTGGATTAAAACGAGGCGGTGTTCTAAATGTTAATAGACGTACTGTTCAACTAAGTTGCCCTGCTAATAATATACCTGAAGAGATAGTTTTCGATCTAGAGGGTTTAGAAATAGGTGACACAATCAGAATTTCGGCAGCAAATTTAGGTGATGGAATTTCTCCAACAATTAGTGATAGAGATTTCACTGTAGCGTCTGTTGCCGCACCTACTGTTGTAAAAGAACCTGAAGCCCCTGCAGAAGGTGAGGCTGCTGAAGGTGAAGCTACCGAGGGCGGTGCCGCAGCTGAAGATAAAAAAGATGCAGCTCCAGAGGCTGATAACAAAGAAGAAAACAAAGATAAAGAATAACACTTTTTCTTTTACCTATTTTGATATTTATATATCTTCAATCATATGATTGCATTAATCGGATTAGGGAATCCTGGTACAAAGCATAAAAATAATAGACATAATGTGGGCTATTTATTTATCGATCAACTTTTACAAGATAATGATGATGTAATGAGAGAAAAGAAATTTGATGGGGAGTTGGCATCGTTTCTTATTGGAAAGAAAAAAATATACACCTTTAAATCTAATGATTATATGAATGAGTGTGGTAAAAGTATTGCAACTTTCTTAAACTTTTTCAAAATTAAATCAAATTTAACTTATGTTATTCATGATGATCTAGATATCACTTTAGGAAAAATAAAAATCAAGTTGGGGGGTTCTTCCGCAGGTCATAATGGGCTCAAATCAATAGATAGTAAAATTGGAAAAAATTATAATAGAATAAGAATAGGTATAAATCATCCGGGTAATAAAGAAATGGTTAATAAGCATGTATTAAGTAATTTTAAAAAAAATGAGTTAGAAGTTATTAATGAATTAAATATAAAAATGTCTGAAAATATAAAAATATTAATGGATGGAGAAAAATCCAAATTTATTAATAATTTAAAATAATCGATCATGGGATTTAAGTGTGGAATTGTTGGATTGCCAAATGTTGGGAAATCAACATTGTTCAATGCATTAACAAAGAAAATAGCCGCTGAAGCAGCAAACTACCCTTTTTGTACCATTGAACCAAATGAGGGTACTGTAATAGTGCCTGATACAAGAGTAGAAATTCTATCAAATTTAGCAAAATCAAAAAAAACAATACCAACATCTCTTAGTTTTTACGATATAGCGGGTTTAGTTAAAGGTGCCTCTAAAGGAGAGGGACTCGGAAATAAATTTTTATCTCATATTAGAGAAGTAGATGCAGTTATCCATGTAGTTCGCTGTTTTGAAGATACTAATATTACTCATGTAAACAATAAAATAGATCCTGTTGATGATATCGAAACGATAAATACTGAATTAGTTCTATCCGACATCGAACAACTCGAAAAAATAAATAAAGGACTAGAAAAACTAGTAAAAAAAGGTGATAAAGAAGCTAAATTAAAAACAGAGGCTTTGAACCTTCTACTTAAACACTTGGAGTCAGGTCAGCCTGCTATTTTAATGCAGAATTTAAATGAAATCTTTATGCATATAAAAGAGTTCAACTTAATAACAATCAAGCCAACAATTTACGTATGTAATGTTGATGAAAATTCAATAATTGACGGTAATGAACTAACTTTAAAAATTGAAAATTTTCTGAATTCTAAATTAATTAAGATTTCAGCAGAAATTGAATCACAAATCTCGTCTTTAAATGAAGACGATCAAAAAGATTATCTTGAAAGTCTAGGATTAGATGAATCTGGATTGAATAAGGTTATAAAAGCTGGATATTCGACTCTTAACTTAATTACTTATTTCACAGCTGGCGAACAAGAAACAAGGGCATGGACAATTGAAAATGGCACTACTGCACCAAAAGCAGCCGCAAAAATTCACACAGACTTTGAGAAAGGCTTCATTAGAGCTGAAACTATCTCATATAAAGATTATTTAGACTGTGAAGGAGAGTTAAAAGCGAAAGAACTTGGAAAGATGCGTAGCGAAGGTAAGGATTATATAGTACAAGATGGTGACGTAATGCATTTTTTATTTAATAATTAACCATGGACCATAAACTAGAATTTCCTACATATGAAGAAATGCATGAAAAAGCGGTTAAGCTTGCACATCTCATAAAAGAAAAAAATATTAAATTTGATAAAATGGTTGTTGTCTCTCGAGGTGGATTTGTACCTGCTTCAGTTGTCGCTTACACACTTGGAATTCAGGACGTAGATATTGTTTCCATACAAAGTTATATTCATAGAGAGGCTGGAAAAACAATTGTTCACAGAGCTCCAAAAACTGACGAGGTTGTGCTCGTCATAGATGATATTGTTGATAAAGGTGGTACCGCTAAAGCGCTAAAGGAGTACATGCCTAATATGCACTTAGCTGTAATATATGCGAAACCAAGAGGTTTGCCTCTAGCTGATACGTATGTCGAGGAAATTACACAAGAAACTTGGCCTGTCTTCCCCTGGGATGAGGAAGACAAAGCCAATCATTAACTAAACTAGAAGATAAAGTATAGTACCGATAATACTCCAATTACTATCGAACCAGCATTCAGGTCCTCATGTCTACCACTTAGTGCTTTAATTACAACATAAGCTATAAAACCAAGTGCAATCCCATGAGCAATACTAAATGTAAGAGGCATCAAAACTGCCGCTAATACTGCCGGAGCATATTCACTGACATCATCCCATTCTATATCCCTTAGGTTTTTCAAAAAGAATGTTGCAACAAACACTAGAGCTGGAGCAGTTGCAAATGCAGGAATACTTTGAGCTAATGGTGCTAAAAATAAACAGATTGCAAAAAGAACTGCCACAGCAACTGCTGTAAGTCCTGTTCGCCCACCTTCTTTAACGCCTGCTCCAGATTCAATGTATGATGTAGTATTGGAAGTTCCAACTAATGCACCTATTGTTGTAGCGGTGGAGTCTGCTAAAACTGCTCTGCCTATCCCATCAACATTTCCGTCTTGGTCAACTTTACCAGTTAAATTAGCAACTGAAGTAAGAGTTCCGGCGGTATCGAAAAAGTCTACAAAAAGAAAAGCAAATGCTACACCAATAAAACCTGCCGTTGCTACAAGGCTAAAGTCCATTGAGAACGCATGAACAGCTGGTGGGACTGATCCCACAACTCCATCAATTGCACTCACACCGCTTACCCAAGCAATAATACTTACTGCAAGTATACCTATGATGATCGATCCTGGAACACCGCGCTTATCTAAAATTGCCATAATTGCGAATCCGACGGCAGCTAATATTACAGGCATTGAACTTACATCACCTAAACCAACTAAAGTTGCGGGATTATCAACAACCACACCAGCATTTTTTAATCCTATAATTGCTAAGAACAAGCCTATGCCCGCCCCTACACCAAACTTCATACTTTTTGGTATGCTATTTATTATCCACTGACGCGCTGGTGTTACAGATAAAATTAAAAATACTATCC
Source organism: uncultured Pelagibacteraceae bacterium (assembly GCA_902588785.1). Lineage (GTDB taxonomy): Bacteria > Pseudomonadota > Alphaproteobacteria > Pelagibacterales > AG-422-B15 > CACNXQ01. The sequence continues at coordinate 49,834 of CACIQL010000004.1, forward strand.
CTGCAATAAACACTGCGGCAAGAGCCTGCTGGTAAGTATAACCCATCCCAAATACAACTCCAAAAGCAAAGAAAGCGTTTAAGCCCATACCAGGCGCTAGGGCAATTGGCCAATTAGCCCATAGGCCCATTATTAAACAGCCAACTACAGCAGCAATGATTGTGGCAACAAATACACCGCCAAAATCCATACCAGTTCCCTCAGTGGATAAGATGGCTGGATTAACGACAATAATATATGCCATTGTTAAGAACGTGGCTAAACCTGCCAGTAACTCAGTTTTTACACTGGTACCGTTCTCTTTTAATTTAAAAATATTTTCTAACATTCAATTCCTCCGTTTAGTAAGAGTTTAATTTACATTACCAAAATGAAGTAATCGAGTTCGATAAAATGTTTCTGTGGATAAGGATATTAATAATTTACTTAAAATTATTTTTTTAAATAATTGAAAATCAATTATTTTTAGGAAATCGACTAATGTGTATCTTTCCAAATTTGTCTATTAGTGAAGTAGAGCAATACAGAAAGAATTAATAAGTATGAAATTACCTTGAATCCGATTCTTTTTCTCGCCTCTAGCTTTGGTTCTGCTGCCCATGTAAGAAACATTGTAACGTCACGTGCCATTTGTTCTGGCGATGCAGTTGTTCCATCTGTGTAAACTACAGCATCCTCATACAATACTTGAGGCATCGCTATTTTTTGGCCTTTTGCATACTCGTTGTAATAAACACCATCATCGAGTTTAATATCACTTGGCGCATCAACATAACCCAACAATAAAGAGTACAAATAGTCTGCTCCACCATGTCGTGCTTTAACCATTACAGATAAATCTGGCGGATAAGCTCCGCCGTTTGCAGCTCTTCCTTGTTGTTCATTCTCATATGGGCTAACAAACTTGTCAGATAATATTGCAGGACGCATTTCAACTTCTCCATCGGCATTTGGAGCAGCTTTTACTTCAAATGCTGCAGCCATTGCTTTAGCTTGAGACTCGCTGAATTCAGGGCCACCCTCTTCTATTAGATTTCTATAACTTAAAAGGTTCATTGAATGACATCCTGAACAGACTTCGGTATAGACTTGGTAACCTCTTTGAAGCGACGCTCTCTCAAATTTTCCTAATGGTCCTTCAAATGACCAATCAGGATGCATAGGCTCTTTCATTTCACCAGCAGCATGTAATTGAGTGAAGCTAAAGCTCAGTAGCAATGAGAAAGATACAAATAAATTTATAATAAATTTCATATATCAATAGCTATGCACTGGCTCCAGAGGCAGCAGCCTTCATCTGTCTTTCCTCGGGAGAGAGAACAGGCTCACTCAAGCTCTTAGGCAAAGGTTTGGTTTTTTCAATATAGCCAAGTAGAGGTAAAATAATTATAAAATGAGCAAAATAATACGCGGTAGCAATTCGTCCAATAATCAGAAATAGACCATCAGCAGTCTGAGCACCCAGATAACCAAGCAATATTACATTAGCAAAGAAAAGCCATACAAACTGTCTATAGAGAGGTCTGTATTTTGCTGACCTAACTTTTGAAGTATCCAGCCAAGGTAAGAATGCTAAAATAGCAATTGCAGAAACCATTAAAATTACTCCGCCGAGTTTATCTGGTACAGATCTCAAGATTGCATAGAATGGAAGAAAATACCATTCTGGGACAATATGTTCCGGAGTTTGCAAAGGATTAGCTTCAATATAATTGTCAGTATGTCCAAGTAAATTAGGGACAAAGAAAACAAAGCCCGCGAATACAACTAAGAACACAACAAGTGCAAACATATCTTTTACAACGTAATGAGGATGGAAAGGAACTGTATCTTGAGAACCTTGAACAACATTAATACCCTCAGGATTATTATTACCAGGTACATGTAGTGCCCAAACATGAAGTATGACGAGGGCAAAAATCAGGAAAGGCATCAGGTAATGTAATGTGAAAAACCTAGTTAACAGTGGGCTACCAACAGCATAACCTCCCCACAACCAGTTAGTTACTGACTCACCTACCAAAGGAATTGCACTGAATAAATTTGTTATAACTGTAGCTCCCCAGAAACTCATTTGGCCCCACGGAAGCACATACCCCATAAAGGCAGTAGCAATCATGAGTAAAAATATAAACACACCAATAATCCAGATTAATTCTCTTGGTTCTTTATATGAGCCGTAAAATAGCGATCTTGCCATATGAATATATACCGCCATAAAAAATAGTGATGCACCGTTTGCATGTATGTATCTTAATAACCACCCATAATTAACATCTCTCATAATATGCTCTACACTTGCAAAAGCTAAGTCGGCGTCAGCAACATAGTGCATTGCTAGGACAAGTCCTGTGATTATTTGGGTAACAAGACAAAAAGTTAAAATTCCACCAAATGTCCACCAATAATTTAAATTTTTCGGCGTTGGATATGGAAGTAAATGTCCATAAATTAAGTTTAAAAGTGGTAGACGGTCATTAAACCATCTTCCAACAGCTGATTTAGGTGCATAATTTTCGCTCATACTTTTTTATCCAATTTTAATAGTAGTTTCGTTTAAGAATACATAATCCGGAATCTCAAGATTTGTAGGTGCAGGTCCCTTTCTTATCCTACCTGATGTATCATAATGAGAACCATGACATGGACAAAACCAACCATTATAATCACCTTTTTGTCCAAGCGGCACACATCCAAGATGGGTACAAATTCCAACCATAACAAGCCATTCAGGATTTTGTGCTCGATCGCTATCTTCCTCTGGGTGCGGTAAATCAGCTAAATTCACTTTCTTTGCCTCATCAATTTCAGCCTGTGTTCGCCTTCTAATAAATACCGGTTTACCCCTCCACATCACAGTAATGCTTTGTCCAGGTATTATGGGCCTTAGATCAATCTCAGTTGATGCTAACGCTTTAACTGATGCATCAGGGTTCATTTGGTCAACGAAAGGCCATGCTAATGAAGCGGCTCCCGCAGCTGCAAATGCACCTGTAGTGACATAAAGAAAATTTCTTCTTGTAACTTGTTTTTCTGACAACTTAATATCCTTGAGTTATATTGTTAATATACTTGTAAATCGTCGTTTTTTAAGGGAAAAAGGCAATCTAAAGTGCTAAAAATTGTGTCATGATGACGCATATATTAGGATTAAAAACTTATAAAATATCAATTAGATGAACTTAGCAATTTTTGAACCTGATATACCTCAAAATACTGGAGCAATGGTGAGGATTTGCTCTTGTTTCGGCGTCAATATTGATATCATTCATCCAGCCTCATTTGCAATGTCGGAAAAATCTCTAAGCAGAGTTGCAATGGACTATGGTAGAAATATTAATTTAACAGAGTTTGACGATTGGAAGCACTACGAGAAAAATAGAAAAGGAAGAAAAATACTGTTGTCTACAAAAGGAAAACTTAGTCACTATGATTTTGAGTTTAAGGGTAATGATAATTTAATTGTTGGAAGAGAAAGTGCGGGAGTACCAGATTACGTTCACAAACAATCTGACCAAATAATAAGAATACCAATGAACAGTTCCGCAAGATCTTTAAATGTTGCCGTGTCTTCAGCTATAGTTATTTCTGAGGCAAACAGACAGCTAAAACTATTTTGAAATGTTAAATAAAAAAAAGATAACTAAAGCATGGTTCAAGGGATTGCAGGATCTAATCTGTGAGACTGTACTTGAACTCGAAAAAAAAAATGGATCAAAAGCAAGGTTCAAAACTAATAAATGGAAAAAAGGTGAATATAGAATAATTAATGGAAATGTAATCGAAAAAGGCGGTATAGCATTTTCAAATGTAACAGGTACCTTTCCAAAAGAATTTGCAAAACAAATTCCAGGAACTGAAAAGAATAAAAAATTTTGGTCCACAGGAGTATCTGTAGTGCTTCACCCAGCAAATCCAAAGGTACCTGCATTACATTTCAATACTCGGCACATAATAACGGGTAAAAATTGGTTTGGTGGCGGTATTGACGCCACTCCATGTTTTAAAGACGCTAAATTAAAGAAACAATTTCATAATAAATTAAAAACAATGTGTGAAAATCATAATAAATCTTATTACAAAAATTATAAAAAATGGTGTGATGAATATTTCTATTTACCCCACAGAAAAGAAATAAGAGGAATTGGCGGAATATTTTTTGACTATAAAATGGATGATTGGAAAAAAGATTTTGATTTTGTTAAGGACGTTGGCTTAACTTTTAATGATATTGTAAGAGAAATAATAAGCCAAAAAATGAATGAAAAGTTCACAAAAAAAGATAAAGAAATTCAGTTATTGAAACGTGGGAGGTACGTGGAATATAATCTTTTATACGATCGAGGAACAAAATTTGGCTTAAACACCGGTGGTAATATTGATGCAATTTTAATGTCAATGCCTCCTAATGCTAAATGGAAATAAAAATGGAAACTGAACCAATTACATCAAATGGCGCAAAAAAACTTCAAGATGAATTAAGCGATTTGATAAATAATAAAAGGCAAAAAGTAATTCAAGCCATTGCGGAGGCGAGAGAGCACGGCGATTTAAAGGAAAACGCAGAGTACCATGCGGCAAAAGAGGAGCAAGGTCACATTGAGGGTCGTATTCAGGAAATTCAATTACTATTAGCTAATGCAGAAATCATTGATATTTCAAATATTCCTAAAAATCAAAAAACTGTAGTCTTTGGTGCAACTGTTGAAGTTGAAGATATTGATAATGATACAAAGACAAAGTTTCAAATTGTTGGTGATGATGAAGCAGATATTGAATCGGGTCTGCTATCTTACAGATCACCTGTTGCTAAAGCATTAATTGGAAAAGAAAAAGGCGATTTCGTATCAGTTTCAACGCCAAAAGGAGAGAAAAACTACGAGATTAAGAAAATTTTATATAAATAAAAAAAATTATTTTTTTGATTGAACGATTGCTTTAAGCCTCTCAATTAATGAAAACTTATCGTCAATAAAATCATTTTCTGCCCACCAGTCTTCAACCTCTTTTAAGATGTCTCCAACCATTGGGCCTTGAGATATTCCCATGTTTATTACATCTTTGGCTGTTAGAGCAAAAGATGGCTTCTCCCAGCTTTGAGCAACTTCATATAGAGATCTCCAATTTACTTCATTTTTATTATTTGTATCCTTAGCCCAATTAACAAGTATTTGTTTTTGAAAACCGTCACGACCTAATAGATAAAGTAAATATCTAACTTCTTTCATTGACATGTAAGAAACGATTTTTTTATTCAGTGTGCTTAATTTCAATAAGTCAGTAGAGTCTGATTTTGATAAAGGTAATTTTTTTATGATAGTATTCGCTTTATCCAACGAGTTTTCAATTAGAGTACTTAATCTCAATATTGGATCAATTGAAAGGGATATTCTACTTTCTATTTCAATTAAATTTACAAATGCATCATTTATGCTAGTGCCATCAAAATAAACATCAAGCAAACCTATTTCACTCATTGCAGATATTGCATGATTTGGAGCATTTAGACTTAGAATTGACTTTAGTTCATTCCATTGCCTTTCCTTAGAAACAACTGATAACTTATCAAGATTTGCTTTTATTGTTTTCATCACCTCTGCGTCAGGAGATATATCGCCAAATAATGCTAAAAAACGAAAATACCTTAGTATTCTAAGGTAATCTTCTTTTATTCTTTCATCTGGATTTCCAATGAAACGAACGACTCTGTTTTCTAAATCTGTTTTACCATCTTTAGGGTCTATTAAATTTCCACCCTTATCTAAATACATTGCATTTATGGTAAAATCTCTTCTTAAAGCATCTTCCTCTAAACTATTTGAGAATGAGACTTGAGCATGTCTTCCATCAGTAAAAATATCGTTTCTAAAAGTTGTAATTTCAAACTTTCTTTCATTAATTATTGCTGTAACCGTTCCATGATCTATTCCTACATCAATAAATTTAATATTTTCTTTATTGAGTATTTCGGTAATGGTCTTTGGCTTCAAAGAAGTAGCAAAATCAATATCTGTGATTTCCCTATTTAAAAGTGCGTCTCTGATAGAGCCCCCTACAACATAAATACTATTTTTTTGATAGGTTTCAAAAAGATCAAAAACTTGCGCAACATCGTTTTGTTCTAGGATTGATGAAAATCTACTCATAAGACAGATTATTTATATTATTTTAGAATTTGATAAAGATTAATCAACATTCCAGCAGTTGCTCCCCAGATATTGTAATCTTTATAAGGTAAAACGTAATAGTCATATTCATATTTTTTATTGTTTACCTCATATGTGGCACTTTCTTTCTTATGATTGTTTGAGTCCATTAAGAATTCTAAGGGGAGAAAAAATATTTCATCCACTTCATTTTGATTTGCCTTTAAATAGGAGTAATCAGATACTATAGATACAATTGGCATGATCCTAAATCCTGTGCCAGTTATATATACATCAAGATTTCCTAACACATTTACATCATCAGACCTTAAACCAACTTCTTCGTTAGCCTCTCGTAAAGCAGTTTCTATTGGAGACATGTCATTTTTTTCAATTTTACCTCCAGGAAAACTAATTTGTCCTGCATGATCTTTTAAATTATCCAGTCTTTTAGTTAATAATATTTTTACTTCATTATTTGAATAACATATGGGTACAAGTACAGCTGATGGATTTAGTTTAGCTTTATCTTTTTCAGCTTTTGCCAGAGGGTGATGATGTCTTGTTAAAAAATCATTCGTAAGTATTTCAAAATACTCATGAGATATCTTCTCTGGACCATCAAATAAACCCCTCAATTTATCTAAAGGCATCATTCTTTTTCAACTTCATGAATGTTGAAACAATCACCCATACTTTCTATAACTAAGCATTTTTTATCATCAACTATCTTCTCCTCTGCAAGATCCACTAATTCATAAAAAACTGATCTAGATAAAAGTGCATGGAGATTTTTTCTGATCAGGATATAAGGTGACGGTTCTGAATTTTCTCCAATTTTAATTGTTAATGGATTCTCTTTAGAGAGAAGAATTTCTTCATTGAGATTTGTTTTAAATAGATAACCAGTTTTACTACTTATCTTAACTTTATCAAGGGACACAGCAACAAACGGTGCATCTTCAACCTGAATTCTAACTTTCTCAACGGGTGTAACTAAGTAGTAGCATGCATCTTCATCTAATCTTAATATGCTTGAGAAAAGTTTAACCATCGCAGGTCTTTTTATTTCAGAGCCCATGTAAAACCATTTTCCATTTCTTAAAATCTTCATGTCAATATCACCACAAAATGGAGGGTTCCATTTTTCTACAGGCGGCAGTGATTGCTTATTTTTTTTGCTGAAACTATAAATTGTTTCTAGTCCTTTTAAATTTACTGGATTATCGTTCATGCTTCACTTAAATTTATAATTAATGGATTTATCAATATTTTTCATTATAAAACTTCAATAATCTTTTTAATTAGATAATATTCTCAAGATATAATTAATAATTTTGGAGGTATACTATGCAAAGTGTGGATGTAAAGGATTTAGAAAATTATAAAGGTAAAGATATGGGGCATTCAGATTGGATGTCAATTGATCAAAATAGAATAAATTTATTCGCCGATGCAACTGATGATCATCAGTGGATTCATGTTAATGAAGAAAAAGCCCAAAAAGAACTTCCTACTAAAAGCACAATTGCACATGGTTTCTTAAGCCTTTCTCTATCAGTACCGTTGGCTGGTAAAATCTGGACAGTTACAGGGGCCAAAATGATGATTAATTATGGCTTAAATAAAGTAAGATTTATTAATATGGTTCCAGTTAATTCCCGTGTGAGAATGGGAATAAAAATTAAAGAAGTAAACAAATTGGATAACGGTGGAACGCAGGTCATCAGTGAGGCTACTCTCGAAATTGAAGGACAAGACAAACCAGCGTATGTTGCAGAACAAATCATGGTAGCATTTCCTTAAAAATGAGTGATAAATCATTTCCTGATCCAGATGCAAGTTCAATTGATTTAAACACTGAGATAATTAAGCTTTTAACCTGGAACGTATGGTGGAAATTTGAGAACTATAAGGAACGAGAAAATCTAATTATTTCTGAAATCAATAATTCTTGTCCAGATATTTTGTGTCTACAAGAAGTGTGGGAAGAAACTGATGAAAGTCAGGCTAAAATAATCGCAGATCAACTTGGGTATAACTATATCTTTGAAAAATCATTTGAATTTGATGGTGTTGCGTTTGGAAATGCAATCATTACTAAATTCCCAATCAATTCGCACCATACTGTAATGTTTGAGACTGAAGCAGAGAAAGATGAAAAAAGATTTTTGCTTCATCTCTCATTAAAATATAAAAGTGAGACGATTAACGTTATTTGCACTCACCTTAATTATAAATATGAACATCAGCAAGTAAGAGAAGGTCAAGTAAATCAAATAATAGAATACATTAGTAAATTAGAACAATCAAAATTCCCTATAATTTTGTGTGGAGATTTCAATGCGGATCCAGAAAGTGATGAAATTAGAAAGATTACTGGTTTAACTCAGCCAGTAAACGATATCGTTTTAAGAGATGTATGGAAATTAACAAATAGAGATGATCCTGGTTACACTTGGTCAAACAGCAATGATTGGGCAAAAAAAACTTTAGAATATAATCGACGAATTGATTATATATTTTTAGGTAAACCTGGACCTAATGGTCTGGGTCATCCAATTGAGTGCAACCTTGTCGGCACAGAAAAAAATAAATTTTTTCCAAGTGATCACTTTGGATTACTGGCTCATTTGGTCGGTATGAACTGATGAGTATTTTGTTATCCATTTTTTTAGGTGGAGGCGTCGGAGCTTTATTGCGTTTTCTTATAAGTGAACAGACTAATCGATTATTTTTAAGTTCATTTCCATTTGGAACAATAGTTGTCAATGTTCTTGGGGCATTTTTGATGGGATTGGTCGTTAGTTATTTTGCAGACAAAGTTAATGTATCTCAAAATATAAAAATGTTTTTAACTATTGGTTTCCTCGGAGGTTTCACGACCTTTTCAACTTTTAATTTGGATTTTTATCAATTATTCAGCAACGGAGAAATTTTAGCCTCACTTTTATATCTGTTTGTGACATTCACATTTACGGTTATAGCCTTTTATATTGGGTTAAGTTTATTCAAATTTCTTTAAATTATTTATTACGTCTTCTTAACATAAATTCAGCAAGCCCATCGTAACCTTTCTCAATCATCATTTTCGCTGATGCAACATTTTGAACTTGATCAAGAGGCTTTATTTGATGAGCAACAACTGTGGTATTCATAAATTGTGCAGCAGAACAAATAGAGATAATTTCGGATATAACTTTTTCATCAAAGCCATATTCTAATATAGCAGTTACATCTTCTTCAGTAATTGAGCGAATGTCTTCATTTACTTTGTGAGATAATTTTAGAATTGGCTTATACTTAGCTTCTATTTGTGATTGTTCAATATCATTCATAAAATCTAGGTCATTCTTGTCACTTAAAATTTTCTTTGATATTTCAACGTGAATATTCTTGCAGTACCCGCAGCCGTTTAATCCTGAGACATAGGCGAATATCATCTCTTTAATATGCGTTGGTAATAGTGTTTCTTGTCTCATTAGAGACTCTAAATAAGCCACATAATGTTTCTGATAGCCCCAGTTATCTAAAAAGACATCATATACTGATTTATACTTACTTAAAAAATTACTCATATTTTTAATCCTAATTGGCTGGGGCGGGAGGATTCGAACCTCCGAATGCCGCTACCAAAAAGCGGTGCCTTACCGCTTGGCCACGCCCCAACGCTATATAATTATTTAATTTAAGAAAAAGATTTTGCAATCTTTATATTAACCTCGTTAAATATGTCCACCAAATGGGGTGTTCTTCAGATATCCTCTGTATTGCTTCCTCCGCCTTTTGTTTATCTTCATAAACAGTAAAATATGCAGAGCCACTTCCTGTCATTCGTTCATACTTACAATTTATATCATTATTTAAATATTCTCTTATTTTTTTCATTTCTTGATTAGCAAGAAGTGCAGTTTTTTCTAATTCATTTGATGTATCTTTTAAAATTCCATCTAAGTTAGTATCTTTATTGTATGAGAATTTTTCTCCGCTTAAATTAGAATGTTTATTAAAAATTTCCTTAGTACTATTTTGAACATTTGGAAATACAATTAGAAAATGCTTATCCGAATTGATTTTTAACCTTTGATCAACATTCCCTTTTCCAGAAATCAGTGCAGATCCCTCGTCAATAAAAAATTCAATGTCTGACCCAAGATCTCTTGCAATTTCAGTTGAGCTTGAATTATCTAACAAATTGGATCTTATTAAATATTTAATTATTTCTGCGACATTTGATGAACCGCCACCTAAACCCGATCCCACTGGTATATTTTTTACAACATGAATAGCAAATGATTTCTGCTTTAAATAATTCTTATCAATTAAATAATTAAATAATTTAGAAACATGATCATTGGATCCCACTTGGTCTCCAAAAGGGCCATTATATGAGATACTAAATGACCTTTCATCTTTTATTCTAATCTCGTCATAAAGATCAATCCTTGATAACACTGAGTTTAATTCGTGAAAACCAGTATCAAGTTTTTTTAATACATTTAAGAAAAGATTTATTTTAGCGTAGGATTTTATGGTATTCAACAACTTACTCAGATTCCTTTAAGTAGTTTAATTTTAACTTTATCCTCAAATATATTTTCCTGATCTAAATCTATGGCTTTCTGCCAATAAAAACGTGCTTCAAGTTCATTTCCTAGCTTCCAGAGCACATCACCATAATGATCATTTACAGTTGGATCGTATGGCATCATATCCATAGAAAACTCCAACAAAGACAGGGCTTCATTATACTTACCAACTTTAAAATAATACCATGCAAGGCTATCAACTATGTATGGATCGTTTGGTTTCAATTCCATTGCTTGTTCTATCATAACTTTAGCCTCGGATATATTTTGATCCATATCGATATAAGAATATCCTAAATAATTGAGAACATCTGCTTGATCTTCAGATAGTTTCAATGATCTTTTTAAATTCTTTTCAGCTAACTTCCAATTTTTAGAACGTTCATGAACAATTCCAATATTAAAGTAAACTTCCCAAATGTTTTCTTTATCAAATTTTTTACCAAGCTTTAATGCATAATCATAATTATCAATTGCATCAGACCAATTCTTCTCATAGCGGTGATAATTTCCAAGTGAAAGGTAAGCTTCAAAGCTATCATCAACCTCTACAAACGTATTTAAATTTTGAATTGCTTTATCGTTATTGCCCTCGTAGCTATATGCATCTGAAATTTGAATTGCAGCAAAATTTCCTAGATAATGCTTCTTTGGAATATAACTAAGCACCTCTCTTGCCTTATCATGATTCTCCAACTGGTTAAGAAAAGATGCAAATATATACTTTATCTCATGTAAATTAGGAGAGGTATCAATTGCTAGTTGATATAACATATGTGCAAGTTCTTCATTTAAATCTTCAATCAAAAGTTGTGAATTAAATAAAACCACTCCTATTCCTTGAAGAGGGTTTTGAATAATCCTATTTTTATTTGAAGTTAAAAATTTATTTTTAAACTCTTCGTCGTACGAAGACAAAAACTCATCTGCAAAAGTATTTTTCTTCTCAGTCAAATTATTTCGATGCAGAAAATTATAATATAGACGTAAAACGTATAAATCTCTTTGTACTGATAAAGATTGATCATAAAAAACCTCCGCCAATTCAATCTCATCAGCAAAGTCATAAATTAGAGCTTTATGCACAAGTGTTAGGTGTTGATGTTCACCTGTAGAAATTAAATCGATTAAGGCCATACTTTTGTCTATCGTATTACTGTCGGCCCATACCCATGCTCTGAGTAGTCTTACAAACGTGCTATCGGATAAATTCCCTCTCCAAATACTAGCAAAACTTTGATCAGCAAAACCGGGCTTATAAGAGTTTAAGTAAGAAATCCCATTAACAAGATGACCTTGTGGTGATTGATTATTCATGCAACATGAATTTACATTTTTATCACAGCCTGCTTTCGCTAGTTTAAAAGAGTAGTTATTTGCACTAAGTAAATCCCCATCCAGGATACTAAGCAACAACAATCTATCTAAAGCAAGTAAATCGTTTGGATTTGATCTATGCAGCTTTTGATAATATCTCTTAGTTGTGCTGTAGTCATTTGAATCATTAGAAATTTTTGCAACCAAGTAATCGCCTACCTGAGGCGGAATAAATTGTGCTGCATAAAGATTAATGCTTGTAATATTAAATATTAGTAAAAATAAAATTGTTCTTATAAGCATAGACTTATGCTTTACATATTTGCATATTTTGGGCCGCCGCCACCCTCTGGTGTTACCCAGTTTATGTTTTGTGACGGTTCTTTAATATCGCATGTTTTGCAATGTATGCAGTTCTGACTATTAATTACAAATTTTGGATCTGAACCATCATCATTTCTATGAACTTCATAAACACCTACTGGACAGTACCTTTGAGATGGCTCATCAAACTTTTCTAAAGTGTAACTAATTGGCAATTCTTTATCCTTCAATTGGAGGTGAACAGGTTGATTTTCAGTATGATAAGTTCCAGTAAGAAATACCGAACTAGCCCTATCAAAAGTTAAAACGCCATCTGGTTTTGGATAATTTATTTTTTTTGCTTCTTTTGCATCTTCTAACATTTCATGATCAGCATGCTTATGCGATAGAGTAAAAGGAAGCTTTCCCATAAATAACCACTGATCGATCCCTGTAAGTAAAATACCAAGGATATTTCCAAACCTTGTAAAGAAAGGTTTAACATTCCTAGCAGATTTTAATTCACTATAAACCCAACTCTTTTTGAATAAAGCCTCGTAACAAGATAGATCATTCGACTTACCTGAAAGGAATTCATTAATAGCTTCAGCGGCAATCATTCCACTTTTCATGGCAGTATGAGTTCCTTTTATTTTTGGCATATTTAACGTACCGGCATCACAGCCTATTAATAATGCGCCCGGCATGTACATCTGAGGCAGACTTTGTATGCCGCCCTCAATCAATGCTCTGGCACCGTAGGATACTCTTTTCCCGCCACTTAACATTTTTTCTATTGCTGGATGTGTTTTAAACCTTTGAAATTCTTCAAAAGGTGACAAATAAGGATTCTTATAATCAAGTCCAACTACATACCCCAAAAATATTTGATTATTTTCTGCATGGTAAACAAAACTTCCTCCATAGGTTTTATTGTCTAAGGGCCAACCGGTTGAATGAAAGACTAAGCCTTCATCATGATTTTCTTCAGGTACCTCCCATATTTCTTTCAAACCAATTCCGTACTGTTGTGGGTCTGAATTTTTTGCGAGTTCAAACTTCTCTATTAATTGCTTACCTAAATGACCTCTACACCCCTCAGCAAATACTGTTGTTTTTGCGTGTAGCTCAATACCAGGCTCATAGGAGTCTTTTTTTTCATTATTTGCGTCCAGTCCCATGTCATTTGTGGCCACACCTCTTACTTTTCCATCTTCATCGTACAAAATTTCAGAAGCTGCAAAACCAGGATATATTTCAACTCCTAAGTTTTCAGCGATTTGTCCGAGCCATCTACACATGTTCGCAAGACTAGCAATGTAGTTTCCTTTATTGTGTTGAACGGGTGGTAATAAAAACGAGGGAACAGTAAAATGAGATTTTTCAAAAAGAAATAAAAACTTTTCTTTTGTGACTTTTGTTTTCAGAGGACAGCCGTCTATAGTTTTCCAATCTGGAAGAAGCTCATCAAGAGCTTTTGTTTCAAATACATTTCCACTTAATATATGGGCGCCAACCTCAGATGCTTTTTCTACAATGCAGACATTAATTTCTGGGTTTATTTGTTTGAGTTTTATCGCGGTTGAAAGGCCTGAAGGACCTGCACCCACGATTACAACATCGTACTCCATTGATTCTCTTTGCTGAATAGTATCCATAATTAACTATATATTTAGTTTATAGCTATTATAATTCAATTTGTTTATGACCGATGCAAAAGTTCAAAATACTCTAAAGCAGCTCAACCGCCTAAAGATGAGCGGGGTGAATGAAAACATTGGAAATACCCCAAAAAATCGCTACGGAACTAAAAAATCATTGAAATCAAAAACTAGTGACAGCTCTATATCTGTTAATAACTCATCGATTGAGGATCAAAAAACTATCAACTCACTAGAATCATTAGATTTATTGAAAGACTTCATGGCAAATTATGACAAATGTAAGCTTCACGAAAGTGCAACGAATATGGTGTTTTCTGATGGAAACCCAAAATCAGAAATTATGCTTATTGGTGAAGCTCCTGGCCATGATGAGGATATTCAAGGAAAACCCTTTGTTGGTAGAAGCGGTAAACTCTTAGATAAAATGCTTGAGGCGATAAACCTTAATCGAGAAAAGGTATATATTGCAAATATTGTACCTTGGAGACCTCCTAATAACAGACGGCCAACAGATGAAGAAATAGATATGTGTCTGCCAATGATTAAGAAACATATAGAGTTGATTAATCCTAAAGCAATATTGCTATTAGGATCAACAGCGACTTATGCACTTATTAGAAATACTGAAGGAATAACAAAGATTAGGGGTAAATGGGTAAATATTGAAATTAATAAAAAACAATATCCCACCCTGCCCACTTTTCACCCTGCTTTTTTATTAAGGCAACCTGGACAAAAAAAATATTCGTGGGAGGACTTAAAAAGTCTTAAGAAAAAAGTTGAGTCATAATTTTAACAATCAAATCAATTTGTTGGATTTTGAAAAAAATTTTAATTGTCCAGTTGCTGGTGTTGATGAGGTAGGACGTGGTCCTTTAGCCGGACCAGTAGTGGCAGCAGCAGTAATTTTGGATAAAAACAACCTTCCTGCAGGTATTAGAGATTCAAAAAAAATATCAAAAAATAAAAGAGAAATAATTGCAGAGAAAATTAAATTAAACAGTCATTATGCATATGGAGAGGCGTCAGTAGAAGAAATTGATAATTTAAATATTTTACAAGCTTCGTTACTTGCAATGAAAAGAGCTATTGAGTCTCTAAAAATAGTACCATCAATGTCTCTTATTGATGGAATATATACACCTAAAGTTGATTTAACATGCAAACCAATTGTTAAAGGTGACAGTAAATCAATTTCAATTGCTGCAGCTTCAATTCTAGCCAAAGTTTACAGAGATAAGATTATGACTAAGCTTGCTAAAAGATATCCTGAATATTCACTTGAAAAAAATTCAGGATATGGAACAAAAGAGCACCTTTCGGCTCTGAAATCTCATGGAATTACCCCTATCCATCGAAAAAGTTTCAAACCCGTCTACAATATATTGAATTAAGAAAATAAATTAAGTTATTGATTCTAAATATTATTGACCTCGATTCTATTTTGAATCATATTACTGACCATGAAATCGGTCGATGAAAGTCTTCTGGCAAAGACTAATAAAATTTTATGCGGTGACACAGTCGAGGAGTTGAGAAATTTACCCGACAATTGTATAGATCTAATCTTTGCCGACCCTCCATACAACTTGCAATTGGATCAAGAGTTGCTTCGACCTAATAACTCCAAAGTATCAGCTGTTGACGATGAATGGGATCAGTTCGAAAGTTTTGAAGAGTACGATAATTTTTCTGATCTTTGGCTCAAAGAAGCTAAAAGAGTGCTCAAACCAACAGGAAGTATATGGGTGATAGGCTCATATCATAATATATTTAGAATTGGTTACATAATGCAAAATTTAGGTTTTTGGATTTTAAATGATGTTATCTGGCAAAAGGCAAATCCAATGCCAAATTTTAGAGGAAAAAGATTCACTAATGCTCATGAAACTATGATTTGGGCAAGTAAAGATAAAAACTCAAAAAAATATACATTTAATTACGAAGCGATGAAGTCACTAAATGAAAACATGCAGATGCGCTCAGACTGGTTCTTACCTATTTGCAGTGGCCATGAAAGATTAAAAAATAAACTAGGAAAGAAAGTACATCCTACGCAAAAACCTGAGGGATTATTGCACAGAATAATTGTTTCATCTTCAAATCAGGGTGAACTTATACTTGATCCTTTCTTTGGAACAGGAACAACTGGTGCTGTAGCAAAAAGGCTTGGAAGAAAATATATTGGTATTGAAAAAGATAAAAATTATATAAGAGAAGCTAGGAATAGAATTGAAAAAGTAAGTATTTATGAAAATAATTCACTAACATTAACTCAATCTAAAAAATCTGAACCAAGAATACCTTTTGGCTGGTTAATTGAACGAAAACTGATCGAACCTGGAACAATTTTATATGATCAAAAAAGAAAATACTCCGCAAAAGTTAGAGCAGATGGTTCTGTTGTTAGTGAGAAAAACTCTGGATCAATTCATCAAATTGGCGCAGAAGTTCAGTCTGCAAACGCGTGTAATGGTTGGACTTTTTGGCACTTTGACGTTGAAGGTGAACTCAAACCGATTGACATATTAAGACAAAAAATCAGATCTGAATTAAATTAAGCAGATTAAGTGCCTTTTTGCTCATCGTTGTTACCGCATATTCATTTAATTTTTTTAAATCCACCCACTTTAGATCATCCTTATTAAATAGGATCTGACTGTTATTAATATCGGATTTATAAACAGTATTTTTGAGATCAATGTGACTAAAGGAGTGCTTGAATTCAACATTTGTTTTTTTCCATTTAGCATTTGGTATAGGGGTGCTCTTTTTATTAAATTTTACAGGTTTCACTTTCCAATTAGTAGATGGAATTTCCCATTGATTTGTAAGAATCTTTTTACCAATTCTTTTCTTTAAAAGAATTTTAGAATTATTATGAATTGTAAGAAATGAAATGCAATTTAGCTTCTGTTTTAACGGCTTGCTTTTTATAGTTGGAATAAGATTTACCGTATTTTTTTTATGGGCTGAGCATTTACTCTTGAGACAGCAATTGTGACAGTCTGAATTTTTCGGCTTACATATTATTGCCCCTAACTCCATAACTGCTTGCGTGTAAGACCTATTTTTCGAATTGGGACAAATTCTTTCCGCAATTTCAGAGATTTTTTTTTCAAAACTTTTATCATTGCCACGAATTTCATAATACCTTGCTATTACTCGCTTTACATTTCCATCAATTGCTACCGCTTTTTTATTAAATGCAATTGAACTTATTGCAGCAGATGCATATTCCCCAATGCCGGGCAATTTAATTAAATTAATTTTATCTTTTGGAATTTTTCCGTTGTAATCTTCATCTATAATTTTTACAGTTTTTAGCAAGTTTTTTGCTCTTGAGTAGTAACCTAGACCTTGCCAAAAAAGTAAAACGTCTTCAATTTTTGCGTGAGATAACTTTTTTAATGTTGGCCATTCATTAGTAAATTTTTTGAAATATGGTATTACTGTCGCCACTGTCGTTTGCTGCAACATAAATTCACTTACAAGAACTCTATATGGATAATCCTTATGTCGAATATTCTTTCTCCAGGGTAGTTCTCTTTGATTTTTTTCATACCACTCAAGTAATTTATTTGAAAAAAATTTGTCTTTACTTGTCATTTTCGTGTTACTTTATTTTTTATGTTTCAAAAGAAATTAAAAGGCCCTCAAATATTATCAAATCTTCTTCCAGAAGAAGCAAAGAAAATCCTTAAATCAAGAGGTTTTTCAGAGTTAGAAGTCTTAGCAAATTGGGAGAGAATTGTAGGCAAAAAGTTTGCAAAATTAACCATTCCATTACGGCTTAAAATAGGTAAGAGCAGTGAAAAAAATAATGGTAAATTAATTGTTAAAGTTGATAGAAGTGTGGCTTTTGCGTTTGAGCACGAGCGAGAGAAAATAATTAAAAAAATTAATCTTTTTTTTGGCTATGAAGTGATCAACAAAGTTGAAATAATACAAGAATCAATAAAGGTTAAAAAAACAATTAAAATCAATAAATTAGAAAGTGATATTAAGAACCAAAGTAAGAATTATGATGAACTAAAAAAATATCCTGATCTTAGAAGAAACTTTGAAAAAATCGCTTCAAAAATTTTAAAGTCCTAATTCAAACAAAATTTTCTGCTACTCCAACAGAGTAATAAATCCTATTAAAATAAGGAAAAATTGAGTATATTCAACATGTTGTATATATATAAAAAAAACAAGCAAAATATGGGTTTTAAATCTAATTTTTTATTCAGTACTAGTTTTATTGTATTTCTATTTGCGTTGATGTTTTCAATTAATGGATTGTATGCCAGCAGTACATTAAAGGGTATGCAGTTAGGTGATAGCGACGCACCAGTGAAAATTATTGAATATAGATCTCTCACTTGCAGTCATTGCGCAGACTTTAGTAATGACACCTTTGCAGAAATTAAAGAAAATTATATCGATAAAGGTAAAGTGAATTTTGAATTGAGACCTTTCGCTCTCAATGCGATTGATCTTAACGCTTTTAAATTACTTCATTGTGTTGATGAAAATGATTTTTTTGCAATGGACAAAATTTTGTTTAAAGATCAAAAAAAATGGATTGTAACTAATCAGAGCGATAAAGTACTAGAAAACAGCACTAATGCACTTAAGAATTACGGGGCCCTATTCGGCGTATCTGAGGAGGCGTTTAATAGCTGTATGGAAAATGAGAATATTACTGATTTTATACTGGAGCAGCGCATAGAGGGTGTTGAGGAGTATGATATATCTTCAACTCCAACTTTCATAATCAATGGTGAAATTTATGCAGGTAATATGTCGATTAATGAATTTGATGAAATAATTGAAAAAGAAATTAATTAATGAAATTTAAAAAAATAAAAATTTTAGGTTTTAAATCATTTGTTGATCCTACTGAATTAGACATCGATGAGGGATTAACAGGCATAGTTGGTCCTAATGGATGTGGTAAATCAAATGTTGTTGAGTCCCTAAGATGGTGCATGGGAGAAACCTCTGCAAAAAGCATGAGGGGTTCAGGAATGGAAGATGTAATTTTTTCTGGTACATCAGATAGACCAGCAAGAAATAATGCTGAAGTAACAATCTATCTTGATAATGAGGAAAGAAACGCGCCGTCTGAATTTAATGATCAAAACGAAATTCAAGTTAAAAGAAAAATAGAAGTTGAAAAGGGATCAGATTATAAAATTAATGGTAAAGACGTTAGAGCCAGAGATGTACAAAGATTATTTGCAGATTTATCTACAGGAGCTCATTCTCCATCCTTGATCAGCCAAGGACGCGTAGGTTCATTAATAAATGCTAAACCTATAGATAGACGCTCGGTATTAGAAGAAGCGGCAGGAATATCTGGGTTACATTCGCGAAGACATGAAGCAGAGCTAAAATTGAAAGGCGCAGAAACTAATCTTCAAAGGGTTAAGGATTTGATGAAACAATTAAATAATCAAATCAATAGTCTTAAAAAACAAGCTGAACAAGCTGAAACCTACCGCTCAGTATCGTCTGAAATTAACAAATTAGAGGGTATCGTTTTATTCCTAAAGTGGACATCTTTAAAAGAGTCTTATGAAAAGTCAGATGAGAATTTAAGATCAAGTGAGTCTCAAATCCAAAAATTTACGTTGCAGGTAACTCAGGCTACTAATGAACAATTAAGAGCCAATGAGAAAATTAAGCCTTTAAGAGATAAAGAGATTGAGTCTGCGGCAAAATTAAATCGTATTAATCTCGAGAGAGAGTCATTGGATCATGAGGAAGAACGAATAAAAGAAGAAAAAAGAAATCTTGAAAACGTGATACAACAAATAATCAGTGATAGTGAGAGGGAGCAGTTTCAACTGGAAGATGCTAAAAAAGACCTTGATTTACTTAATGCAAGAAAAGATCTCTCTAATAACGAAGAGTTTCAAGAAATAAACAATGAAACAATTGATCAGCTTAAGTCAGAAAAGGATACTTTGGAAACAGAGATTTCAAATCTTGAGCAACAAATAGAACAATATAATCAGATTAAAAATTCTAAAAGAGATGATTGGCAAGACACTTTGATTAAAGCAGAAAATTTGAAATCAAGGCAATCAACTTTAAAAGACGTAGAAGGTTATGATGACCCTGAGAAATGGACAAATATATTTAAAGAAAAATTTTACAATGATCTTGGTGAAATCAGTGAGAAAGTGGATCAAGCAAGCAATATTTCAGATGAAGCTAAGGCAAATTATGACAGAGCAAGTAATGAGGCAAAAAATGCAGCAACATTATCAATGGAATTAAGAGAAAAACTCAGACAAAAAGACGTTGAACAAAAACAAAGTGATTGGACATATGAATTTCAGAGATTGAATAAAACAATTAAGTCATCTCAAGAACAAATCGAAACATTGCAAAAAAGAAAAATAAAAACTGAGCAAGAGCTAGAGAAAATCTCTAATCGCCCAGAAGAAATTGCCCAGAGAAGAGGTCAATTAATTGAAACAAAAGGCTTTGCAGAGACAGAAAGACAGTTTGCAGCTGATCGTTTAGCTGAAGCTGATAATGAATTAAAAAAAATTGAGACTAATTTAAGAAAAGCCCAAAATGATCTCGCTAACATAAGAGAGTCTAAAGGAAGAACAGAAGCAACAAAAGAATTAGCTGAATCAAGATTAAAAGAATTAGAATACGAGTCAAAAGAGAAATTTAACTGTATTCCTAGTGAAATTGTAAATTCTCTCTCTATATCAGATGATCTTGAAACTATGAGAGCTAACCTCGAAAGAACTGAGATGAGACTTGATCGACTTAAGCAGCAGCGTGAAACAATGGGTGCTGTGAATCTAAGGGCAGATTTGGAAACAAAAGAAATAGATGAAGAACTTGAAAAAATGACCACTGAAAAAGAAGATTTAGAAAACGCAATCAAAAAAATGAGGGAGTCTATAGAAGATTTAAATAAAGAAGGTAGAACAAGACTGCTTGGAGCGTTTAAAACTGTAAACACACATTTCAAAGAAGTTTTTGTAAAATTATTTAACGGTGGAAAAGCGCACCTTGAACTTATAGACTCTGATGATCCACTTGAAGCAGGGCTTGAAATGATGGTAAGTCCACCAGGTAAAAAACTTCAGTCAATGTCATTGTTATCTGGTGGGGAACAGGCACTAACAGCATTATCTCTAATCTTCGCTGTATTTTTAACAAATCCTTCGCCAATTTGTGTACTTGATGAGGTTGATGCGCCGCTGGATGATGCAAACGTCGATAGATTTTGTGGTCTTTTAGATGACATTACAGAAAAAACGAATACCAAGTTCTTAATTATAACTCACCACGCGCTCACAATGTCGAGAATGGATAGATTGTTTGGAGTAACCATGGCTGAACGAGGCGTCAGTCAGATTGTCTCTGTAGATCTTAAAAAAGCTGAAGAGATTGGAGCTGTTGCCTAGTATATTGAAGATGAATAATGATGCTAATTCTCTTGAAAATAGAATAAAAAAAGCAAAAGAAGGCCAGTCTATTAAAGAAGCTAAAGCCCCCAAACCATTCGGTAAAATCATGAAAGTAGTGGTTGAAATTGTCGCAGCAATGGCTGTTGGACTAGGAATTGGTTTGCTGATTGACAATTATTTTAATACAAGACCCATCTTCACATTAATTTTCTTTCTCTTAGGTAGTGCAGCAGGAATTCTTAACGTTTTTAGGGTTGCAAAAAGTCTTCAAAATAACTAAAAAATATATCGATGGCTGCTGATAATCCTATAGATCCTATACACCAATTTGAAATATCAAAAATTGCAGATATCCAGTTAGGTGGTATTGATATTTCATTTACAAACTCTTCTTTATTTATGGTATTCGCGCTCGCTGCAACAATGGCACTATTTGTTATTGGTCTTTCTAAAAAATCAATCATACCAAACAGAATGCAAATGTTATCAGAACTTTCTTATAACTTCATTGCGAACATGTTACGAGACCAGGTAGGTGATCAAGGAAGGGCTTATTTTCCGTTCATATTTTCATTATTTATGTTTATTTTCTTTTGCAATTTTATAGGTCTAATACCGTATACCTTTACTGTAACAAGTCACTTAATTGTAACTTTCGCTTTTGCTGGTCTTATATTTATTGCAGTCACAATAATCGGCTTTGTAAAAAATGGATTAGGATATTTAAGAATTTTTTATCCATCTGATATTCCAATTTTTCTAGC
This sequence comes from uncultured Pelagibacteraceae bacterium, assembly GCA_902588785.1. GTDB lineage: Bacteria > Pseudomonadota > Alphaproteobacteria > Pelagibacterales > AG-422-B15 > CACNXQ01. Next base: position 72,047 of record CACIQL010000004.1, read on the forward strand.
GCCTCTCATTGTTCCAATTGAAATCATTTCATACTTATCAAAACCTATCAGTTTATCAGTCAGACTTTGTGCAAACATGCTAGCAGGTCACAGCATATTAAAAATATTTGCTGGATTTATTGTAATGCTTGGCTTTTTAGGATTTGCACCGTTAGTTTTTTTGGTCGTGTTATATGCATTAGAAACTCTTATTGCAGCACTCCAGGCATATATTTTTACAATTTTAACATGTATATATCTTAATGATGCCCTTCATCCGGATCATTAGTATTTACAACAACGAAAGGAAAAAAAATGGAAGTAGAAGCAGCTAAACTTATCGGCGCAGGATTGGCAACAATTGGAGTTGCAGGTTCAGGAGCTGGTATTGGAACAGTATTTGGGGCTTACGTCTCGGGTATATTTAGGAATCCTTCAGCGGCACCACAGGCGTTCGGGCAAGTTTTATTAGGATTTGCACTTGTTGAGGCGATTGCTTTATTTGCTCTTGTAATAGCTTTCTTAATTTTATTTGGATAAGAAAAGTGAAAATCTTATTAAAAGCTTTTCTATTAACTGCGCCAATTAATTTTGTATATGCTGCAGAGGGCCAGAAATCTGCTGGTCTTCCGCAGATGGATATTGCTACATTTCCATCTCAATTATTTTGGCTTGTAATTACGTTTTCACTTTTATACCTGTTTATGTGGAAATTTGTAATACCAAGGTTAGGCGCAACAATTGAAGAAAGAAGAGATAAGATTTCAAATGACATCAATGATGCTGATAATCTTAATACAGAAGCAACTGATATATTAAAAAAATATGATGAGCAAATGGCAAGTGCATCACAAGAATCAAATGAGATTATCACTAATTCTAAAAAAGCAATGCTTGATCATTTAGAAACGCTTAAAAAAGAAAATGAAGAAAAAGTTAACTCCCTAATCTCTGAGTCTCAGGCTAAAATAAAAGCTCAAGAAGAAAAATCTAAGATTGAAATAAGAAATGCAACGTTAGATACCGTTAAAGCTATTGTATCAAGATATATTGAAAATATTCCTTCAGATGAGGAAATAAATAAGAAATTAAACTAATGCTAGGAACTATTTAATGTCATCATTCTTTTCAGATCCATCGTCTTGGGTATTAGTAGCTTTTATAATATTTGTCATAATTGCGCTTGTAATTAAAGCGCCATCAATGATTGCGAAACTTCTTGATGGTGAAATTGATAAAATCAAATCTGAGTTAGATAATGCCCGAAAATTAAAAGAAGAAGCGAATTCTCTTTTAGCCGATTACGAGAGAAAGGTTCAGTCTGCTGATGAGGAAGCAAAAGCAATTATTGATCAAGCAAAGGAAATTGCAAAGAATCACGAAGAAGAGTCAAAATTAAAAGCAGAAGAATTTATCAAAAGAGCCGAGCAGCAAGCCATAGAAAAGATATCAAGGGCTGAAAAAATGGCTATATCAAAAGTTAATGACGAGATTGTAAATAACTCAGTAAATATTGCTGAGAAAATTATCTTAGAAAACATCAACGACCAAAGTGCAGATAAGCTTGTAAAACAATCAATCGGTCAAATAAGTAAACTTAAGGTATAATTTATTATTTATATCTCTCTTTCTAAGCTATAAATAAATTATGGCAGTCTATACGCACATATCTAGAGAAGAACTGGATCTTTTTACTGATCACTATAGTATTGAAAATGTTCTTGAATTTTCAGGTATAAAAGGTGGAACTTCTAATTCAAATTATTTACTAAAGACACTAGAAAAAAATTACATACTTACTATTTTTGAAGAAAGAACAAATCAGGATAATCTTCAATTCTTTTTTGATCTAATGAATCATTTGAATAAAAACAATGTAAAGTGCCCTGAGGTAATACAAGATAAAAAAGGAAATTATTCAAACTCAATTCAAAATAAGAAAGCTGTAATCACATCGTTCTTAAAAGGTAGGTCAATAGATCAAATTAAACCAATACACTGTGCGTCTTTAGGCTCCACTATCGCAAGAATGCATAAAGAATCAGCTAGACTTGAAATGACTAGAGAAAATGAACTTGGATTTGTAAACCTCAACAGCTTAATTCAAACTTTAAAAAATCTTGACGATAATATAGACGCGCAGGTAATCGATTTAATCAATGAAGAATATACTTTCCTATCTGGAAACCTTGGTCATAGTTTACCTTCAGGTATAATTCATGCAGATCTTTTTCCAGATAATATTTTTTTTGAAGGTAATGAGGTTACAGGTATAATAGATTTTTATTTTGCATGCACCGATTATTATGCTTACGAAATTGCTATCTGTCTAAATGCATGGTGTTTTGAGCCAAATAATAACGAATTCAATCCAACAAAAGCAAAACATTTATTGGGCAGTTACAATCAGTTGCGAGAATTTTCAGAGGAAGAAAAGAAAGCTTTACCTCTTCTTACAAGAGCATCATCTCTAAGGTATCTACTAACTCGTTTAATCGACTACTATTCGCATGATGATAATGAACTGATCCTTAAAAAGGACCCTAATGAGTATCTCACTAAACTCCAATTTCACCAATCCGTTAAAAAAGTAGGCGAATATGGCCTCTAAAAAGGTTGTTATGTACACCGATGGAGCTTGCTCAGGCAATCCGGGCAATGGAGGTTGGGGAGCTTACATTGAAATTGATGATAAGAAAATTGAGTTAAGTGGATCTGAAAATAACACCACAAATAACAGAATGGAATTAAAAGCAGTTATTTATGCTCTAGATTATCTTAATGAAAAAAGAGACATAATAATTTTCACTGACTCAAAGTATGTCATGCAAGGTATTCAGGAGTGGATAAAAAAATGGAAAACCAATGATTGGAAGACTGCACAAAAAAAAGACGTAAAAAATAAAGATCTTTGGGTTGAATTAGACAATCTGACCGATAAACACTCGATAAAATGGGAGTGGGTGAAAGGTCATTCAGGTGATTACGGAAATGAAATTGCTGATAAACTGGCGGTCGCTCAGATAAAAAGATAAATTATAGTAAATCCATCATTTTATTTGCTCCACTTACATCAACTTTACCACCATCAACTTCGACAAAAAACTTTTCAATAATTCCATCATTGACAAGTAGTGAGCATCTTTTTGTCTTGATCGATGTTCCAAATGTATCGGGATAGTCTGTACCTAATGATTTTGCAAACTCAGCCTTACTATCTGATAAAAATTTTATTTTTCCATTTGATCCAGACATTTCCTCCCATGCTGACATAGTAAATATGTCGTTAGTTGCAAAACATACTATTTCATCAACAGCTTTTTCTCTAATTTTGTCGGCATTCTCTATAAAGCCAGGTAAATGATTTCGAGCACATGTTGGTGTGAATGCACCTGGTACACCAAAGATTACTATTTTTTTTCCTTTGCAGAAGTCCAATATCTTTAATGGTTGTGGACCTTTGTCCTTATCCATAAAAACTAAAGTTTCATTTGGTAATTCATTTCCAATTAAATCTGACATTTGACGACCATACTAAATTTATTCCTTAATACAAGATAAAAGTAAGTGGTCCTCCCACTTGCCATTGATTTTCAAATACTGTCTTACTAATCCTTCAATGCAAAAATTATTTTTTTCAAGTGTCTTTAAAGAACGCTCATTCGTTGGTAGGCACGCTGCCTCTACTCTATGTAAATTCAATTCATCAAAAATAAATTCTTTGATAAGTTTTATTGACTCACTCATTAAACCTTTACCCATCTTAGTTTCACAAATCCAATACCCAATTGAGCAAGATTGAACTACACCTCTTTGAACATTATTTATATTAATTTCGCCAATCAAATTATTATTATTTTTTTCAAATATCAGAAAGGAATATGCATTATCACCTAATGCAAGTTTTTCAAAATATCTTACTCTTTTTACAAATGAACTTCTTTCAAGTTCATTTGGTGACCATGTAGGTTCCCACGGTTTTAAATATCTTTTATTTTTTTCTTTTAATGAAGACCATGATTTCCAATCTTTATAATCAGGAGGTCTTAGGATTACGTTTTCACCTTTCCTCTCAAATGTTATCTTTTTTGGATAATAAGTTGTTAAAAATGACACTAGCTTAGCTGCTCCCTAATGAATTCTTTAATTCGACTTGTGTTATTTTCCATTTTATACATTTTTTCTTCAGCATCAAATAAGTAATTGTATTTACTCATTAAATTTAAATCTTCACCTATTGATTTTTCAACTACCTCAGAAAATTTTACAGGGTGAGCTGTAGCCAAAACAAAATTAAGCCTATCCATATCTTTTTCAAGTCTTGATGCATCCAGTCCTGTAGCAGTGTGGGGGTCAATAACATATGAAAAATTATCTTTCACGGATTTGATTGTGTTTTGAACGATATCCATCGAAGAACTATTCGAGCTAAATACCTCTCGAATTTTTTCTAAATTTTCCTCAGATATTGATATTTTTCCACTTTCTTCAAAATTTTCCATTGATACTTTTGTTTCAGTATTTGATTGATTAAGTATATCAAAAAGTAATCTTTCAAAATTACTTGCTACCTGAATATCCATACTTGGGCTTGATGTTTTTATGACTGTTTTAGATTCATATACTCCTGACTTCATAAATCTATTTAGAATATCGTTTTCGTTAGTAGCCACTATTAATTTATTGATAGGTAATCCCATTTTATATGAAACATAACCAGCATAAATATCTCCGAAGTTACCAGTTGGGACAGAAAAATTAACTTTATTGGAAGCTCTTTCAGTAAAATTAATAAATGTATAAAAGTAATATACTGATTGAATGATAATTCTTGCCCAATTAATTGAATTAACTGCTGATATATTATTATGCATACTATAATCTGTATCTTTCAAAATATCTTTAACAATTTTTTGACAGTCATCAAAAGTTCCTTCTACTTCACAAAGAAAAATATTTTCCTGATTAACAGTAGACATCTGCCTTCTCTGAAATTCTGAAATCCTACCCTTAGGATATAAACAGAAAATATTTATATTTTTACTTTTTTTTACAGCGTTGATAGCGGCTGATCCTGTGTCACCTGATGTTGCTACTATAAGATTTATTCTTTTCTTTTCTTTTTCTAAAAAATGATCAAAAAGAGGGATAAGTAATTGCATTGCGAAGTCTTTGAAGGCTAAAGTTGGGCCATTGAATAGCTCCACGATTATTTCGCTTGTATTAAGCTCCTTGAATGATACACAGCCACTTTCTGTAAAGTTATTTGAATACGCTTCTTTAATAATCCTCTTCAATTGATCGGACTCTATTTCGTCACCAATAAATGGAGATAAAATAATTTCTGTTAAGTCCTCATAACTTACATTTCGATTAATATCTTTATGATTTATATTTGGCCAATTTTCAGGAATAAATAGGCCTCCATCATTTGCTAAGCCAGCAAATAAAATTTCTCTAAACCCAAAGTAATCGCTGCCCCTTGTGCTTCTATACCTCATTTTTTTGCACCTTTTGTCTAATATAGTAGATATACATTATCATAATTACAAAAGACAACAAAAACCAGGTGACAGCATACTGGAGATGATTATTTGTTATATTAGATGGCTCAAATTCAATCAGAACATTATCAGAATAGCTTTGGTCTAATAATTTTATCATATACTTACTAGAATTTAATTTATGATATTTATCCATTTCACTTGTATTGAGCAAATACCAGGTATTTGCAATTGTATCATTTTCTGGAATAAGCGGCTTTCGATCCTTCGAATAGATTAAAGCTCCTCTGATTTCTATCTCACTATTTTTGAAAACTTCATCTAATTCAAAATTATCTTTAGAGTCAAACGGTATCCAGCCAAGTATTACATAAATAAATTTTTTGCTAATCATTTGCATTGGTAAGACAATTTCATAACCAGACTCTCCTTTAAGATTAAATTTATAAAAAAACATTTTTTTACCAATTAATAGTTGCCCTTTTACCGAAGTATTCATGAATTCATATTGAGAGTTCTCGTCGTTTGACGGAAATTCATCTAGCACAGAATTATAATTAGAATTAATTGACTCTATTAAATTATTTTTCCATTCGAGCCTTTGTGTTTGCCAAAAACAAAGCAAAAGAAGCAATACGATTGTTGAAATAAATATTAAGTGGAAAAGAAAATTTTTAATCAATTAAAGTATTTATTAATATGAGCCCCAAACATAAATTGCTGCAAATAAAAATAACCAAACAACATCAACAAAATGCCAATACCAAGCAGCAGCCTCAAACCCAAAATGATGGTCTGATTTAAAATGGCCAGCAATCGATCTACCAAGGCAAACAATTAAGAATATTGTTCCAATTAGAACATGAAAGCCATGAAAGCCAGTCGCCATATAAAACGTTGCTCCATAGATGTGCCCAGAAAATGAAAAATCAGCATGCATGTATTCATAAACCTGAAAACCAGTGAAAACGACACCAAGTCCTACCGTGCACCATAGTCCCTGTATTAGCTCTTTTCTATTGCCTTCTAGCAATGCATGATGAGCCCAGGTAACTGTTGTTCCTGATAAAAGCAAGATTAACGTATTGATTAGAGGTATATGCCATGGATCCATTAGATGAATATCTGGTGGAGGCCATATAGCTCCTATTTGTTCCGTAGGGAATAAACTTGCGTTGAAATATGCCCAAAACCAAGCAACAAAGAACATAACTTCTGATGCAATAAATAAAGTCATGCCGTATCTAAGACCAATTTGAACAACTGGAGTGTGATGACCTTGATGTTCGCCCTCTATAATCACATCTCTAAACCACATGTATGAGACATAGATAACAATTGCTAAACCAATTATCATTGTCCACATGTCATCGGTCCTAAAATAAACAACCGCACCAACGCATGCAATTAAAGCTCCAATAGATGCAAGAAGAGGCCAAGGACTTGGATCAACTAAATGGTATTCGTGTGTTCTTTTTGTATTTTCTGAACTCATATCTAATTATGTATCACTGTTTTCATAAAAGGTATAGGACAAAGTAACTTCTGATAAATCAGAAATGTATTTATCATTTTCAATTTCAGGATCTATAAAAAATGAAACTGGCATAATTTTAGTTTCGTTAGCCATTAGCTCCGTTTCTTGAAAACAAAAGCATTCAATTTTGTTAAAGTACTTTCCTGCCTCAGTTGGTGATACATTATAAACAGCTGTACCGCTTAGAGTTTGGTCTGTATTATTCTCTATCACATAATTAATCAGTTTATTTTCACCTATCTTTAATTGATGAATTCTTTGCTCAGGATAGAATTCCCAATCGAGGGTAGAACCAACGTTGGAGTCTAATCTAACATTGATAGTTTTATCGATAGAATAAATGCTTTCAGAAGAATACACATTTGGAGTGCCTCCAAATCCAGTAACTTTACAAAAATAGTTGTATAGAGGCACTGACGCATAAGCTAAGGCGATCATAGTGATAACTATTCCTATTAGTCCAATCGCAGTGATGCTGTTGTTTGACCTGATAAAATTCATTTAAATAGTTCCCAACTTATAAACAGTGTAAGAGAAAAATAAAGCTACAAAGAAAACTAGTACGAGGGCAGTTATAATATTTCTTTTTTTTATTTTTTTATCCATCAGTAAATATTCCATAGTAAATTATCGATTAATAGAATTGAGAAAATATTAAACAGATAAATAATTGAAAAATAAAACAGCATTTGAGCTTTTCGCTCAAGTGAGCCATCTTTCAACCACGATCTTTTGAGATCAAATGCCAAATAAATGAAAAAAATACTTAGAGCTGTTGACGAAACTCCAAAGAACAGAGAATAGTATGAACTCATAATTAAAGTAAGTGGCAATAAGGTAATCGAATATGCGATAATTAAATTTATCGTTTTACGCTCACCAACAATCAGTGGCATCATTGGAATTCCGGCCTTTTTATAATCATCTGATTTATAAAGTGCAAGAGCCCAGAAGTGAGGAGGCGTCCATAGAAAAATTAACATGAAAAGAAGGCAAATCTCAGTTGAGATTCCTCCTGTCACAACTGCCCAACCGATCATCGGAGGAAAGGCTCCCGCTGCACCTCCTATCACAATATTTTGAGGTGTCCTCTTTTTAAGCCATATTGTGTAAACAAATATATAAAAGCAAATTGTCAGTAAAAGTAATCCTGCAGCTGCTAAATTTGAAACAAAGTAAAGCATTGATACAGCAATTATTGAGAGTGTTATGCCATAGATGAGTGCCCCATTAGCGCTTATTTGGTTTGTTGGCAAAGCTCGATCTTTTGTTCTATTCATTAATTTGTCAGTATCTCTCTCATACCACATGTTTAGTGCTCCTGACGCGCCAGAACCAATTGAGATAGCAAGAATTGCGAGCAAACCAGTTGTAAAACTTAAACTTCCAGGCGCGATTATCATTCCTACAAAGCTTGTAAATATAGAAAGTGACATGACCCTTGGTTTAAGCAGGGAGGTATATAGAACTAGTTTTGTCGCAATAGAACCTAGCCCAAATTCCTGTTTGTTAGAAACTGAGGTAATATTTGCCATTGTAATTTCTACTTAACTTTTGGTAGCTCCTCAAACTGGTGGAATGGTGGAGGAGAAGGCAATGTCCACTCAAGTGTTGTAGCTCCCTCACCCCATGGGTTGTCGGCACAGTCTTTAACTTTCATTAGTGCGTGTACTAACATCACAAAGAATACTGCCAAACCAAGAACTGATATGAATGAGCCAATTGAGGAAATATAATTCCATCCAGCGTAAGCATCAGGGTAGTCAACATAACGTCTTGGCATTCCCGCTAAACCTAAGAAGTGTTGTGGGAAGAATATTATATTCACTCCAATAAAAGTTAACCAAAAATGTAACTTGCCCAAAAACTCTGAGTAGTTTCTGCCAAACATTTTACCAAACCAATAATAGAAACCAGCAAATATTGCAAAAACAGCTCCCATAGACAGAACGTAATGAAAATGTGCAACGACATAGTAAGTGTCGTGCAGGGAATGATCAATTCCTGCATTTGCAAGAACAACACCTGTCACACCACCTACAGTGAATAGAAAAATAAAGCCTATTGCCCATAACATTGGTGTTTTAAGATCTACCGAACCACCCCACATAGTAGCAATCCATGAGAAGACTTTAATTCCGGTAGGCACAGCAATTACCATAGTGGCAAACACATAATAAGCTTTTACATCTGCGTCCATGCCAACAGTGTACATGTGGTGAGCCCAAACGATGAAACCTAGGAAACCAATAGATACCATTGCATAAGCCATTCCAAGATAGCCAAAGACTGGCTTCTTTGAAAATGTTGCTACAACGTGGCTCACAATTCCAAAGCCTGGCAAAATTAAGATATAAACCTCAGGATGACCAAAGAACCAAAATAGGTGTTGAAAAAGTACTGGGTCTCCACCTTCAGCGGCACTGAAGAAAGTTGTCCCAAAATTTCTATCTGTAAGAAGCATTGTGATTGCACCAGCCAATACAGGTAATGAAAGTAGTAAAAGGACAGCTGTCACAAGAATTGACCACACGAATAAAGGCATCTTATGAAGAGTCATCCCAGGAGCCCTCATATTAAAAATTGTCGTTATAAAGTTAATTGCACCAAGAATTGATGATGCTCCAGCAAGGTGTAATGAGAAGATTGCTAAATCCACTGCAGGGCCAGGCGAACCTAAGTTAGCAGACAATGGTGGATATATGGTCCATCCACCTCCAACGCCTGCACCGCCCGATGTTCCCTCAACAAATAATGATGCGATAAGTAGTATTAGTGATGCTGGCAATAACCAAAAAGAGATATTATTCATTCGTGGGAAAGCCATATCTGGAGCGCCAATCATAAGCGGCACAATCCAGTTTCCAAAACCACCAATCATAGCTGGCATAACCATAAAGAAAATCATTAGTAAACCATGACTTGTAACTAGAACATTATATAAATTATGGTCACCACCCAATATACCGTCTCCAGGATACATTAGCTCCATTCTCATCAGAACAGACATTCCAGTTCCTACTAAACCTGCTATAACTGCAAATATTAAATAAAGAGTTCCAATATCTTTATGATTTGTTGAGTATAGGTATCTTCTCCAACCAGTTGGGTGATGATCGTGACTGTCTACCTGATCTGCTGTAATATCTGCCATTTATATGTTTCTCCTCTAAATAAATATTTTATTTTTTAGCCATTTCAAATGTATCGTCATTGTAATTAATCTCTAGGGATGCATACTCAGATTTAGCAAATTCTATCCACTCTTCAAACTCTTTGTTTGAGACGACTTTTACATTAATGGGCATAAATGCATGTTTTGGACCACAAAGCTCTGAGCATTGGCCATAATAAATTCCTTCTCTGTTAGCCTTAAACCATGTTTCATTTAATCTTCCTGGTACAGCATCCATCTTGACACCAAATGCTGGAATTGTCCAAGCATGCAGCACATCTGCTGAAGTTAACTGAAGCTTGACCACTTTATCTACTGGTACAACAATTTGAGTATCAGTCTCTAACAATCTTAACTTTGGATCTGATAGCTCATGATCAGCAAGCATGTTAGCATCAAAAGAGATATCATCGAAATCAGGGTACTCGTAAGTCCAATACCATTGATTGCCGATAGCCTTAATTGTTATATCTGCCTTTGGTATTGTTTCAGAAACATAAAGTAATCTAAAAGATGGAATAGCAATAATGATTAACAATATTACGGGAATTACAGTCCACAAAATTTCAATTGTTGTATTATGTGTTGTCGTAGAAGCAACATGATTACGGCTGCTATTAAATCTGAACATGATATATAGCAGAAGACCAAGTACTAAAAGTGATATACCTGTAATGATAGGCATTAATATATAACTATGAAATGAGATAATGTCAGACATTAAATCAGTTGCAGGCTGTTGAAAGCTTAGCTGCCAATTTTCAGAAATGCCTTCGTTTGCTAGAGAAAAAGACGGAATTAGAAGAAAAAATAATATCTTAATAATATTTTTCATAGAGAAATTATTGATTTAATGTTTTGAGCTATTACGTAATATATACTGCTTAATTTGCATTAAACTACTCATTATTTCGCGACAGTTTGACGCAATTTTTGCTAGTTTTTAGGGTTTTTTTAATATATTTTATAACGATATCTTTTATTCAGAACAATTCGAGATGATTAACAAAAAAATAGAGAATCAGTCCAATGACAGCCTCTTTTTCACCAGAAGCAATTTAGATAACTCAAAAGTTGATAAAATTGTATCAGATGCTTTGCATAAAGCAGACGACGGAGAACTTTTCATGGAATTCTGTGAAAGTGAGAGCTTTGTATACGATGATCAAAGGTTAAAGAGTGCTTCATTTGACACATCAAAGGGTTTTGGATTAAGAGCTATAGCAGGCGAAAGTTCGGGATACGCTCATTCTTCCGATATTGATGAAAATGCTCTAAAAAAAGCTAGTGAAACAGTAAATTTTATTACGAAAGATCATAATGCTAATTTCAACGCTGATTTCTCAAAAACTAACCGTAAACTTTACAATGAGATCAATCCAATTAATGAAACTGAATTCTCAGAAAAAGTAGAAACACTAAAAAAAATTGATGAATACGCGAGATCAAAAAATCCAAATGTTAAGCAAGTTTCGGCTTCTCTAAACGGTGAATGGCAGGCTGTGAGAATTTATAGACCTGGCGGAATTATGATTGAAGATCTTCGCCCTCTGGTAAGACTTTATGTATCCATCGTTCTCGAAAAGGATGGACGTCAGGAAAATGGCAGCAGAGGCTCAGGTGGTAGAGTAGATTACTCAACTTTCTTAAATTCCTCTCATTGGCAAAATCAGGTAGATGAAGCAATCAATCAAGCCGAGATAAATCTTACTTCCGTTGACACACCTGCAGGTGAAATGGATGTAGTTCTTGGACCAGGTTACCCGGGTGTTCTGCTACATGAAGCAATTGGACATGGACTTGAGGGTGATTTTAATAGGAAAAAAACCTCTGCATTCTCTAACCTTATGGGAGAAAAAATTGCGGACGAGTCAGTGACAGTTGTTGACGATGGAACAATTGACTCTCGTCGAGGATCTTTAAGCGTTGATGATGAGGGTACACCAACTAATTGTACAACGTTAATTGAAAATGGAATTTTAACTGGTTACATGCAGGACAGATTAAACTCAAAACTGATGGGTGTTAATCCTACAGGGAATGGCAGAAGAGAAAGCTATGCTCACTTACCCATGCCTCGTATGACAAATACATATATGTTGTCGGGTAATCGCCATCCGGAGGAAATTCTAAAATCAGTTAAGAATGGTCTATACGCTGTGGATTTCGGCGGTGGTCAGGTTGACATAACAAGCGGTAAGTTTGTATTCACTTGTACTGAAGCTTACAAAATAGAAAATGGTAAAGTTACAAACCCTGTAAAAGGTGCAACGCTTATTGGTAACGGTCCTGATGTGTTAAAAAGAGTTAAGATGGTTGGTAACGATTCAAAAATGGATACAGGTATTGGAACGTGCGGTAAAGACGGTCAAAGTGTTCCGGTTGGAGTAGGTCAGCCTACTATGTTGATAGAAAATCTTACTGTTGGAGGCACGGCTACAGCTTAGCTTACTTGTCTCTCTTGATCCTTCCAATACGGTTCTCTCAATACTTTTTTTAGAACTTTTCCACTAGCATTTCTTGGAACTTCATCAATAAAATCTACTGATTGGGGCTTTTTATAACTTGCAATTCTGTCTTTACAAAAGCTGATCAAATCAGCTTCAGTTACATTTGACCCCTCCTTTTTCACGATACAAGCTTTAACTACTTCACCATATTTTTCGTCTGGAACACCAATGACTGCTGCATCAACAACATCAGGATGTGCAAATAAAGCTGCTTCAACTTCTGTTGAGTAAATATTCTCACCTCCAGACACAATCATGTCTTTTATTCTATCTTGTATAAATACAAATCCTTCTTCATCCATTCGACCTGCATCACCTGTATGCATCCACCCGCCTTTAAGCGCTTTCTCACTTTCCTCTTTTTTATTCCAATAACCTTTCATGATTTGAGGTCCCTTTGCGCAGATCTGACCTATTTCTCCAATGGGAAGAGGGTTATCATTTTCATCTCTAATTTCAACTTGTGTATCAATTGCAGGTCTTCCACATGATTTTAATAGCTCGGGTTTTTCATTGAGTGCACGAATATGTTCTTCTGGGGTCATTAAACAAATAACAGCTACCGTTTCTGTCATTCCAAAACCTTGTCCAAATTTACACTTAAAAACGTCCATTGCTTTTTTGAGTGTTTCCGGGGCGATCGGTGAGGCTCCATAATGAATCTGATCTAAATCATTGTATTCATTGTTTGCAACATTTGGCACTGATACTAAGCATGCTTGAATCATCGCAGGTACTAATACTGTATGCGTAATTTTTTCATTTGCTAGACAGTCTACTACATCTTGCGGAATAAAATCCTCTTGAATAACAATAGTTCCACCTATTGCAATGCATCCACACATGTTAATCATTGCAGCGGCATGATACATTGGAGCCACCAAAAGAGTTCTTGAAGGCCTTGGTAAAGTTAAACTATTTAAATACTGTCTAATATTAGCAGCAACATTTCTCTGTAAAAGAACGGCGCCTTTTGGATGGCCTGTAGTACCACTTGTGTACATTTGATATACGTCATCATTTTCATGGATTTTTAAAGTTGGTTTTTCATTCGAACTATCTGAAAGCCAATCATAAAAATCCTGAAATTTTTCGATACTATTATCAAACGATATAGAAATATATTTTTTTACATTTTTTAACTCTGATGAAATCTGATTTATTCTATTCGAATATTCATTACCTTTGACTATGATAAGTTTGGCTTCAGAGTCATTTATTATGTATGCCCATTCTTGGTCTGCTAAACGATAATTCAGTGGAACAGGTACAGCACCAACTTTTGATGCTGCGTAATACATAATTGCCATTTCAGTACAATTTTTTGCAAGAAATGCAAATCTATCTCCAACTTCTAAACCTTCAGAAACAAGTTTGTTAGCCAATTGATTGCTTAATAAATTTGCTTCTTGATAAGAAAGCGAATTTCCTTCAAATTCAGAAAAGGGGAAATTAGGATTTTTATCTGCTCCATTTTCTAAATGCTCGTGTAATAACATGAGAAAATTTTATATAATTATTTTTTTTCTACAAGCTCAATTAAAGAATGTATCTTTGAGCTTTTCACTTGCAAATAAATTAATTTGATCATCATAGTGTGGAGAACCCATGTTCATTGTAGCGCTTCCAAATTGGTGAATGCTTTTTGATACCTGTTTTTTATTTTCATCCCATTTTACATAGATATAAAGGCCGTCTCCAGCAACAGCTTTGAGTATACCATCATTGCCTCGCGGGGCGTATATTGCCCTTAAAACATCGGGTCCTCCTTGAATGTGCACTAAATTTGATCCTCTCTCCAAGAAATTAACATCACTCCATTTTACACTTAATGTCCCAAAGTTTTTCTCAAACTCATCAACACAATTAATAAAGATGTCGATTGGATCTGGGCGTGGCTTTCTTGTTATTTCTGCCAACCATTCAGGAGACAAGATACAAACTCCAAAAGCAGCATGTAAATTATCAGAGTCAGTTCCTAGATCCCAATCTCTCAAAAATTCTTGAGCATTTTTTAATTTATTTTCTGAAAATTCATGATCGAAAATTTCTTTCATAAACTTGTATTGTCTTGAATTGTAAGAAAACTTATTATCGTGTTTGTATTTATCAAGTTCACCAAATGATATTGATTTATCGGGATCAAGAAGTTCGTAAGCTCTATATGCCCTATTCGTTGTTCGTGTTTGAAAACCCATAGTTGGATTAAAGTTAGATAAAGATAAGTTATCTTCCTTAGCTGTAACAAAAAAAGGATTTTGATTAGTACTAAATATATATCCAGAGCTTGGGTTTAAGATCTGAGGCACGCTTTTAAAAGGATGAAAATTGTTCCAAATTAAATCGCTCTTATTTCCGGGTACCACTTGCATCCAATCATAGTTTGGGTCTCTTACTGGCGATTTAACATTATGAACAAAAAAGATATTATCTTCTTTATCAGCGTAAACTAAATTTAAACTAGCTAGCTGTTCCATTCTTAAGGCATCAAGCCATTCATCAATATTTTTTGATTTATTCATTTTGAGCCATGCAGTTGAGTGATTGACATCATTCATTCCTACAAACCTTAGGGCATAGGCTTTATTGTCATCTTTCAGAACAGGCCCATGTGCTGAATGGTACATTTGTATAGGATATGTAATACTGAAAGGGCCAAACAGTTTAACTTTAAATTCTTGATCCGTTTCGGTGAAATTAACCCATGCACCATCTAGTTCATACTGATCATTGTTCTCTGGATTAAGTTTTAATTCATAAATATCGGATAAATCTGGCTGATTGACTGTAGCTCCCCAACCGAGATTTTCATTAAAGCCAACATGTACAAATGGCGACCCTGGAAAAGTACCACCCATGATATTTAAGCCCTCTCCACTTTTTATATGAATTTCATACCAAGCAACTGGACCCGTTAATGGCTGGTGTGAATTAATGACAAGCATTGTCTCATTGTCTTGTGATCTACTTTTGGAAACAGCAAATGCGTTTGAACCTGATGGTTTAAAGTAAGTATTTATGCTTGCGACTATTGGATTATCGGATAGAGCGTTCATGTTCATTGCAACTTTCTCTTCTTGATCATCCATTAAATTGATGAGTTCAGCAATTGAATGATCGATGCCATAAAATAACGGCATCCGAAATGTCATACCAGCAACCAAATCGTATGCAGTAGCTGGATATAAAGATTGATCAACTAAGTTCGGATTTTTTGCAGCATAATAATTAAGCCCATCTGCATAACCTTTTATATAGTTAATTGTTTCCTCTGGAATTTCTGAAATCTTATTATTAACAGTTTCATGAACATTAAAAAACTTAAATAAAAAATCTAATTCTACTCCTTCAATTGCATCCAGGTTTTCCATTATGTCTCCACTACCAGTAATTAGTGAATAAATAGCGGCAAATGTTTTTGAATTGAAATTTAAATTTGAAAGCTCCCCACGAGACATTTTAATCATCATCTCGACATGTTTTAAATCATCCTCTGCTTGTGCATAAGCAAATCCGAAAGCTGCATCTTTATCGGTATCTCCATATACATGTGGTACTCCGAACTGGTCTCGTTCAATCTTGTAAGAGTATTTTTTTTCTATTTCTAAAAAACTAGTTTGCGCA
>CACIQL010000005.1:0-86763 GCA_902588785.1 uncultured Pelagibacteraceae bacterium
GAGAAAAGTTACTATTGTTACAGCTTTGAGTGACATTGATGAAAGAACAAGAAGCCTCGCGGCCTATAAAAGAGCAAAACAAAAAACCAAAAAAACTCAATCGGAGCAGGAGCCTGCAAAAAAACTTGTCAGAGACGTATACATACCCGAATTCATAACTGTAAAAGAATTAGCAAATAGAATGACTGAAAAGTCAGGCGACTTAATAAAATCATTGATGAAAATGGGTATGATGGCCACAATAAATGAGTCAATTGATGCTGATACAGCAGAAATTTTAGTCACAGAATTCGGTCATAACTTCAAAAGAGAAAATATAGAAGATCTTGAAAAAGATCTTATATCAAAAGATATAAAAGCGAAAAAGAATGACGTCAGGTCACCGATAGTGACTATAATGGGCCATGTTGATCATGGAAAAACTTCTTTATTGGATAAAATTAGAAATTCCAATGTTGTTTCGGGGGAGAGTGGAGGCATCACTCAACATATTGGTGCATATGAAGTAATGCATAATAGTAAAAATATTACTTTTATTGATACTCCTGGACACGCTGCTTTCACAGATATGCGTGCAAGAGGTGCCAACGTAACAGATATTGTAGTATTAATAGTTGCTGCTGATGATGGAGTAATGCCACAAACTAAAGAAGCCATCTCACATGCAAAGTCTGCTAAGGTTCCTATTATTGTTGCTATTAACAAATGTGATAAACCAGAATCAAATCCTCAAAAAATAAAAGAGCAACTTTTGTCAGAAGATTTAATAGTTGAGGATTTATCAGGTGAGATCCAATCAGTTGAAGTATCAGCTGAAACAGGTAACAACATTGACAAACTACTTGAAGCTATTGTCTTACAGGCCGAGCTTTCAGATTTAAAAACAAATAATGAAACTTTTGCTGAAGCAACCGTAATTGAAGCAAATGTAGATAAAGGAAGAGGACCTCTTTGTAATATTATTGTAACAAATGGAAAATTAAAAGTAGGTGACATAGCTGTTGCTGGAAGTGAATATGGGAAAGTTAGGGCAATACTGAATGATAAAGGACAAAATCTAATGGAGGCAGTTTCATCTATGCCTGTACAAGTATTGGGACTCAATGAGCCACCTGAAGCTGGAGACAGTTTCGTAACTGTTGAAAGTGATGAAAAAGCCAGAGAATTGTGTGAAATTAGAAGTCAAATCAAGAAAAATAAAGTTTTACCAAAAAAAATTAAAAATATAGATAATGACTTAGCCTTTGGTTCACTCGAAAATAGTAAGGAAATACTAGAAGTTGTAATTAAAGCTGATACTCGTGGTTCATCAGAGGCTATTATTCATCAATTAGAAAACATAAAAAGTGATAAAATAATAATTAAAGTAATTCACTCTGGGGTTGGTTTCATTAATGAGAGTGATGTAGCTCTTGCATCAGCATCAAATGCGTTATTGTTATCATTCAATTCCACTACCACAAAAGAAGCTAAGGCCAAAGCAAAAATAAACAATCTTGCGATACAAAACTTTAATATTATTTATGAGCTTATTGAATTTGTATCTAATTTTGCTAGTGGGAAATTAAAACCTACAATCAAAGAAAATTTCATTGGTAAAGCAGAAGTTCTGCAGATTTTTAAAGTTTCAAAAATTGGTGCAATCGCAGGCTGTAGAGTAGTTGAGGGTTCAGTGAATAAAAGTGCAAAAGTTAAAGTAACAAGAAATGAAAAAACAATTTATGATGGAGATATTCTTAGTCTAAAAAGAGAAAAAAATGAGGCCAATGAGGTAAAATCTGGAACAGAATGTGGAATCAGTATAAAAGAATTTAATGATTTTGAAGTTGGCGATTTCATTGAAGCATTTAGTATAGAAGAAATAGCACAATCATTGTGATCTTAAAAAGAAAAACTGAAAAGACCAGTAGATCACATAAAGTTTCTGAGATAATCAGAAAAGCTATAAGCGAGGTTTTGGTAAAAAATGAATTACCACTCGATATACCTTTTGAGTTTCCAATTAATGTAATAAAAGTTGAAATGAATTCTGATTTAAAGATTGCATATGTTTATGTAGTTGCTCATGAAAAAATTGATGAAACTGAAACTATTTTAAAATTAAATTCCTGTAAGCAATATCTCTCAAGAGAAGTGACAAGTTTAATAAATTTAAAGTTTTCCCCTAGACTTGTTTTCAGAAATGATAAAAGCATTAATGAAATAACCAACATAGAAAAATTACTTAGATCAAAGAAAGTACTCAATGATTTAAAAGAAATTAAATCATGAACGGTTGGATATTTATAGATAAACCAAAAAATATCACATCATTTAAAGTAATTAAAAGGCTTAAAAAAGTTTTAGATATTAAAAAAATTGGTCACACAGGCACTTTAGACCCTTTTGCGACAGGAATACTTGCAATTGCTTTAGGTGAAGCAACAAAAAGCATTCATTATTTCAATCAAAATAAAGTCTATAAATTTAACGTAGTTTTCGGGGAGCTGAAAGATACCGATGACATTACTGGAAAAACAATTAAAAAATCAAATATTTTGCCCACTTTAGCTGAAATAGATCAATGTATTAAAAAGTTTATTGGAAAACACAGACAAATACCTCCGCAATTCTCTGCAGTAAAGGTTAACGGTAAAAGAGCATATAAACTTGCAAGAAATAATCTAAAATTTGAACTCAAAGCCAAAGATGTATTTATAAAAAGTATAGAATGTTTAGGTGCTAAAAATGAGAATGAGTACTCATTCATAATGGAATGTTCCACTGGGACTTATGTGCGATCAATAGCGAGAGATTTAGGAAAAATGCTTGGAACATATGCCTATGTTTCTGAGTTAAGAAGAGTAAAAATAGGTAAAATTGAGGAAAAAGATATTATTTTACTAGATAAATTTGAAGAATTAGTACATATTGGCGATCATTTTGAATTAATGCATTCAATTAGAGACGTACTGGACGACATCCCAGCAGTATTGATCGATCAAGAATTAAGTCGTAAATTTCGAAATGGTCTTAGCTTTGAGTATTTTAATAAAAAATCTGAGAATGATTATTTATTAATAGAAACAAATACACAGTTTGTAGGTATAGGTAAAGCTATTGAGGGTAGAATAAAGCCTGTGAGGGTTTTTAATTTATAAGAGGAACAGTGATGTCGATAAATAGAGAAAATAAGACTAAGTTAATTGATGAATATGCGAGATCCGAAAAAGATACAGGATCTCCAGAGGTACAAATAGCTATTTTAAGTGAGAGAATATCTAATTTAACTGAACATTTTCAGTCACATAAAAAAGATAATCATTCAAGAACCGGTCTTATGAGACTTATAAATCAAAGACGGAGCTTGCTAGCATACTTAAAAAAAAGTAATAAGGAATCTTACGAGAAATTAATAGAAAAGCTCGGTATTAGAAAATAAAGCAATGATAAATAAAAATTTTAGAGGAATGAAAGAATATGGAAAAAGCTATTTCAAGAGAAATGAATTGGGGAAACCAAGTATTAAAAATAGAAACAGGAAAGGTAGCAAAACAGGCAACTGCTTCGACTATAGTTAGTTACGGAGAAACAGTTGTAATGGCTAATGTCGTAGCCGCTAAAACTGCAAAACCTGATATTGATTTTTTTCCGTTAACTGTCAGTTACCAAGAAAAATTTTATGCTGCAGGTAAAATTCCAGGGGGCTTTTTTAAACGTGAAGGTAGACCTACTGAATTTGAAACACTTACTTCAAGACTAATTGATAGGCCTATAAGACCATTATTTCCAGAAGGATTCAAAAACGAAACTCAAGTTATCTTAACTGTATTGTCGCACGATACAGAAACAAACCCTGATATAGTTGCAATGATAGCAGCTTCTAGTGCGTTGACATTATCCGGAATACCATTCATGGGACCAATTGGTGGATGTAGAGTTGGTTATGATGGAAAAGATTACATATTAAATCCAAAAATTAATGAAGAAACTCAATTAGATCTTGTAGTATCTGGAACTCAAGATGCTGTCCTAATGGTAGAGTCTGAAGCTAAAGAGCTTTCTGAGGAAATTATGTTGGGTGCAGTCAAATTTGGACACGAGTCAATGCAAGAAGTCATAAAAATCATTATTAATCTTGCTGAGGAGTGTGCTAGAGATCCATGGGAATTTGAATATACTGTTAATGATGAGTTGATTAATGAGCTCAAAAGTGAATTTGAAGATCACATCAAAAAAAGCTATTCAATTGTTGATAAAATGGAAAGACAAAACTCATTAAGTGAGATTAAGTCTGCTGTAGAAGAAAAATACGCTGACATTGAAGACAAAAATATTAATGAAGTAATGTCATATTTCAAAAAAATTGAAAAAGATGTGGTTAGATCGCAAATTTTGAATGATAAATCTAGAATTGATGGGCGTAAGCTTGATGAAGTAAGAGATATTTCTTCAGAAGTCTCATGGTTGCCCAGAACGCATGGATCGTCTTTGTTTACTAGAGGTGAAACACAGGCAATAGTTGTTGCAACTCTAGGATTTGGAGAAGATGAGCAACGAATCGAGGCTCTTCAAGGTTCTTATAAAGAAAATTTCATGCTTCATTATAATTTTCCTCCATATTCGGTTGGTGAGGTTGGAAGAATGGGTTCAGCAGGTAGAAGAGAAATTGGTCATGGTAAATTAGCTTGGAGAGCTCTAAAAGCAGTATTGCCTAATAAAGAGGATTTCGATTACACAATCCGCTTAGTATCAGATATTACTGAATCAAATGGTTCATCATCGATGGCAACTGTTTGTGGATCTTCACTTGCTTTGATGGATGCTGGGGTTCCCATTAAAAATTCAGTTTCAGGTATTGCAATGGGATTAATCAAAGAGGGCGATGATTTTGCTGTATTATCCGATATTCTAGGCGATGAAGATCATTTAGGTGATATGGATTTTAAAGTAGCAGGAACTAAAGACGGTGTCACATCATTGCAGATGGACATTAAAATCACTGGAATCACATATGAGATTATGGAAAAAGCTCTCGATCAAGCTAAAGGGGGAAGAGAATATATCTTAAATGAAATGAATAAAGCGTTAGACTCTCCAAGAACTGAGCTTGGACCTTACACACCAAGAGTTGAAATGATGAAAGTCAAAAGAGACAATATTGGCGAAATTATCGGAAAAGGCGGTGCAACTATAAAAGATATAATTGAAAAATCTGGAGCAAGAATTGACATTAGTGATAGTGGCAATGTAAAAATAGCTGGAACCAATAATGAGTCAATTCAAGCCGCAATTGAATTAATAAACTCAATCATTGAAGAACCTGAAGTTGGTCAGGTTTATGAAGGTAAGGTTGTTAAAATTATGGAATTTGGGGCATTTGTTAATTTCTTTGGGAAAAGGGATGGGCTTGTCCATATTTCACAACTATCTGAAGAGAGAGTTGAGAAAGTTACTGACGTTGTAAGTGAAGGTGATATAGTGAAAGTCAAAGTAATTGGATTTGATAAAGGCAAGGTTAAATTATCAATAAAGGATGCTGAAATCTAAACAAAGGTTTCATTAATGGAATACATTAATACTTCAGAAGATAAACTTCATGAAGAATGCGGTGTATTTGGCATATTTGGAAGCCCAGATGCTTCCACACTTACTGCCTTAGGATTACATGCCCTACAACATCGCGGTCAAGAAGGTGCAGGAATCGTTTCATTTGATGGAGAAAAATTTCACGGCGTTAGAAGGCCAGGACTTGTTGGGGATCACTTTAATAAACAAGAGGTGATTGATCGGTTGCAGGGCAGCAATGCAATTGGTCACGTTCGATATTCTACAACTGGCGATTCAATTTTAAAAAATATTCAGCCGTTGTATGCAGATTTAATATCGGGCGGTTTTGCATGTGCGCATAATGGAAATCTCACAAATGCTTCAGCTTTAAGAGAAAAACTTGTTAGTCGTGGATCAATTTTTCAATCTACATCTGATACTGAAACAATTTTGCAATTAGTAGCGCAGTCTGAGAGAAAACAAATAGTTGATAAACTTATAGATGCTTTATTTCAAATCCATGGAGCCTATTCACTTGTTATTCTTACAAACAAGAAACTTATTGGTGTAAGAGATCCATATGGAATAAGGCCTTTAGTTCTTGGTGACCTTAATGGGGCCCCTGTTCTAGCTTCAGAAACATGTGCTCTTGATATTATTGGTGCAAAATTTGTCAGAGAAATTGAAAATGGAGAAATAATTATAATTTCGGAAAAAGGGATGGAAAGTATTAGACCTTTCCCAAAAGTTGCTGAAAGACCATGTATTTTTGAGAGAATCTATTTTTCTCGTCCTGACAGTATGCTAGGAGGAAATACAGTTTACACTTATAGAAAAAATCTCGGAATAGAATTGGCAAAAGAACATCAAGTTGATGCAGATATAGTTGTACCTGTTCCTGACTCAGGAGTTCCAGCTGCTCTCGGCTATGCACAGCAGTCAAGCATGCCATTTGAACTAGGTATAATTAGAAACCACTATGTTGGAAGAACATTTATTGAGCCATCCCAAAGTATAAGACAATTTGGCGTAAAACTAAAACATAATGCTAATGTTTCGTATATTAAAAATAAAAAAGTTATTTTAATTGATGACTCAATTGTGAGAGGAACTACAGCTAAAAAAATTATTAAAATGATTTATGATGCAGGTGCAAAAGAAGTACATTTGGGTATAGCATGTCCTCCGATAAAACATCCTGATTTCTATGGTATAGATACACCTGACTATAATGAACTTATTGCATCAAAAAATAGTATTGAAGAGATTAATAAAGCTATTGGATCTAAATCTTTATTTTTCTTATCATTAGAAGGCACTTATCAAGCTATGGGTTATGACTCTAGAAATCCCGATCAACCTCAATTTACTGATCATTGTTTTACAGGCGAGTACCCTACAAGTTTGATTGATCGTGAAAAAGGCAATATATCAAAACAGTTCTCTCTTTTAACTGAAAAAAACTAAATTTCTTTAGGAACACCTACAATATTATAGCCACAGTCAACGTAATGTGTTTCACCTGTTACGCCGGAAGACAAATCACTGAGTAAGTACAGGCCTGATTTTCCAACATCTTCTAAATCAATGTTTCTATTCATTAAAGAATTTTTCTCAGACCACTTCATCATGTCTTTGCCACCAGAAATACCAGCCATAGCAAGTGTTTTCATTGGTCCTGCTGATAATGCATTGACCCTAATATTTGAAGGGCCGAGGTCAGCAGCTAAATATCTTACACTGGATTCAAGAGCGGCTTTTGCAACACCCATTACGTTGTAGTTCCGAATATATTTTTGAGAACCATCATAAGTAAGTGTTAGAAGTGAACCGCCATTTTTCATTAGTTTTTCAGCTTCGTGAGCTACCTCTGTAAAAGAAAAACATGAAATAAGCATAGTATTTGAAAAATTATTGCGTGATGTATTCAAATATTTTCCTTTTAATTCTTCTTTTTCAGAAAATGCTATTGAATGTAATACAAAGTCAATTTCGCCCCAATGATTTCTAATTTCGTCAAATGATTTTTTTACTGATCCTTCTTTTAATACGTCACATTCAATCAAAAAGTTACTTTTAATTGAATTTGCTAAAGGCTTCACTCTTCGATGTAAGGACTCTCCTTGATAAGTAAAACAAAGCTCAGCGCCTTCATCAGATAATTTTTTTGAAATTCCCCAAGCAATAGAATGGTCATTAGCAACACCCATAACTACCCCTTTTTTTCCATGTAGTAAACTCATCCTTCAAACCTCTTAAACACTAATGATGCATTTGTACCGCCAAATCCAAAGCTATTACTCATGGCGGTATCAATTTTTTCATCATGACGTGAAGTTAGAATATTCATTCCAATTGCTTCATCATCCAACTCATCAATATTAGCAGACTCTGAAACAAAATTATTATTCATCATTAATAAAGTATAAATTGACTCATGAACACCAGCAGCGCCTAAAGAATGCCCACTTAAAGATTTTGTAGAACTGATAAGCGGCAAATCATCTTTAAATACTTTTTTTATTGCTTTTAATTCAGCAATATCACCTACGGGTGTTGATGTTCCATGAGCATTAATGTAATCAATTTTTTCAATATCTTTTTTTGCCATCATCATGCATCTTTCAGCACCTTCTCCTGATGGCTGAACCATGTCATGACCATCTGATGTAGCTCCATAACCGACTATCTCCGCATATATCTTGGCATTTCTTTTTACCGCTGTTTCTAAATCTTCCAAAACGACTACCCCACCTCCGCCAGCAATTACAAAACCATCACGATGTTTATCAAAAGCCCTTGAAGATTTTGAAGGTTGATCATTATATTTTGAAGATAAAGCGGGCATTGCATCAAAGAGTGCTGACAAAGTCCAATCTAATTCCTCGCCACCCCCAGCAAATATACGATCCTGTTTTCCCATTTGTATAATTTCAAAAGCATTACCTATACAGTGAGCGCTAGTAGAACAAGCTGAACTTATTGAATAATTTATGCCTTTAATTTTAAAATACGTTGATAAAGTTGCAGAGTTGGTACTGCACATGACTTTAGGAACGCTTGTAGGACCAATTTTTTTTGGACCTTTTTCTCGAGTGATGTCAAAAGCTCTTAGTAAGCTTTTAGTAGATGGTCCCCCTGACCCCATAATTAAACCAGTCATATTATTCGATATTTCCTCTTCATTAAGTCTGGAGTCCTCAATGGCCTCATTCATAGCAATATAATTATAGCTCGCTCCATCTCCCATAAATCTAAGAAACTTTCTTTCTATAGTCTCTTCTAAATTGAGATCTATTTGGCCACTCACCTGGCTTCTAAAACCCATTTCTTTTTGTGATTGGTCAAAAGAAATACCGGAAGAAGCATTGTATAATGATGATTTTACTTCATCCTTATTATTTCCAAGAGATGATACGATTCCAAGGCCTGTAATTACAACTCTTCTCATTATTTAATCAGTCCTACCTTTAATCCTTCGGCAGAATATATTTGCCTACCATCTACTTCTACCACTCCATCGCCTACTCCTACAATAACACCTCTTTTTATTATTTTTTTCATTTCAATTTTATATTCAACCAATTTTGAGTCCTTTAAAATTTCACCACCAAACTTAACGTTTCCTGAACCTAGCGCCCTACCGCGTCCAGGTTCACCAATCCATCCCAAATAGAATCCAACTAATTGCCACATTGCATCCAAGCCTAGACATCCTGGCATCACAGGATCCATTTCAAAATGACAATCAAAAAACCATAAGTCTGGTGTTACGTCCAATTGAGCAACAATTTCACCTTTGCCGAATTTACCACCACTATCAGTAATTTTTGTTATTCTATCAAACATTAACATCGGGGGAAGTGGAAGCCGTGCATTTCCAATTCCAAACATTGTGCCGTGAGCGCAATCTAAAAGATCTTCTTTTGTAAAACTTGATTTTTTTTCCACAAAGGTTATCTATCTTATTGTTTTATATGAAGTTTGTAAGATTAATGTATTATTATTGTAAAATACATTAAATTTTAATAAAAATAAATTTATGAAAGATATCAAGCATTTTTTGAGACAAAACTCGCTTAGACCAACTAAGCAAAGAGTGATTATAGCTAATTACTTATTTGACGGTGTAAACAAGCATGTAACAGCTGAAACTCTATCAAATAAACTTTTGAAGATGAAAGCGGAAATATCTCTTGCAACAATTTATAATACCCTTCACGATTTTTACGAAAAAGGTCTTTTAAAAAAATTAATGATTAATTCTGAACGTATTTATTTTGATACTAACACTGAGCATCATCACCACTTTTATTCTAAAAAGGATCAAAAATTGATTGATATTAATGTAGATATGAAAGTAAGTGGCCTCCCAAAGCCTCCAAAAAATAAAAAAATTAATAAGATAGAAGTTCTAGTTCACTTAGATAATTAATTGATAATAATTCTCAATATCAGTTTAGAACGATTCTAATGTATTGACTTTTTTTAAATCAATTATATCTTTGTATTAACTTATTAAGGAGAGACAAATGACTGAATTAAAAGATAGTAAAACTTTGGATAACCTAAAAGCAGCATTTGCAGGTGAGAGCCAGGCAAATAGAAGATATTTATACTTTGCACAAAAAGCAGATGTAGAAGGCCACAATGATGTAGCGGCTGTATTTAGATCAACTGCAGAAGGTGAAACAGGACACGCTCATGGACATTTAGAGTTTATGGAAGAGGTAGGCGATCCTGCAACAGGAGAACCAATTGGTTCAACAGAGGATAATCTAAAAGCTGCTATAGCTGGAGAAACTCATGAGTATACTGATATGTATCCAGGTATGGCAAAGACTGCAAGAGAAGAGGGTTTTGACGAAATAGCTGATTGGTTCGAAACATTGGCTAAAGCTGAAAAGTCTCACGCAGGCAAATTCCAAAAAACATTAGAATCAATCGATTAATTAAAAAGGGGCCAAAATAGCCCCTTTTTTTTTAGAATGGATACAAAAAAAGAAGGCAGTTTAGCTGCACCTACACGGGATATAGTAGATTGGAACTCAGATGAATATCTGAATGAAAAAGCTTTAGATGCTGAGATGCGTCGACAGTTTGAAGTTTGTCATAGTTGCCGACGGTGCTTTAATCTGTGTGATAGTTTTCCAACATTATTTGATTTTATTGACGACTCTCCAAATGAGTCAGTTGATGACTTAACAAAAAAACATTTTGAGGATGTTACAGATAAATGCACATTATGTGATATGTGCTTTATGACTAAATGTCCTTACGTACCACCTCATGAATTTAATATTGACTTTCCTCATCTGATGCTCAGATACAGAACGTATCAAGAAAATCAGAAAAAATTATCTAAAATTCCAAAAGAACTTGCAAAGGTAGATCGAAATGCGAGTCTCGCAAGACTATCGCCCGGTATAGCTAATTGGTCATCTGATAAAAAAAATAAATTAACAAGAAGTCCGTTGGAAATTATGACAGGTATAGACAAAGACGCTGAATTACCTAAGTTCGAAAAAAAGTCATTTCATGATAACTTCAAAAATATATCTAATAAGCTAAATAAAAATGCTCCAGCTTATGGAAGAAGGGTAGCCATTTATTCAACATGTTATGTTAACCATAATAATTCAAAAGTAGGAGTAGCAGCTAATAATGTTTTAAATTTTAATGGCGTGCATACAATATCAACGTACCCAGGTTGTTGCGGAATGCCACATCTAGAGCAAGCGCAGCATGAAAAAGTAAAAATTCAATCAGAAAATATCTCAGAAGAATTATGCAAACTCATCGATCAAGGTTATGACATAGTAACTCTCACAGCCAGTTGTGGTTTAATGTTAAAATTTGAATGGCCGCTAATTAACCCAGAAAATAAGAATGTTAAACGGCTATCAAAGCATGTTTTTGACATTGATGAATATATTGTTGATATAGCTAAAAAAGAAGGACTTGTTGATGGTTTACAATCTTTTGATGATGGAATTACTGTCCACAATGCCTGCCATGCTCGGGCACAAAATATGGGCAATAAAGCACTAGAAATGTTGAAAAAAATTCCCGAAACCAAAGTAGATGTCGTTGAAAAGTGCGCTGGACATGGAGGAACTTTTGGGGTTATGAAAAAAACAAGAAAGTCGGCAATTAAATACGGCAAGGCGACTGCTCGTCAAATCCGAAACAAAAAAAACAAGTATATGGTCTCGGACTGCCCTCTTGCTTGTAAGCATTTAAATGAATTTTTAAATGAAGATAAAGACACAAAATATATTTCAATGCACCCAATAGAAGTTATAGCAAAATCCTATAATTTAACTTGATATTTAATGATTAATTATTAGGTAAGTGATATGCCAATCGAACAAAAAAAAATCGACTCCTCAGATTTACTAGACTTAAATACTTATTCAAAAGAGCGTAAGGCAATTCGAAAAGAAGTTGTTGCAATGAAAAAAAATAGACGAGTAGAGTTAGGACCACATTCTACTTTCTACTTTGAAAATTTTTTTACAATGAAGGCTCAAATACAGGAAATGCTTTATATTGAAAAAGGTGGCGATGAGCAATTAAGTGATGAGTTAGAGGCATATAATCCCCTAATACCAAATGGTTCAGAATTAGTTGCAACATTCATGTTTGAAATAGATAATCCAATAACTAGAAAAAAAGTTTTGTCTTCTCTAGGTAATGTAGAAAATAAGACATACATGAAGGTTAATGGAAATAAAATTTTTGCAGTGCCCGAAAATGACGTAGATCGTACAGACAATTCAGGAAAAACATCATCAGTTCATTTTCTGCACTTTAAGTTTGAAGATCATCATATCAGAGATTTTAAAGATATGGATTGCACTGTTGAGATTGGAACTGACCACGAACACTATCCACATATTTCTTTACTTACTAATGAGGTAAGGTCTGCACTAATTAAAGATTTTGATTAATCTTTTCCAGTAGATCCAAATCCTCCATCTCCTCTTTTTGTTTGATCAAGATCTTGAACTTCTTTAAAAGTTACTTGTATAGCATTTGTGAAGACCATTTGAGCAATTCTATCTTTTGGATGAACGGTAAATTCATCTTTGCTTAAATTTATTAATACAACTTTAATTTCACCCCTATAATCACTGTCTATTGTTCCAGGTGTGTTTAATATTGTTATACCATGTTTAAATGCTAAACCAGATCTTGGCCGAATCTGAGCCTCCAAACCTTTTGGCATTGCAATTGAAATTCCACATGGAATAATTTCTCTTTCCCATGGACGAATTTTAATTGAATTTTCAATGGATGCACTTAAGTCAACTCCAGCAGCCTCATCAGTCTGATAAGAAGGAACATCAAAATCCTTAAGTTTTGAAATTTTTTTTATATGTACTTCTGAGAAAGGTGGATTAGCCAAATCAATAATATCAATTATTAAAGTGAAGAGAAATTTTTTGACACAGTTTCTTGGCTACTTCTTTTTTTGTCATCAATTCCCAGTTTTCAGAATATAGTTTTGACGTAAAGTATATTTTATTTGTATCCTGATTAAATATACTATTTTCTGAAACATTGTTGCCTAGAACCCAATCACAGCCTTTTTTATTTAGTTTTTCATCAGAGTTTCTTTCAAGATTACTAGTCTCAGCTGCGAAACCTACTACCAGTTTTGGCCTTAGATGGTTTCTTTTACTTAGTCTTTCCAAAATATCTGGGTTTTCTTCTAAAATAATATTTTGACGTGATCCATCTTTCTTTATCTTTGTAATCTCTTTATTGGCAATCTTATAATCTGCTACAGCAGCGGCACATACTGCTATATCTGCTGGCAGTGAACTTTCGCATGCTTCTAACATTTGATCGGCTGAGTCCACTTTTATGACCTGTTCTACATTTGGCTCGGCTAAGCTCGTTGGGCCAGAAACTAAAGTTGTTTTTGCACCTAAGCTTTGTAATGTTTCTGCTATTGCATAGCCCTGTTTTCCAGAGGACTCATTAGTGATAAATCTTACAGGGTCTATCATTTCTTTAGTTGGACCAGCAGTCACTAAAGCAGTTCGATTCACAAGAGGTTTATAGTCAAGCGCATCAAAATATTTTTTAATAAATTTTACGACTTCACTCGGTTCAGCCATGCGGCCTTCGCCGTATTCACCGCAAGCCATTTCACCGTTATCTGGGCCGATAAATTCGATGCCATCGTTTTTCAATGTCTCAACATTTCTTTGTGTAGAATTATTCAACCACATTCTTACATTCATTGCCGGTGCAATCAGTATTGGCTTGTTTGTAGCCATGAGAACAGTAGATGCAAGATCATCAGCTACCCCGTAAGCCATTTTTGAAATCATATTTGCAGTCGCTGGAGCAACTAAAATAATATCTGACAATCTAGAAAGTTGAATGTGACCCATTTCATGCTCATCTGTTAAATTAAACAAATCAGTATAAACTTTGTTTTCTGAGAGACTCTCAATAGATAAAGGTGTTACAAATTCAGATCCAGATTTTGTTAAAATACATGTTACGTCTACGTTATTTTTCTTTAATTCACGTATTGTTTCTAGAGACTTATATGCAGCAATACCTCCAGTAATAATCAATAGAACTTTTTTATTATGCATTTTGTACACGTATACTTTTTTGTTCTAAATGACTAGTAATAAACGAAAAATTTTTCTAAATGAATACAAAAGCAAGCATTATTCCAACTATAAGGGCTACACCGCCTATTACATATGAATTGCTAGCACTATTTTTTGGAGTTTTATCCTCTTCATTCTTTACAATCAAATCAAAGGCTTGATCAGCTCTTGAGATAAAGTCGGGAATGTCAGGAACTTTTCTTGCTATACTTTGTAATGCTTGTTGAGTTTGTTGAAGTCTATTTTTTATTCCTAACTCATCTTTTAGCCATGTTTCAATTTCAGGTTTCGATACTTCCCAAAAATTAATATCTGGATCCAACTTTCTGGCAACGCCCTCAACCGTTATCATTGTTTTCTGTAAAAGCAAAAGCTGTGGTTGTAAAAACATATTAAATTGCTTTGTTATATCAAATAACTGGAGAAGTACATTCCCCATTGAAATATTTTTAGCTTTTTGATTTATGATTGGCTCCCCGATCGATCTCAAAGCTTGTGAAAAATCCTCTATAGATTGATTTTTGTCAATCAAGCCTGCTTCTTGATGAATTTTTGCAATATGTAAATAATCTTGTTTTATAAATCCATAAATAATTTCTGCTAAATAAGATCTATTTTTTTTATCCAATCTACCCATAATACCAAAATCAACTGCTAAAAGTTTACCTTTTGGATTAAGGAATAAATTACCTTGATGAAGGTCGGCATGAAAATACCCATCTCTTATTGACTGTCTTAAAAAATTTATAATCAGATTTTCAGCTGCCTGTTTTTTATTTACTTTTTTTTCGTTCAACTCATCAATTTTATCTGCAGGAACACCAATAATTTTTTCCATCGTGAGTATTTTTTGAGTAACTTTATCCCAATAAACTTTTGGTACGTAAAAACTCTCATCTATATTCGTATTCTCAGATAACTCTGAAGCAGCCGCAGCCTCATATCTTAAATCCAGCTCAAACTTTATGACTTCCTTTGCTTTTTTTATTATAGAATTAGGCCTTAACCTTTGAAATTCAGTGAAATTTTCCATGAAAGTGGTAAGCCACTCAAGCCTTTCCATTTCCTGATTGATTATTTTTTCTATTTCTGGCCTTAGAACTTTCACCGCCACATCAATTTCTGTATTAGATGATTTTATTTTAGCAAAATGCACTTGAGCAATTGAAGCTGCGGCAATTGGTTCGCTAAATTGTGAAAAAATACTATTAATACTTGTTCCAAACTCGTCTTCAATAATTTCAATAGCTGTTTTTCTTGAAAAGGGTGGCAAATTATCTCTTAATAATGACAGATCCTCTGCAATTGTATTGCCTACGATATCAGGCCTTGTAGATATTAACTGTCCTAGTTTAACAAATGAAGGACCAAGTTCGTTCAATGCTTGTGCAATTCTTAACCCGTCAGATTTATTCTTATGATTTCTATCATAAGACACGCCTATACAAATTAAATTAGTAAAAAAAATAAATAAAAATTTAAATCGTATATTTTTATTTATTAAGATTAATACATTGTACTTTTTTAGTACTCTAATCAGTTTGATCAAAAAAAGTAAATTACTGAGCATTTATAATTTTTGTGGCATTGTGTATGGCTACTATTCCATTAAAAATATTACGATAGTTTACATCTTTAAATTTTGTACCCTCAATTATTTTTTTAAAATTTTCTTGTGATGGGAAATTACTAATTGTTTTTGTTAAGTACTCATAAGGCTTTTCATCTCCAACAATAACTTTACCCATAACTGGTATAATTGAAGAATAAAAATTATATACACTTGAAATTGTTTCATTCTCAGCTTTGGAAAATTCTAAGCAATAAAATTTTCCTCCAGGTTTTAACACTCTATATGCTTCACCCAATGATTTTTCAATATTAGAAAAATTCCTAACACCAAAGGATACGAGGTATGCATCAAATGTATTTTCTTTAAAAGGGAGATCTTCTGCGGGTGCAACAATCCATTCAATTTTATCTTTAAAGGTGTGATTTTTTTTTCCTTCTTCAACCATAAATTCATTAGGATCACACACAGTAGCCTTTCCTTTGCCTTTAACTCTTTTTAAAAATCGTCTTGCAACATCACCAGTTCCTCCGGCTACATCAATTATATGCATCTCCTTTTTCGGAGAAAGCCAGTCGATTAGTAATTCTTTCCAATACCTATGTGCACCAAGTGACATAATATCATTCATGATATCGTATTTGCTCGCAACTTTATCAAAAACTTCTTTTGTTTCCATAATACGCTTATTTATTTAATATCTTATAAACTAAAAAAGTATAAATATAATATATGCCAGAGCTACCAGAAGTCCAAACAGTTGTAAATGGCATAAAAAGCAAAATTAATAAGCATAAAATTTTACGATTCAAGAAATATACAAGTAAATTAAGATATCCTATCCAAAAAAATTTATCTTCAGAAGTAGAGAGCTCTACAGTTTCAACTGTTTATCGAAGAGCAAAATATATAATTATAAATTTATCAAATAACAGATCCTTAGTAATACACTTAGGCATGTCAGGAAGGATTATTATTGTAAAAAATAATAAAAAAAAATTTAAACACACACATTTCTCTATCTTATTTGACAAGAACTTAGTTTTTCAATTTATTGACCCAAGAAGATTTGGATATATTTTCGTTACGGAAACGGCCTCATTAGAAAGACATAGGTTCTTTGTGAACCTTGGAGTTGAGCCCCTTATTAGACAATTTAATGATCGGTATCTTTTGAACGTAACGAAAAATAAAAAATCACCAATTAAAAATATAATTATGAATCAAAAATATATTGTTGGTGTTGGAAATATTTATGCTTCTGAAGCATTATTTATGTCAGGTATTCATCCATCTAGGTTAGGTAAAGATATTACAAAGCGGGATTGTGTAAAATTGGTACGCGCTATTAAAAGTGTACTAAAAAAATCTATAAAATTAGGCGGTTCAAGCATAAACGATCATACGATGGTTTCTGGAAAGATGGGATATTTTCAAAATAAATTGTATGTTTATGGTAAGGAGGGATCAAAATGTGCAAAAAGATCTTGTCAGTCGCCCATAATACGAATAGTAATAGCGCAACGTTCATCATTTTATTGTTCTGAATGTCAAAGATAAAAAAATATAGTTAATTATGGCCAATACAAAATCTGCAAAAGGTAAAGTAAGAGAGATTTCTAAAAAAACAGACATTAATAAATCTGTTAGGAATAGATATCGTACCTATATTAAAAAAGTAGAACTAAATATTGTTAAAGGCAATAAAAATGAAGCTCAAGAAGCTCTAAAGCATGCAGAGTCAGAAATAATGTCAGCTGTCTCGAAAAAGATTGTTCACAAGAAAACTGCCTCAAGAAAAATTTCACGTTTATCCAGCCAAATAAAATCTATCAAATAGATTCATTAAACTTTTTCCGTAGCTTATGAAAAGCAGTGAAAGTTACATGCAAACATAATACACTAATTTAATTCTAAATTTTATAAGTATCTTAATTACTTTTATTATTGCGATTCATTTTTAGAGAAGCTAGTTTAATTCAAATTAAAAAATATCTTTTTTAATTATTCAGAAAAAATAATTTTTTAGACTAAAATTATTAATAATTTAGTCAGGGCTTTTTTGATCCAATTTTGGTTTTCAATAAAAAAGTATAAAAAGAATTATGTTTTTTTTGTAAATTAGATAAGATTTTATATAGGGCTATTGGAGGGGCTTGCAAAAAATGTATCAAGATTTAAACAAGAATCAAGCTTCAACGATTGATTTAAAAGATCAATGGAATTCAGTCCTCAAGAAACTTAATACAGAATATGGAAATGAAATTTTTAACAGTTGGATTAAAAATATTTCAATAAGAAACTTAGATGAAGATGTACTTTACTTTACTGTGCCTACAAGATTTATAAGAGACTGGATTACTTCACACTACCTAGATAAAATTATATATTTTTTAAATCAAGAAAATTCACAAATTAAAAGAGTCAAGATCAATATTGATAATTCTCTTACAGCTAATATGCTTAACATTGATAAAGCTTCTAGTGATGAAAAAAAGACAAATATTTACACAAGCTCATCAAGCTTTTCAGATGATTGGCCATTAGATGATAGATTTAAGTTTGAAAAGTTTATTGTTGGACCGTCAAATGAGTTAGCTTTTGCTTCAGCAAAACGGTTTTGTACAAAAGACATTAATGATTTTAATCCGTTGTATGTTTATGGTGGCGTTGGTTTAGGAAAAACTCACTTATTGCATGCGATTGGTTGGAAATACAAAGAAGAAAATTTAGAAAAGAGTGTTTTATATCTCTCAGCAGAACGATTTATGTTTCAATTTATAAAATCACTAAGACAAAAAGATACAATGTCTTTTAAACAAAAATTTAGATCTGTAGATGTATTGATACTTGATGATATACAATTTATGATTGGAAAAGTTTCTACTCAAGAAGAATTTTTTCATACTTTTAACTCTCTACTAGATATGAATAAAAAAGTTATAATTTCCGGAGATAGACCACCAAGTGATCTCGGAAGTTTCAACGAAAGAATGAAATCCAGGCTTTCAGGCGGCTTGGTCGTAGATATAATGCCTGCTGATTATAACTTGAGATATTCAATTATCAAAAATAAATACAATGAACTAAAAGATAGAAATAAAAATACATTAAGTTTAGATGAGGAAGTATTATCTTTTCTTGCCAAGACAGTTACATCAAATGTAAGAGAATTAGAAGGAGCTCTAAATAAAGTTTATACATTTTCAAATATTTTAGGTAAGAAAATTGATGTTGAGTTAACTAAGTCAGTTCTAAAGGATTTATTGAAATCTAATGATAAAAGAATTACGATTGATGAAATTCAAAAAAAGGTTTCGAGTTACTACAACATAAGAATAGATGATTTAATTTCCAGTAGAAGAATCAGGACTTTTGCCAGACCTAGACAAATTGCAATGTACTTGTCAAAAAAACTTACAACCAGATCGTTACCTGAAATTGGAAGAAAATTTGGAGGAAGAGATCATACAACTGTTATTCATGCTGTTAAAAAAATAGATGAGTTAAAAGAAAACGACTCTAAATTTGATGAGGATGTAAACTTGATCACACAAATGATTACTTCTTTATAACCTTCAGCTGTAAATTAAATTTTTTATGGAATTCAAAATAAACAGTACAGATTTACTCAAGGCATTGTCTCATATACACGGAATTGTAGAAGTTAGACATACACTACCTATTCTTTCTAATATAATTTTAGAAGCTAAAGATGATAAACTGATTTTATCGTCTACAAATCTGGACATTTATTGTTCTGATAAAATTAAAGCTGAAGTTTTACAATCTGGTGAAGTATCCGTCTCCGCTGTAACTTTTTTTGAAATTATTAAACGTTTGCCATCCGGATCGGAAGTCTTGATGATAATGGAAGAAGGTGAAAATGAAATTAGATTGACCTGCGGTAGGTCAAAATTTAATCTATCTACTCTTAAAACTGACGATTTTCCAATAATATCTGATAGTGATTTATCTACAAATTTTGTTCTTAGTGCAGACGAGCTTATTAGAATTATAGATAAAACAAAATTTGCAGTTTCAAATGAGGAAACACGTTATTATTTAAATGGCATTTTTTTACATAAGGCTGAGAGGAATTCTATTCAATTTTTGAGAGCGGTTGCTACGGACGGTCACCGTTTAGCACAATATGATATTCCGCTCCCTCAGGGTGCAGAAGATATAACTGGAATAATTATTCCAAAAAAAACTATATATGAATTAAGAAAGGTTCTTGATGATGCAAATGGAGATGTCAGTGTATCGCTAAATGAAAATAAAATTAAATTTTCTTTCAAAGATCTAAAGGTTGTATCAAAAGTTATTGATGGTACTTTTCCTGATTATACTAAAGTTATACCGCAAAAAAATGATAAAAATTTTAAAACTAACAACAGTGATCTTAAAAATGCCATCGATCGTGTTTCAGCAGTAGCTGCAAATGAAGAATCAAAATCAAAAGCTATTAAGTTTTGCATAGAAAATAACTCGCTCGGTCTTAGCGTTGAGAGTCAATCTAAGGGATCAGCAAATGAGATGATAGATGTTAACTATAGTGGTGATAAAGTTGATATAGGATTTAATTCTAAATATATCATAGATATTTGTAATGAGGTTGATGGAGATGAAATTAGTATTAGTTTATCTGACTCAATTTCCCCAGCAATTATTCTTGATAAGACTGATGAAAATTTATTTTTTGTATTAATGCCTATGCGAATTTGATTATGAATCCTAATACTAGGATTGAAAAAATCTCATTAATTAATTTTAAAAATCATTTAAACACGAATCTTGAGGACCTTAATACATTCATAGTACTGAATGGAAAAAATGGTTCAGGTAAAACAAATATCCTTGAGGCAATTTCACTTTTTTCTCCTGGCAGAGGTATGAAAAATTCACGTCTATCCGAAATACCAAATAAAAATCAAAACCAGCAAAGTTTTGATATTAAATTAAATATTAAATATGAAACTGGTGAGATCCAACTTTCTCGAAGTTTCCACAATGAGGAAAAGAATAAAAATCATATTTTAGCTGATAATGAAAAAATTAATAATTATCAATTATTGGAATTCATAAACATTTTATGGATTACACCAATAATGGAAAAAGTAATGCTTCAAAGCAATTCAGAAAAAAGAAATTTCTTTGATCGTCTTATCTTTAATATTAATAAAAATCACTTAAAACATTATACAAAATTGCAAAAACTTCTAAGTGAGCGGTTGGCTTTATTAAAGAATAAAAAATACGACTCTAATTGGCTTAGTATCATTGAGAAAAATATTGCAAATCTATCGGTACAACTGCTTATTAATAGGAAAAGTTTTATAGATCAACTCAATAAGGACCTGGAAACAGTTAAAAGGCCTTT
This sequence comes from uncultured Pelagibacteraceae bacterium, assembly GCA_902588785.1. GTDB lineage: Bacteria > Pseudomonadota > Alphaproteobacteria > Pelagibacterales > AG-422-B15 > CACNXQ01. The sequence continues at coordinate 21,122 of CACIQL010000005.1, forward strand.
CAATACGTGTCTGATTGATGTCGATCATGAGCTATCAAAATTGGGTGACATACTTAACTCTGAGGAACTTATTTCAAAATATATCAAGGTTTTAGGTAATAATAGAGAGATTGATAGCGCTTTAAATAAAACATCACTGACTGTCAATAAGGTTACGGTTAAGATATTTAACAATACCGACAAAATCATTGAAGCAAAAAATTGTTCAACTGGAGAGCAAAAGTCTATCTTACTTTCTATATTTCTTTCAGTTGCCAAAATGGTAAAAAATAAAAATAATGGGCGCGCCCCCATCATTTTGATTGATGAAGCAATGGCGCATCTCGACATTGATCGCAAAGAATTCCTATTTAGTGAGCTATCAGATTTGAAATCTCAAGTATGGTTTTCTGGTGTATCAAAAAACTTATTTGAGAATATAAGTGATCAAACAGTTTTCTTTGAAATGAAAAATATTATATAATAGTAAAAACAAACAACAATTAAGTGAATAAAATTTCTAATAATTACGGCGCTGAATCTATTAAAGTTTTAAAAGGTCTTGAGGCAGTTCGAAAAAGACCAGGCATGTACATTGGTGATACCGATGATGGTAGCGGTCTACACCATATGATATTTGAGGTTGTAGATAATTCCATTGATGAGGCACTTGCCGGTCATTGTGATAAAATTCACATTTGTCTGAACAGTGATGGCTCTGTTACCGTTGAAGACAATGGCAGAGGAATACCAACAGAAATTCATCCTGAAGAAAAAATTTCAGCTGCAGAAGTGATAATGACCCAATTGCATGCAGGGGGTAAATTTGATCAGGATTCTTATAAGGTATCAGGAGGATTGCATGGTGTTGGAGTATCAGTTGTTAACGCCTTATCATCTAAACTTAACTTGAATATATTTAGAGATGGTGAAGAGCATTTTGTAGAATTTAATAAAGGAGAAGCTACTAACCCGCTAAGAATAATTAATAAAAATATAAATAAAAATGGAACTAAAGTCACTTTTTATCCAGACAAAAATATTTTTTCAGATACAGAGTTTGACTCAAAAATTTTAAAGCAAAGATTTAGGGAAATGGCTTTTTTAAATTCTAAAATCACAATAATTTTTAGTGATGAAAGAAATGCTGATAAAAAAGAAAGTGCTTTTCATTATGAAGGAGGCATAAATGAGTTTGTAAAACATCTTGATAAATCTAAAAAACCATTAATTGAAACACCAATAAATATTGAGGGTTTTAAAAATAATATAGAATTTAATTGTTCTTTATGGTGGAATGATAGTTACTATGAGCAAATACTCACATTTACAAATAATATAAGACAAAAAGATGGCGGAACTCACTTATCAGGTTTTAGATCAGCTCTAACACGTGTTGTTAATAATTATTTAGACGGTAGCAAAAGTGTAAAAAAACAGACCGTAAGTCCCAATAGTGATGACATTAGAGAAGGACTTACTTCAGTATTATCTGTAAAGGTTCAAGATCCAAAATTTTCATCACAAACAAAAGATAAACTTGTTTCCTCAGAAGTCAGACCGGTTGTCGAGAGTCTGGTGAACGAAAAATTAACTGATTGGTTTGAAAGAAATCCAAATATTGCAAAAGAAATATTTCTTAAAATACAAAAAGCTGCTGAAGCTAGAGAAGCTGCCAGAAAAGCAAGAGAGTTGACAAGAAGAAAATCTGCTTTAGAGATAACCAACTTACCAGGTAAGCTAGCTGATTGTCAGGAAAAAGACCCATCAATGTCAGAAATATTTATTGTTGAGGGAGACTCAGCGGGCGGATCTGCAAAACAGGGAAGAGATAGAAAGTTTCAGGCAATATTACCTCTGAGAGGCAAGATTCTTAATACTTGGAAGTCTAGAACAGATAAAATTTTAGGATCACAAGAAATAGGTACTTTGATAACTGCACTCGGTACAGGCATAGGACCAAATGAATTTGACTCTGACAAATTGAGATATCATAAAGTAATTATTATGACGGATGCTGATGTTGACGGTTCTCACATTAGAACACTTTTACTAACATTCTTTTTTAAGGAAATGAGAGGACTGATTGAGAATGGTAATTTATATATAGCAAGACCACCTTTATTTAAAATAAAAAGAGGAAAAGAAGAACTGTACATAAGTGATGAAAACAACCTTCAAAGATCTCTAATAAAATATGGTGCTGAGGACGTAACATTTAAAACCGCTCAAGGTAGGAATTTAAACGAAAAGAATTTGGTAGATATTTTAAATAAAATTTCTGAAGTTATTGAAATTTATAACAAAGTGCCTGATAGATATGATAAAAAAGTTTTAGAGCAAATTGCCATTGCAGGATGTCTAGACATAAATAAATTTATTGAGTCAAAAGAGAAGACTAAAGAAGCAATCAATTATATCACTAATAGAGTTAATGTCAGTCGACCTGATTATGATAGAGGTTGGAAAGGTGAGTATTCGAAAGAAAAAGGATTTATATTTAGGCGTGAGTTAAGAGGTTTAAGAGATAATATAATTATTGATAATAAGCTTCTTAAATCTCAAATAATACAGAATCTTAATTCTAGTTACTCAGATCTCTATCAATTATTTGAAATGCCTGGCGAATTATTAATTAAAAATGAGACAACAAAGGTTTATTCACCGTCTCAACTTTTAGGAATAATTTTAGACATTGGTAAAAAAGGCTTAACAATGCAGAGATATAAGGGTTTGGGAGAAATGAATCCTGATCAACTTTGGGAAACCACTCTTGACCCGCAAAATAGATCATTGATACAAGTTAAAATTGACGATGAAGAGTCGACAAAGGGTGTATTTGAAGATCTAATGGGCGAGAATGTTCTGCCGCGCAAGGAATTTATCGAAAGTAGGGCAGATAAAGTAGTTAATCTAGACATCTAGTCAAAACGTATTCTGTATAAGTAACTATCATTTTTTTTTAACCATTTAATCTGATCCTTATAATCTGGACACATTTTTTTCACGAGTTCCCAAAACTTTTCTGTGTGATTAAATTCTTTTAAGTGACATACTTCATGAACAATTATGTATTTCAATACGGATGTCGGCGCAAATATTAAACGCCAATTTAAATGTATAATTCCTTTTGTATTGCAAGATCCCCAGTAGTTAAAACTGTTTGAAAGTTTTATCTCATTTATATTCAAATTGATTTGTTTAGAAATTAATTTTATATAATATCTTGAGTCAAATAAAATTTGATCACGTAACCACTGCTGTAAAATTTTTTTATAATTATCCCTATCAGATTTAATAGCTATTTTATTTTCTGATATAATTATTTTACGATTTTCGTCTTTTTCAAAAATTAGTTTAGTTTTTTTTCCTCTTATCGATAAAGAGGATCCATTTTCTATTAATATTAGAGGATATAATTTATTTACTTCATTACTAAGCCATTCAATATTTTCTTGTGCAAATTCAAATCCATTTTTAAAAGAAATATGTTTAGGAATAGACACCAAACCTTGTATTTTTTTTTTATCAAATGTGAGTTTATAGTTTCTTGATAATTTATTTTTTCTTATCAATATATGAATACTCTGATTTTTGTAGTTTATTACGTGTTCTTTAATCATAGTTTTAGTCATTGAAAGAATATAGAATATTATTTAATTATTATATCCAATATTAGGAAATAAACCTTGTCTAATTTGCTTAAACAATCATTTGATGAAGAAATTAATTTAAAATTAAGAACATTAAATTTAATACATTGGACCGCAATATTTGGTCAATTTATTTCTGTCGTAATTGCTTTTTTTTATTTTGAAATAAATTTTAATATATATCTTTGTATATTATTGATTCTGCTAAGCGTTATATTAAATATTATTGTCAGTATATTTTTTCCTTTAACAAAAATACTTAATTATAACGAAACATTTTTCATATTGGTTTTTGACCTGCTCCAGCTTGTAGGGCTTCTTTTTTTAACAGGGGGGCTAACTAATCCTTTTTGCGTATTGATTCTTGCTCCGCTAGTTATTTCCGCCACCTATCTTGATTTAAAAAGAATAATAATTATTACTTTTATTGCGATTGTCTCACTTAATTTTTTAGCATTCTTCTATTACCCTTTAGAAAGTGATATACTTGGAATCAGTCAAAACGAATTTTCAAGATTTGAGATTTTTTTAATATGGTCAGCACTAATTATTGCGACCATATTCTTAACCTTTTACTGTTTTAGAGTTGCAGATGACTCAAGAAAAACTCGCAAGGCATTAAAAGAAACACAGCTTTCACTGTCTAATGAAGAAAAAGTTTCAGCATTAATGGGACTGACAGCTGCCGCTGTACATGAGTTGGGAACTCCATTGTCAACCATATCAGTAATTATAAGTGAGCTTGTTAATAATAATCAAGAGCAAGATCTAAAAGAAGATTTAAATGTAATACAATCTCAACTTAAAAGATGCAGTGAAATTCTAGAGAGATTAAGGTCCAATAATCTTGACGAAAAGAATAATGAATTTATCAATCGTTTAGATTTTATCCGTTTAATTAATGAAATTATTTCTTCTTATCAGAATAATAAAATCAAAGTCATAATTTCTAGTGACTCTTATTTTGAAGATACAGATGTTACAATTCCAAGATCAGCTGAAATTGTACATTCAATTACAAATGTTATTGATAATGCTTTCAAATTTGCTAACGCGGTTATTAATATAAATTTAATAAGTGAGAAAGAGAGTATTATCATTGAAGTAGCAGACGATGGCCCCGGCTTTGCGCCAGAAATTTATCCTTTCTTAGGGGAACCATATATTAAAAATAATAATAAGGCTGAAAAACAAGGGTTGGGACTGGGTTTATTTATATCAAAAAACCTCCTTGCAAAGTCCAATGGTCAGATTAAGTTTTCTCATAGGGAAAGCGGTGGTGGAATGGTAAAAATAGTTTTATCAAAAGACCAGCTCGATTTATTGAAATAATAATGCAAAAAATAATTATATGAACTTGAATGATAGATCTCTGATGATTATTGATGATGACGATATATTTCGAAATCGATTAATAACTGCAATGAAAAGAAAAGGCTATGAGGCTTATGGTGCATCATCTGTTTCAGAAGCGAAATCATTAGTTAACTCAAAAGCTCCAAAGTACGCAGTTATTGATTTACGACTCAACGACGGAAATGGTCTTGAGGTTGTATCAGTTTTATCTAGTAAAAGGCCAGATAGTAAGATCGTAATGCTTACTGGTTATGGGAATATACCTACAGCTGTTGCGGCCGTTAAAGAAGGTGCATGTGATTATCTCGCTAAGCCGGCGGACGCTGATGACATTGAAGCTGCACTAAAGGCTCCTTATTCATCTACGCCTGAACCTCCACAAAACCCAATGTCTGCAGATAGGGTAAAATGGGAGCATATTCTTAGAGTATATGAGTTGTGTAACCGGAATGTTTCTGAGACTGCTAGAAGATTAAAGATGCACAGAAGAACATTACAGAGAATACTGCAGAAAAAGTCTCCGAAATAATTATCTAAGCAGTTTTCTTTAATTGATTGATTTCACTTAAGGCACTTACACCTTGATCAGCAATTTCCTGACCAGCAACAGTATCACTTTCATTATTTAACTCGTCCATGTTAACAAATTCGGCATAAGTTGCTCTAGTTCTATCAGTGATTATGTGCGCCTTTAAAAGTGTTTTGACGAGAACTCTAAAGATATTATTTTGATTTTTCATCTCGTCCTTGATCACTTCTCCCTGATCAATATACTTATGAAATTCACGATCAACCCACTTATGATCCAAGCCAACACAGGAATATACATGTTTCTTTTCAAATGGATTAACTAAGTTAAACAGAAGTTCAACAAATATCTTTTCAGCCCAATCTTCAACTTTAATATGCTCTTTCTTAGTCAATTTTGGCACTGTTCTATCCGCCCATATTTTGCCAAACTTATGATGAAATGCTTCATCGCTCATTGTATATTTTAACAATGTTTTCAGTACTGGGTCATTTGTATTTTCATATGCCATAGCAAATGCACCCATAGCCAATCCTTCGATCATCATTTGCATCCCAATAATCTTTTTATAAACTAAATCAGACGAAACAATTTCGTTTGCTACTCTGCCTAAGGTTGGCCCAACTTTATAAGGTGATCCCCATCTTGCTTGTATATATTTAGTAAAGCCTGCAACATGTCTGGCTTCTTCCCTTGTTTGATTAGCTGCATATTCTTGAGCACCTGGGTCTCTTAGTACGTGACATAAACTTGCACTCAATGATAGAGCAGCCTGCTCGCCATGGAGAATTTGCGATAATACAAATCTAAAACTCTCATTGTTTAGTTTGATTAATTGTTGTTTTGACAACTTCTCTCTGATGCTTGGAATTTGTAGTTCAATTCCGAAAGGTCCATCAGGGTCAACAATGTTTTCATTCTCTATGTCAAAAGGAATGTCGAAATCAATATATTTTTTGTCATTAGGATCCCAGAAATGTTTATGCGTAGCGCTAATTATTTTATCGAATGCATCTGATCTATCACTGTAGCGATCTTCATCCATCATTGGAATAAAGTGCTTTGGATTTGCTGCATTATAAGCAGGGTCTTTAGTAAGTGAATTTTTACCTGATTTGGAAGTTTGCCATTTTTCTTGGACCTTATAAACTTGGTCTTTAGCTACAATTTTTGCAATTTGTATTTTTTGTGAAAATTCAACCATAAATGCGATTATAATGAATTTTACAAATTATAAAATATATTTGTGAACAATTGTTCATTTTTTAGTTTAAAATGTATATTAATTTCAATAACTTAAATATTTTATAAAGTTTTGTCATTATTATCTTACTTGCCACAAACTTGAAATAAAATTTATACATTTTAATTTAAACGTATACAAAGCTATGATTTTCTCATATTTTTTCCCCTATCACGAATTAACTCTATAGAAAAATGCTGCAAAAAATTGAAAATTGGTTTTTTAAATTCCGTTTTTGGGTACTAGCTAGTTTTGTATTGTTAACAATTATAATGGGTTACTTTGCAGTTCAAATCCGAATGGATGCGGGTTTCTACAAGCAATTACCTAGTAGCCATTCATTTGTAAAAACCTACTATGAGTATCAAGATGATTTAAGCGGTACTAATAGCATTACTGTTGCCCTGAGGACTACAGAAGGAGATATCTTTAATAAAGATTATTTAAGTAAACTTTTTGAGTTGAATCAATCCATTAGGTATCTGCCAGGAGTTAACCAAGGCTCAATGCAATCACTTTGGACACCTAATGTAAAAGTGATGCGTGTTACAGAAGAAGGCTTTGAAAGTACAGAAGTCATTCCTGGTAATTTAACTCCAGAAAAATTATCAGTAGAAGAAATCAACAAGATTAAGGAAAGAATATTAACGGGCGGGCATGTAGGTAGTATTGTTTCCAATGACTTTACCTCATCGCTTATTAAAGTTGAATTGACAGAGTTTAATAGAAAAACTGGAGAAAAATTAGACTACTTGCAACTAGGCAAAGATATTGAAGAAATTAGAGATCAATTTGAGCAAGGAAAATACAGAGTTGAGATAACTGGCTTTGCAAAAATGATATCTGACATTGCTAGTGAAGCATACAATGTTGTAATATTTTTTGCTCTAGCCTTCTTACTTACTGTATTAGCAGTTTATTGGTACTCACGCTCTTGGACGCTTACCTTTCTTCCCCTTGTTTGCTCATTAACATCATTGGTATGGCAATTTGGAATGTTAAAAATTTTAGGTTTTGGACTAGATCCTCTAGCGATTCTAGTACCTTTCTTAGTATTTGCTATCGGTGTTTCACATGGAATTCAACAAGTTAATCAGATTACAAAAGAAGTTATAGAAGGACAATCAGCTGAGTATGCTGCAAGGGCTTCGTTCTCAAGATTATTAGTACCTGGTACGATGGCGTTAATTACTGATTTAGTTGGATTTGGAACACTTATTTTACTTCCCATTGGTATGATCCAAGAACTTGCAATCACTGCATCGATTGGAGTTGCATTTAAAATAATCACAAATCTCGTTATGCTCCCACTTGCTGCTTCATATGCGAGGTATAATGAAAGTTTTGCAACTAGAGCACAATCTGCCATTACGTATCGACAGAATTTGATGGGATTTTTTGGCAAATTAGCTAAACCTCGACCTGCTGTTATAACATTATCATTCAGTGCATTATTATTCGCTGGAGCAACTTACTTAGCGAGTGAAAGACATGTAGGGGATCTTCATGCAGGCGCCCCAGAGCTACGAGCAGAAGCAAGGTACAATCAAGATATTACAGAGTTAACAAAAAGATATAATGTTACAACTGATGTATTAGTTGTTATAGCGGAAGTTGGAGCCGCAGTTGGAATCAATCCTTGTCGATCTGACGATGTAATGGCTGCACAGGATAATCTTCATTGGTATCTAGAAAATATTGATGGAGTTACGAAAGTAATTTCCTTATCAAGTGTTGCAAAAAGGGCTTTAAGTGGTTACGCAGAGGGTAACCTTAAATGGACATATCTTCCAAGAAATGAAAGAGCACTAGCTTTTGCAACAAGTGTTGTTGACCCTTCAACAGGGCTTATTAATGAAGCGTGTTCAATAATGCCTATTTATGTTTTTACAGAAGATCACAAGGCAACCACAATAAGTCATATTATTAAAACAGTAGAGTTATACAATGAGCAATATCGTGATTTAGAAGACTCAATTACTTACAGGGTTCAGATACAAAAACCAACGGAAGGTACTGATATAATTCCTTTTGCAGCCTTTTCGGGTACAACATTGCGACCATTAGAGGTTCTAGGTTTAAAAAATCCAGCTGTCTTTACTGATGATGAATTCACTGACTTTGCTTATGAAAATGGATTTAACAGCCGAAACTTGTGGGTTGGAAGCCTTGGAAATTATTACAGAGACATAGAGTCATTTGATGAAAATGTAAATTTTAGAGTTAAAGATATCAAGCAGTCAGAAAAAGTATTTAAAAAATTTTTTGAGGACAATCCAGAGTATTCAGATATCGTATTCGAGTCAGATGAAATTAAATATAGGCTTGCTAGTGGTACAGTTGGTATTCAACATGCAACCAATGAAGTTATTGAAAAAGGTGAATTGCCAATGATGGTTGCAGTTTATATTGTTATAATTATTTTAGTATTTACTACTTACTTAGATTGGAGAGCTACAATTTGCTGCACAGTCCCTCTAACTTTTGCAACAATGTTGGGTTATGCTTTCATGGAATTAGCTCAAATTGGATTAAAAGTCTCTACTTTGCCAGTGATGGTCCTTGCGGTAGGAGTAGGAGTTGATTATGCATTTTATATATACAACAGACTTAATATGAGAATGAAAGAAGGGTTAGATATCACAGAAGCATTTGAGCATACTTTTGCAAATACAGGTGCTGCAGTAGTATTTACTGCCATTACTTTAGCAATCGGTGTTTCTACATGGTCATTCTCTGCACTAAAATTTCAGGCAGATATGGGATCGTTACTTACATTTATGTTTATAATAAATATGGTTTGTGCGATGACTACACTGCCTGCTCTTGCCGTTGTACTTGATAAATTATTTCCAAGAAAAAAAATTAATTCTTAGTTAATTTAAGAAATACATCTTCAAGTTTAGTTTCATTTATTGTTAAATCTTTAACCTGAATATTAGATAATTGTAATGCATCCAAAATTTTATTGAAATTTATCTCGCTAGGTTTGTAATTAATTATTAGATAGTCACTATTTATTTCACATTCTACATCTAGTCCCATTATTGGATCTAGATTAAAATTTTTACTATCTAATGAAATAATTATTTGCTTTCTGTCAATTAATGATTTTATGTTTGATGTTGTATCCTTTGTTATTAAATTACCATTATCAATTATTGCAATTTCATTACACAACTCTTCTGCTTCATGTAAATAATGAGTTGTAATAATAATTGTTTTACCCTCTTTGTTTAATTTATTTATGTTGGTCCATAAATTTGCCCTAAGCTCAACATCCACTCCTGCTGTTGGTTCATCAAGAATCAGTATTTCAGGATCATGAACCATTGCTTTAGCTATAAGTAATCTTCTTCTCATACCTCCAGATAATGTTCTAGCGTATGCATGAGATTTATCTTCTAGCGCAAGAAGCTTTAGGATCTCATTGGTCCTTCTATTTTTTTTTGGAACACCAAATAAACCAGCCTGAATTTCTAGTAACTCATATGGAGTAAAAAAAGGATCAATATTTAATTCTTGAGGAACTATACCCATTAATTTTTTTACATCTTTTAAATTTTCATGATGACTCATGCCAAATATGTCTATGTGCCCAGATGTTTTTCTTACTAGATCAGCTAGAATATTAATAAAAGTTGATTTACCCGCACCATTAGGTCCTAGCAATCCAAATATCGAGCCTTTCTTTACTTGAAGAGAGATATTATTTAGAGCTACCTTTTCATTTTTAGATCCCACGCCATAAATTTTATTTAAATCTCTTACTGATATAGCGACATTGCTTGACATAAAAAAATAATAAATATTAGAATTAATAGTTTTTCAAAGTAATTTCTTGTATCATTCTGATTATGAATTCTCCAGAAATAAAAAGCGAACAAAATAAAGATGTTGAATATGTAAATTCAAAAAAATTAAGCTGCGCTGGAGTTGAAGGTCCCTTAGGTCACCCAAAAGTATACCTTGATATGGGAGATGATAATCAGATCGTTTGTCCGTATTGTAGTAAACTATTCATACTTAAATAAATGGTAGAAAGAAATCACCTATTTTTGGTTGATGGATCAGGATATATTTTTAGAGCATATTACGCATTGCCGCCACTATATCGGAAAAGTGATGGGCTGCCAACTGGGGCAGTGAATGGTTTTTGTAACATGCTTTATAAATTAATTGAAGATACTGACAAAAAGATTAGCCCGACACATCTAGCGGTAATTTTTGACAGTGCCAGAAAAACTTTCAGAAATGATATTTATAAAGAATATAAAGCTAATAGAGGTGATCCACCAGAGGACTTAATACCACAATTTAAAATAATTAAGGATGCTGTGAAAGCCTTTGGTATACCATCTATTGAATTAAGTGGTTATGAAGCAGATGATATCATTGCAACATATGCATCACTCGCAGAAAATAAAAAATGGAGTGTATCCATAGTTTCCTCAGATAAAGATCTTATGCAAATTGTTTCAAATCAGGTGAAATTAATTGATACAATGAAAAATAAAACTATCGGACCAAGTGAAGTAATTGAAAAGTTCGGAGTTACCCCTGAATATGTAATCGATGTTCAAGCTCTAGCTGGTGATAGTTCAGACAACGTCCCAGGAGCTCCAGGCATAGGAGTAAAAACAGCAGCACAGCTGATAAACGAATTTGGTAATTTAGAGAGTCTTCTTGATAACTGTGATAATATTAAGCAGCAAAAGAGAAGAGAAACAATTAAAGGCAATAAGGAAAATATTCTTATTAGTAAAGAATTAGTAACTTTACGAAAAGATGTAAAAGATATTCCAGAACTCAATGATTTAATTAAAAAAGAAGTTTCCGTTGAAAAATTGATACCTTTTTTAGACGAGCTTGAGTTAAAAAAACTCTCCGAGAGAATTAGAAAAAAAAATCCTAACGTAAAAATAATAGCGAAGAGTCAAATAAAAACAAATAAACATAGAAATTCAAGTGGCGATAATAAAATTCATGAAAAAAATTTGAAAAATCAAATCAAAATTTCTAAATCTAAATCTACTTATATTTTAATAAATGATGAAAAAAATCTTAAAAATTTGATTAGTGAAATCTATAATGTAGGCGAATTTGTGTATGATGTTGAAACTGACTCGCTAAATATAATTGAAGCTAATTTAGTTGGAGTTTCTCTATGTTTTAACCAAGAAAATGCTTACTATATTCCACTTCAGCATGTTGACCAGGAAGAAAAGACTGTTAAAAGTCAAATTTCTCTAAAAAACTTTCTAACAATTATTTCTCCTTTGATGAATGATGAGTCCATCATAAAAATAGGCCACAATATTAAATATGACAATTCAATTTTAAATAAATATGGAATCGATGTTAAAGGCTTTCACGATACTATGTTAATGTCTTATGTGCTTGATGCAGGTGTCAATCGACATAGCATGGATGAATTAGCCAATATTTATTTAAACAGAGAAACAATTAAATTTAAAGACATAGTCGGCAGCGGTAAATCACAGATTACTTTTGACAAAGTAAAAATTGATGAAGCATTAAATTATGCAGCTGAAGATGCAGAAATAACTTATAAGTTATATTTGTTTTTAAAAAAAAGAGTTCAACAAGAGAAAGGCAATTATATTTACACTAATATTGAAAGAGAACTAATTAATCCGATCCAATCAATGGAAACCAATGGAATTAAAGTTGATAAGAAATATCTAAATGATTTATCATTTCAATTCTCACAAAGAATTGAGAAACTTGAAAAAAAAATATACAAGGAAACAGGTTCAAAATTTAATATTGGCTCTCCAAAACAATTATCTGAAATCTTATTTGATAAATTAAAACTTAAGCCACCCAAAAAAACAAAAACTGGTGAAAAATCGACAGGTATTGAAGTTTTAGAAGATCTTGCATATGAAGGAAATAAAGTTGCTGATACAATTATTCAGTGGCGACAAATCTCTAAATTAAAGAATACATACACAGATGCACTTCAAAACCATATTGTAGAAAAAACAGGCAGAATACACACTTCATTTGCTATGGCTTCAACAAATACAGGAAGACTGGCATCATCAGATCCAAACCTACAAAATATCCCGATAAGAACAGAGGAAGGGAAATCAATTAGAAAGGCCTTTATACCCGATCAAGACTTTGTGATGTTTGCTGCCGATTATAGTCAAATTGAACTAAGAGTTCTCGCCCATATGGCTGACGTGGCGCAACTAAAGGAAGCGTTTATAAATAGTGAAGATATTCATCAAATTACCGCCTCAGAAATTTTCAATGTAAAACTAAAAGAAGTTGATAACGAATTAAGAAGAAAAGCCAAAGCAGTTAACTTTGGAATTATATATGGGATTTCAGCCTATGGACTTGCAAAACAGCTTTCAATATCAAATTATGAAGCAGGGGATTTTATAAAAAAATATTTTCAAAAATTTTCAGGAATCAAAGAATTTATGGATAATACCAAGGAGTTTTGCAGAAAAAATGGTTATGTTGAGACGATTTGTGGAAGAAAGTGTTTTTTTCCAAGAATTAAGGACAAAAATTTTGCTCTTAGATCTTTTCAAGAAAGAGCAGCAATAAATGCACCAATTCAGGGTACTGCTGCTGATATTATTAAATTAGCCATGATTAAAATAAATGGTAAAATTAAAAATTCAAATGATTGTAAAATGCTTTTACAGGTTCATGATGAATTAATTTTTGAAATAAAAAAAAGTAAATTAGACCACTTTAAAAAAATTATAATAGAAGAAATGGAAAATGCATTAATGCCAAAATTTGATTTTTCAGTACCTTTAGTAGTTGACCATAATCATGCTCTAAATTGGAGTGATGCACATTAATGTCAGAGGTGATTGTACTCGTTACTGGAGGCTTTGATCCAATTCACAGTGGGCATATCGCATATCTAAGGGATGCAAAAAAATTAGGGGATAAACTTATTGTAGGAGTCAATTCAGATCAATGGTTGGCACAAAAAAAAGGAAGTCCTTTTCTTCCAATCGAGGAAAGAATTGAAATAGTATCAAATTTATCTGTAGTGGATAAAGCGATTGAATTTACTGATGATGAATTAAATTCAGCATCAGGTGCAATTCAAAAAGTAATAGATCAATATCCAAATAATAAAATAATTTTTGCAAATGGAGGGGATAGAACCTCAGATAATATTCCTGAGATGGAAAAATTTAAAAATAATAAAAATGTAGAATTTGAATTTGGTGTTGGAGGAGATTTTAAAAAGAATTCATCTAGTTGGATATTAAAAAATTGGCAAGGACCACTTGAATACAGACCATGGGGATGGTTTAGAATAATTGATGATAGTGATGATCATAAAATAAAGGAAATACAGGTAAATCCAAATTCAAGACTTAGTTATCAGTCACATGCCAAAAGATCTGAAGTATGGACAGTAATTAAGGGTGATGCAACTGTATTGATTGATGACAGTGAGCATCATTTAAAAGTAAATAATTCAATTTTTATTCCAGTAGGTAGCAAACATCGATTGGAAAATAATACTGACTCACCACTAAATATAATTGAAGTTCAGACAGGCACATATTTTGGCGAGGACGATATCGTCAGATATGAAGACGATTATGATAGAAAATTAGACAAATGAGCAAGCTTCCTGCAAATAAGTATTTAGCTTTCTTTCTACTTCTTAATATCTTTAATTTTGTAGATAGAAATTTATTAATGGCTTTTGCCAATGAAATAAAAAGTGATTTTAATCTTTCAAATGTCGAATGGGGTCTTTTAACGGGTGTTTATTTTCTTTTTTTCTACTCAATATTTGGAATTTTTATGGGAGTTCTCGGGGACAAATTTAATAGAATGAAAATCATTGCAGTAGGTGTCTTTTTGTGGAGTTTAATGACAGCATTCACAGGCATTGCAAAAAGCTTTGTTCATTTGATAATTGCAAGAGCCTTAATTGGCATTGGTGAGTCAGCTCTAACTCCAAATGCAGTCTCAATGCTTTCTGATTTATTCCCACAAAATAAAAGAGCGACAGCATCAGCTATTTATTACCTAGGTATTCCACTTGGTGTTGGAGTCGGTTTAATTATAGCCTCGGTCTTTGGACCTATATTTGGATGGAGAACAGTTTTCATAACATTAGGTTTAATAGGTATAGTTCTGGCAATCATAACCTATTTTCTTGCTGTGCCTAAAAGAGGAGAACAAGAAATCATACAAAATGAAAATGAAAAAAGTTTATCTACTAAAGAAATAATCTCAAAAACTCTTGAGACATTTTCAAATTCAAAATCAATCATATTTCTAATTATTGGTGGTATTTTTATGCATATACCACTTGGTACTGGCAATTTTGAACTTCTTTGGGCAGTCAATGAGAGAGGCTTTACAAGTTCATCTTATAACCTTCTATTTGGAACCTTTTTTATTGTAGGTGGAACGTTTGGTGCTGTAGTAGGTGGTGTTATAACAGATAAGTTTGGCCCCAAATTTGAGGGCGGTGCAATGACTGTTCTTACGATTTCATATTTAATATTAACTCCGCTAACTATAAGTTACAGATTTATTGAGCCAAGTGGTTTATTTTTTTATTTCACATTATTTTTTATATCTGTGAATGTTACATTTTGGGTAGGGCCAATATTTGCAGCTATGCAAACACTTACTCCATACAAAGTAAGATCCACCATGTTGGCAGTATTTATCCTAGGTGTAAATATCATTGGAATGGGATTGGGAAGCTTCGTCACAGGGTATCTTGCTGATTATGTGTTTAATAATACAGCTTCGCCATATACTTGGTCTTTAGTTGCTGTAGGAGCAACAGGAATTGTATCAATACTTTGTTTCTATATTGCTAGTTTTAATTATAAAAAAGACGCAGAATTTGCTATGCAGTCTTAAATTTGAGAAGGTCCTGAATTTATTATTTTCTCTTCAACATCAGATTCAAATTTTACAAAATTGTCTATGAACATGTTTACTAATTTTTTTGCTTGTAAATCATATTGAGATGAATCAGCCCATGTGCTTCTTGGGTCTAAGACGCTTCCATTAATTCCATTAACTTCTAATGGCACGAAAAACCCGAAATTGTCATCCTTTCTCATTTTTACGTTAGAAAGCTCACCAGATAATGCAGCATCCAATAACCTTCGAGTATTTTTTATAGATATTCTTTTACCCACGCCGTAAACACCACCAGACCAACCAGTGTTTACTAGCCAACAGTCTACATTATGTTTTGAAATCTTATCTTTTAGTAAGTTGCCATACTCTATTGGATTTCTTGGCATAAAAGGAGCTCCAAAACACGTAGAAAATGTTGCCTGTGGCTCATTTGATAGTCCAATCTCTGTTCCAGCGACTTTAGCTGTATAGCCTGAAAGAAAATGATACATAGCTTGATCAGGTGACAGTTTTGCGATTGGAGGCAACACACCAAAAGCATCAGCTGTTAACATAATTATATTTTTTGGATGATTTGCTTTACCTGATTTTATTACGCCAGGAATATAGTCTAACGGATATGCCCCTCTTGTATTTTCTGTAAGAGAATTATCATTAAGATCTAAAAGGCCATTTTCTTTCATTACCACATTTTCAATGACAGTTCCCTTCATTTGAGTAGTTTGATATATTTCAGGCTCAGCTTCTTCTGATAAACGAATAAGTTTCGCATAGCATCCTCCCTCAAAATTAAAAAGACCATCGTCAGACCAGCCATGCTCATCATCACCTAATAGAGATCTCTTTGGATCAGCACTTAACGTTGTTTTACCAGTTCCAGATAGACCAAAAAAGATTGCTGAGTCACCATCACTCCCAGTATTAACTGAACAATGCATTGGCATAACTTTTTTTTCTGGCAATAAATAGTTAAGGAGAGTGAAAACTGATTTTTTTGTCTCTCCAGCATACTCAGTTCCTGAAATTAGAATTACCCTCTCTTTTAAATTTACGATAATTGCTGTTTCACTATTGGTTCCATGAAATTTAGTATCCATTTTTAAATTTGGAAAATTTATTATTGTAAAGTCAGCAATAAAATTATCAACTTCCTCTGACGTTGGCCTGACTAAGAGGTGCCTTGCAAACAGACCATGCCATGCGTACTCAGTAATTATTGTAACTTTTAAAGAATGATTTCTATCTGCTCCACCCATTAAATCATGAGCGTATATCGATTTACCTTTAGCAAATTCTATAAATGAACTAGCTATTTTTTGATAATTTTCTTCAGAAATGGGCACGTTGGTATCACCCCAGTGGATTTTATCTTTATTATCATCTTCCTTTACAAAAAATTTGTCATTCGCCGAACGTCCTGTATGTTTTCCTGTTTCGACAACTAACGCGCCGTGTTTAGACAACTGTCCTTCACCATTCTTATGAGATATTTCATATAATTCCTCAGAACTTAAGTTACGGCTTACTTTAGAAGCATTTTCTATAATTTGATTATTTAAATGATTATTCATGATATGAGTGTGTGATAAAAACATATAATTACATTTATGTTAAGGGCAAATATTTACAAAGTTAATATACCTGTTAGTTATATTTTTATGATTTTCTGCCATTTTAATGCCATAACTCATTATTAATAAATAGAAGTATGAAGACTTTAATTGCACTCGTAGATGATGACCGAAATATTTTGATTTCCTTGGAAGAGCTACTGAAAAAAGAGGAATTTGAAATTCATACTTATGCTGATGGTCAATCTGCTTTAAATGGGATGTTTAGATATCCCCCCGCCTTAGCTGTAATTGACATAAAGATGCCTCGTATGGATGGTTACGAGCTTTTTAGAAAGATAAGAGAAAAACTTAAAATACCAGTAATATTTCTTACATCAAAAGATCAAGAAGCAGATAAGTTGAAAGGTTTAATGCAGGGTGTTGATGGCTATGTTACAAAAGGAGGTAATTTTTCTAAAGAAATTTTAATTGAAACAATTAAAAATACGCTAAATAGAGTTAAAATTGACTCTGATAGTAAAAATGTAAATGAAATAATTTTACATGGTGATTTAAGACTGGACTGCTTAAGACATTCTTGTGAATGGAAAGAAATTGAACTTGATGAAGATTTAACTACAACAGAATTCAAAATAATTAGAGAGTTAGTTGAGAGACCAGGAATTGTAAAATCCAGAGATCGTCTAATGGAGATAGCATATAATGATGAGCTTGATGTAGACGACAGAACGATCGATAGTCATATAAAAAGGATTAGAAAAAAATTTCGTAAAATAGATCCTAAGTTCAATGCTATTCACACATTGTATGGTTCAGGATATCAATGGAAATAAAATATATTTCTGTTTAAAATAAAAGAGTTGAACAGCTTATTAAAAAAATATTTATTTTACAATTTGCTAGGACTAGTTCTGCTAGCTATAGCAACTACAGTATTAATAGTCGTTTTAAATAACTATCAATTGAATAAAAGACTCAAGGAGATCGATAATCAAAATTTAATAATTTATAATTTTTTAAATTCATCAAATTTTTTTAGAAATAATGAATCTGAAAGTATATACGAAGCTATTTTATCTAAGCTAGAGATTAAAAATTTATCTATATTAATTCTAGATAATGAAGGAAATGTGGTGATTGACACAAAAGGGTATGATGTTGCTTCAGGCAGCATTACTCCAAGCCCGCTTATTGAGATTGAGGAGCTTGGTAAAAATTCTAACGATAATGAAATTTTGAATTTGGACAAAAAAAGAGCTAGCTTTAGGGACTTTCTTAACAACGAAATCTTTATTGAAAAATATAATAATTCAAAAAAAGGAATAAAGAGTAGTTTTTCCGTTCAACAAGAAAATAAAAAGTTAGAACTATTTTCAATTTTACCTGTAAGTCTAAATGACGATGTCTTTCATATAGTTGCTTATGAAGATAATACTGAAATTCAAAGGATTAATAATCAAATAAGGTTTAATGTACTTTTGGCTGGTCTAGCTATTGCATTTAGTCTCATTCTTTTTTCTTTTTTCTTAAACTTCATAATTCTTAAGCCAATAAAAAAATTAGCAAAAGCTGCTGAAAATGTAGATGCAGATGTTAAATCGAAACCATTAATTACTGTTCTTGATAGGAGAGAAGATGAAATTGGTCAACTTTCAAAAATTATTAATACCATGCTTAAAAACCTATATCAAAAAATAGATAATGCTGAAAATAATTCAGCTGATTTAATGCATGAGATAAGAAATCCACTTGCATCCATAAGAATGGCCACTGATGTAATCAATGATAAACTAGATGATGAGCAAAAAAAATTTCTTGATTTAATCTTAAATGATATTTCAAGAATTGAAAATATTATCACTGATTATTCATCAATGATTAAAGATGAAGTTAACTTATACAAAAGTCAGTCTAATGTTTTTAATATTAGGGAACTTTTAGATGAGTTAATTCATAATTATAAAGAGAATGTTTCCAATAAATTAAATATAAAATTTTTTGCCAATGAAAATCAAAATCTTCTGGTCAATGGCCAAAAATCTTTTCTTTATCAAGCCTTCGACAATATCATAATGAATGCCGCCTCATTCTCCCCATCAGGCGGTATTATAGAGATTGTGTTATCATCAACGGAAAACTATCTAAGCGTTTCTATTACTGACGAAGGCCCAGGAATTAAGGATCCAAACATTAAAAGAATTTTTGATAGATTTTATTCTTTTAGAGACAATAAAAGTGATCAAGGTCATTCAGGTTTAGGTCTGAGTATTGCTAAGCAAATTATAGATGCTCATGATGGCTATATATCTGCGGACAACGTCATAGAAGGTGTAAATATAATGGGCGCTAAGTTCATTGTTAATTTACCATTGGCAGATTAGATGAAATATTAAGATTGATTAATGTTATATATAACCTATATTTTATGATCTATGGCAAATGAGGATTACAAAGTAGCTGATATAAGTCTAGCTGATTTCGGCAGAAAAGAAATTTCACTTGCTGAAACTGAAATGCCAGGATTAATGGCATTAAGACGTGAATATAAAGGAAAAAAACCACTTGAAGGAGCAAGGATTCTTGGCTGTCTTCATATGACCATACAAACTGCTGTGCTAATTGAAACATTAGTAGAATTAGGCGCGGATGTAAGATGGTCATCCTGTAATATATTTTCCACACAGGACCATGCTGCAGCTGCAATAGCAAAAGCAGGTATTCCAGTTTATGCATGGAAAGGTGAAACAGAAGAAGAATATTGGTGGTGCGTAAGACAAACAATTGAAGGTAAAGAGGGTTGGAAGCCAAACATGATTCTCGATGACGGTGGCGACCTTACAAGTTTAATGCATAAAGAATATAATGAACTATTAAAAGAAGTAAAAGGTCTTTCAGAGGAAACAACAACGGGCGTACTTGCATTAAAAAAAATGGAAAGCGATGGAACCTTAATGGTGCCAGCTATTAATGTGAATGACTCAGTCACTAAATCTAAGTTTGATAATCTGTATGGATGTAGAGAAAGTTTAGTTGACGGAATTAAAAGAGCAACTGATGTTATGATGTCTGGGAAAGTTGCTATTGTTGCTGGTTTTGGTGATGTTGGAAAAGGAAGTGCAGCATCATTACGCCAAAGTGGTGCAAGAGTAATGGTTACCGAGACAGATCCAATTTGTGCATTACAGGCAGCTATGGAGGGTTACGAAGTTGTATTGATGGATGAAATGATCAAGGAAGCAGATATAGTTGTTACTGCTACGGGAAATAAAGATATTGTTACAGCAGACCACATGAGAGATATGAAAGATAGAGCAATTTTATGTAACATTGGTCACTTCGATAATGAAATTCAAGTTGACGCACTAAGAAATTATAAATGGGACGAGATCAAGCCACAAGTACACGAAATCACATTCCCTGATGAAAAAAGAATTATTTTATTAGCTGAGGGAAGACTAGTTAATTTAGGTTGTGCTACTGGCCATCCAAGCTTTGTAATGAGCGCCTCATTTACAAATCAAGTAACAGCGCAAATCGAATTATGGAATAATTCAGAAAATTATGAAAAAAAAGTTTATGTACTGCCGAAACATTTGGATGAAAAAGTTGCACGTCTCCATTTGGAAAAGGTAGGGGCTAAACTTACGCAATTATCAAAAGATCAAGCTGATTATATTAGTGTAACTCCAGAAGGACCCTACAAACCTGAAGCTTATCGATACTAAATTTCATTTTAGTGTTAGAATTTATCTATGCTCCTAAAAAATGAGAGGGATACCCAACTCTTTGCTCAAAAATTAGTAAAGTTTTCTAGAGGTAACAATATTGTAATTTGTCTTAATGGCAATTTAGGATCTGGAAAAACGACATTCTGTAGGTATTTTATTCAAGAGTACTTAAAAGACGCAAAAATAAAAGAAATACCAAGTCCAACATTCACTTTATTACAGGTATATGAACATAAAAATATTAAAATTAATCATTTTGATTTTTATAGACTTAACTCAGCTGCAGAGTTAGTTGAATTAAATTTTATGGAGTCAACATTTGACGATGCATGCTTAATAGAATGGTCTGATAAATTCAAAGAAATTCTTCCAACAGATCGGATAGAAATTCTATTTAAAATTTTAAAAAATAATACTCGTAATGTTGGTATAAAAAAATTTGGTAGGTTTAAAAATATAAAAATCGATGGATAATCGTTTCAATCAGCTATTATTATATTTAGAGAATCAGAAAATCTCTACCCAAAATTTAGTTGCAATTAAAAGTGATGCATCTTTTAGAAAATATTACAGATTAGAAAATAATATCCTTATCATGGATGCAGCATCAGAAAAGGGCGAGTCAGTTTCAAAATTTTCAGAAATTTCAGAGATACTTCATTCATTTAATTTAAGTGCTCCTAAGATAATAGACGTAAATAAAAAAGAAGGTTTCATTCTACTCGAGGACTTTGGAGATAAAATTTTTTCTAAATATATGAATAAAGAAAATAAAAAAGATTTATACAAGAAAGCAATAGATGTTTTGATTGATATAAAAATTAAATCACATCAAAATAAATCTTCTTTAAGTAAATTAGCAATATATGACTTTGAGGAGCTGTATAGAGAGTCAATTTTATTTATTGACTGGTTCATTGAGCAAAAACTTAGAATGCAGATTAGTAATAAAAAAAGAGATGAATTTTACCAAATTTTACATCAAGCTTTTTTAAATATTAAATCTCAAAATGATACTCTTGTTTTAAGAGATTACCATGTTGATAATTTAATTCTGAAGGATCATAAGGAGCCGTTAAAACAAGTTGGTTTAATAGATTTTCAAGATGCATTATTAGGTTCATCATTTTATGATCTTGCTTCGCTATTGGAGGATGTACGTATGCCTTTAAATGAAAATGAAAAAGAGGAATTGCTTAAATATTATATTAATATGACGAATGAAAATTATGAGATGGTTCTCAGAGAAATCAACTTTTTTTCTCTTCAAAGAAACCTAAAAATTCTTGGAATATTTTATAGACTTTCGATTAGAGATGGAAAAGCAAGATACTTAGAGTATCTTCCTGCAACTTTTAATTTTATTAAATCAAATTTAAAATCTTCACTATTTTTTGATATGAAGAAGTGGATTGAAGAATTACAAATAAAAGAGCTGCAAACATGAAGTCTTCAATCATTCTTGCTGCAGGGTTAGGCAAAAGGGTAAGAGAATATTCTTCAAATTTACCTAAGCCACTAATAGCGGTGAATGGAAAACCATTTATAGAATATTCAATAAAAATTATGGAAGAGTTAGGCTTTGAGGAAATTTTTATAAATGTTCACTACAAATCTGATCAAATTATCTCCTATTTGACAAATCTAAATAATCCAAAAATCAAGATATCTGATGAAACAGATTGTCTGTTAGATACTGGAGGTGGAATAAAAAAAATAATGGATGAAAATAAAATAGAACATGTCTTTATTTTAAATTGTGACAATTTATGGAAAGATGAAGACACTGTTTTCTTTAGAGAAATGATAGAGAGTTTTCCAAAAGATACAATGTCGTTACTTGCCTTAACACCAATAGATCTTATAAGTGGTTATGATGGTAAAGGTGATTTTTCATTTACGAAAGATGACCATATACAAAGATATAATGACACGACTAGTAAAGGCTACGTATTTAATGGTGCTCAGATTATTAGAAAAGAAGCATTCAAAGACTTAAAAAATAGCGTTTTTTCAATTAATCAAGTATGGGATGATTTAATCTCAAAAAATTTGATCAAAGGCTACAAATTCAATAAAAATGTTTTACATCTTGGTACTACAGCGGCTTTAAGAAAATACAACGATAAATCATGATAAAAAGATTAAATATATTTATAATCACTACACTTCTAATAACTATCTCAGCTTTAGCAACTGCACAAGATGACCAGAATCTTGCAAGTTTCATACTTCGAAATCATGAAGCAAGCGCTCTCCCAACAGTTGGAAACAGTGATGCAGAAATAACCGTTGTAGAATTTTTTGATTACAGGTGTGGTTATTGTGCAAAACAGGCAAAAGATTTTGAAAAAATATTAAACGAGTCAGAAAATGTAAAAATTGTCTATCTTGAATGGCCAATTTTTGGAGATATATCAGATACAGCGGCAAAAATTGCATTAATTATTTGGGATAATTATCCTGATATGTATTTTGACATTCATAATGGACTAATGAAACTCGGACCAAGAATGAAAAAAGACTCAATAATTACTCTATTAAATGAAAACAATTTTGATGGTGAGATAATTTTTAATCAGGCGTTGGCTCAAACTGAAAATGCAGTGATTAATGAAAATTTCAAATTAGCTCAAAGTTTAGGATTAAGAGGAACCCCGGCATCTGTAATTAATGATTCGATTTATCCCGGGTATATTAAATACGAAGTGTTAAGTAACTTAGTTAAATAGTTATTTCATAAATAAAATTTCGATACTTGAATTTCATCACGAATACAGTAACCTCTTTATTAATGATTAATAAAGCAAAATTTCAAATAGGTTCTATTGTAAAGCATAAGTATTTTGACTTTAGAGGCGTAATTTTTGATGTTGATCCAGAATTTAATAATACTGAAGAATGGTATCAATCTATTCCATTGCAAGTGAGACCTAGAAAAGATCAACCTTTTTATCATCTGTTGGCCGAAGCGCCAAGTCAGCCTTCTTATGTTGCTTATGTCTCCCAACAAAATTTATTACCAGATGAAACAGATGATCCTGTCTCACATCCACTTGTGGAGGAGATGTTTACTGGAATAAAAAACGGAAAATATATTTCTAAGACAAAACACAACTAAAATTAATTTAATGAGAAGTTCGCTAAAACAAGTATTTGAGCTCGGCCCTCTTGTAGTATTTTTTTATTTTTTTATTAAGACTGGTAAAATTGAAGAAGCAATCCTGCCACTTATGATTGCTGCAGGAGTAGCAATTGTAGGGTCATATATTATAGACCGAAAAGTTTCTCCAATGCTGTTGTTTAGCACTATTTTAATATTTATTTTTGGGGCTTTAACAATTTATTTCAATGATCCCTTTTTTATTAAATTTAAGGTTACCTTGGTTAATCTTATTTTTTCTTTTGTATTATTTGGAGGTTTATATTTTAAAAAGCCACTGTTAAAGTCTTTAATGGGTACTGCAATAAAACTCACTGATTATGGCTGGATACAATTAAGTAAAAGATGGGCTTATTTTTTCTTATTTTTGGCAGCTGCTAACGAAATAGTTTATCGAAATTTTTCTGATGCAGTTTGGGTAAATTTCAAATTATTTGGAATTATGGGTCTTACTTTCATATTCATTTTCTCACAAGCATTTTTTATACAAAAAAACTTGGCCGACAATTAATTATTTTTCTCTTTCTCAATAAATTCATCTATAAGCCTCCACGTTACAAAGGCAAAGACTATCAGGCCACCCAGCAATTCTATCACAGGAGGTTTTTCTCCAACTCCAGCCCACGCCCAAATTGGGGCTAAGATAGGTTCTAATAGAATGTATAAAGCTGCTCGATGGGGAGGAATATAGCGAGATCCAATTGTAATAAACATAAAACCAAGACCTACTTGAAATGCACCCATGAATAAAACAAGCAATAAGTCTCTCGTACTTATCGAATGGTCTTGAATTATTAATAAGCCAACAATGATTACCAATATACCAGAAAGAAAAGTTGATGGCATGAAGTCAACATCTGACCGTCTATTAATTAATGTGAGCTGTAATGCAAAACAAATTGGAACACCAAGTATAATCAAATTTCCAAGACTGTTAGCTGTTTCTAATCCCTGGGAAAACATAATTGCGATTCCAATCATTGATCCTGCTATCGCAACAATAGTTTTAGTTCCAACAATTTTTTTTAGAAAAAAATAACTAGCTAAGGCAGCCCACAATGGCCCAGTGCTCATTAAAAAAACAGCATTTGCAACAGAGGTGTTGCTCATCCCAAAAACGAAAAAAATATTACTGAGTGCTAAAATAACAGCAAGCAATAACCCATCTTTACCAATTTTATGGAAAGCTTTGGGTGTTTCAGATTTAAATTTTATTAATATGTAAATTAAAGCTACTATGCAAAATGTAATCGATCTATATGAAGTTACTTGCATTGTAGTTGCATCATCTACAAGTCTAATAAGCAGCCCTCCAAAACTTAAAAAAAATCCAGCTGCAAGAAGACAAATTGCACCAATAATTTCATTGTTGTATTTTTTCATTTTTTCGTAGAAGATATTTTTATACTTAATAATCAATTCATGAAAATATTTACAAGCTTTCTATTTATCATAACTTTTCTTGTCTCATGTGGCGATCAAGATCAGTCTAATGAGACATTTAGCTCAGATCAAGGATTGTCTCAGGAGCACAAAAAAGAATTTAAAAAGGATTTAATAGAAGTAACCGAAGACATTTATGTAGGTGTTGGTTATGGCCTTGCTAATTCAATTATGATTGAAACTGAAAACAGTTTAGTCATTGTTGATACATTGGGTTCTGTTGAAAGAGCGGAAGAGTTATATCAAGATTTTAGAGAAATTTCAGAAAAACCAATTGCAGCTATTGTTTATACTCATAATCATCTGGATCATCTTGGTGGCGCAACTGTTTTCTATAACGAAAACGAAACAGAAATATATGCGCAAGAAAATATAATTTATAATTTAGATAACATAGCAACAACTATAAGACCTATAATATTCCAGAGATCAGCAAGGCAGTTTGGTATACCTCTGCCTGAGGAAGAAATAGTTCACCAAGGTATCGGAGGTTTTTTAGAAATTAATGATCAAGAAACACTTGGTCTTGTCAGACCGACTATACTTTTTGATGAGAGTTTAACCATTGAGATTGATAATCTTAAATTTGTTTTAGTACATGTTCCTGGTGAGACTGATGACCACCTGTATGTGTGGATACCTGAAAAACAAGCTGTGATGGTTGGTGATAATTTTTATAGATCATTTGCTAATCTATATGCAATAAGAGGAACAAAATTTAGAAATCCTATGGAATGGGTCGACAGTCTTGATAGGATTAGATTACTTAATGCAGAGCACTTAGTTCCAAGTCATTCACGCCCTATAAGTGGAAAAGAAAATGTAGAAAAAGCATTAACTGATTATAGAGATGGCATTCAGTTTGTTCATGACCAAACTATAAGATATATAAATAAAGGCTTAACGCCCGATGAGATTGTACAAAAAGTAAAATTACCAAAGCACCTAGCTGAATCTCCATACTTACAACCTTTTTATGGCTCTATATCATCTTATGTTAGGTCAACTTTTAGCGGGTATATTGGCTGGTTTAGTGGCAATATTTCTGATCTTCATCCTCTTACTGTTGCAGAGAGAGCTCAAAAATTAGAAGCTATAGCTCAAAGGCAAACTAAAATATCTGATGAGGCAGAAATTGCCCTTAATAATGGTGAATATCAGTGGGCGTTGGAATTAGCTGATATGCTAATCGCACTTGATTCAAATAACACACAAGCTAAAAACATTAAAGCTGAAGCCGCTGATCAGTTGGCCAGGTTTCAACTTGCATCCAACGATTACTATTTTTATAAAACAGTTGCAGGTGAATTAAGGAATGAAATTGATGTAAATCCATCAACTCCAAATAGAGTTACGTCTGAACAATTACAGGCGACACCAATGAAAGCAATAATGAAGTCACTTCCCGTAAATCTTAACGCGGATAAATCTGTTGAAATAACAAAAAAATTTGAATTTAGATTTATCGATAGCGAAGAAGTATACACTATACATATAAGAAAAGGAGTAGCTCAGTTAAGTAAAATACCAGACTCTAGTGCTGAAGTTAAAGTCATCACTGATCAACAAACTCTTAAGGAAGTGTTTGCTGGTCTAAAAAATGTAGCCGCAATCTCTCTTCTCCTAGCAAATAATACTATCGAAGTAGAAGGTGGAAAACTTGAATTTCTAAAATTCTTGGGATTATTTACCGACTAGTTATGGGCCAAAAACAATCATTTATTTTAGGCGGACTTGGATTAATTCCATTTATCTTAATTTTAATTGCATGTGCAATATCACCTCCAAACGAAGAATTGTATGGATTACTTCTATTTATTTATGTTGCATATGCAGCAATCATCTCATCATTTCTGGGCGGTATTCAGTGGGGCCTAATCACAGCTTTTGCTGACAAAATTTACTTCGTCTTTATTCCACTTTTTATTTCTGTTATGCCCCCATTGATTGCTTGGGCTGCACTTCTGAGTATTGAAAATCAGGGCCTCTCATTAAGTTTAATTTTAGCAAGCTTTCTAATATCTGCCGTTCATGATTATTACTTGTATCAACAGCAAAAAATCTCACAATTATGGTTTATAACAATGAGAATATCTCTTTCATCAATCGTGATAGTTATTACGAGCCTGATGTTTTTATTTGTTTTTTAAGCTATGAGTCTTTGAATAAAAAAGAAAAAACCAAAGAAAACAACTGCAAAGAATGAAAGATTTTTCATGAGTTCTATTATTTTTGTAATTTTTAATGTCATCAACAATTTGTATATTAATAAAATTAATAAGACAAAAATTATCTGACCTGCTTCTACCCCTAAATTGAAACCTAACAATCCAGAGAAAATATTTTCACTACTTATTTTTGATCCAAGTAAAAATCCTCCAAAACCAAATCCATGAATAAGTCCAAAAATAATTGTTATAATGGATAGCAAATTATTTTCTGAATTTAAATTTTTAAGTAAGTAAAAATAACCTAGAGAAAATAGAAGTATTCCAAATATTAAGAAATATGGGAAATTTGGATTGATTAAATTGCCAAATATTAAAAGTAATAAACTTAATGTTGTTATAAAGATTATACTTACTCTATGATCATTATTTTCTTTATACAAATATTCCAAGCCCACGAACATTATTGTATAACCAATTAATGCTTCAACTAAAGACGACTTTACTTGGATAATGTTTATGACTGAAAGTGATAATGTTAAACTGTGTCCAATAGTGAATCCCGTGATTACTAGAAGCAATCGTTTTAAATTTGTTACTATAAGCAACAGTCCAAGAATAAATAGCAAGTGATCATAGCCACTTAGAATATGATCAAGACCCAATGAGAAAAATTTATAAAAACTATTTGAGAAACTATTATTTTCCTTTTCTTCATTTAAATCAATTGACTGATCATTAAAAAATAAGGCTTTTTCAGTATATAAATTATTGTCAATGTAGATGCGTGCTATATGAATATGGCTTTGAACAAGATTAAACAGCGCATTATTTATAATTTTTATTTCTTTGTTTGATGGACATTCAAAATTTAGTGAGAGATTTAAACTTCCTTCTTGAGAATTTAATTCTTTAATTTCATCAACAAGAGAACAATTTTTGCCTTCAGAGGTGACTTTGAGATGCTGGCTGAGGTAGATTTTGAATACATCGGTCTCACTCAAATTCTCTTCAAACATAATCTTCTGATAGTTTTCAACTTGAAAAATACGAGTGGACTCAAGTGTTAAAAGAGAAAAATTTGCCTCAACTATGTTATCTACAACGTTCCATTTAGAGAATGACTCACTAAAGTAGTGGGCATTCAATGGCGATAAAAGAAAAAAGAGGATTATGACTGTGTTTGCAATGATGTAATTCATTATTTATTGAAAATCATACCTAGTGATGGATGAATTTTCTTTCAAATATATAAGGTAGTCTTTTAATTTTTGATCATCTAGCTGATTGTTATAATCAAATATAATTCTCTCTCTTATTTCCTCGAAGTAATCGTCATTCACTTCTAATTTTTGAATATCGTATAACTTAAAAATATAAAACCCATTGATTCCAAAAATTGGTTCAGAAATAGAATTTGTCTCCATCATGGTTATCTGATTACAAATTCCTTTACCTAATAATTGCTCACAATCTTTTAGATTTATTAATTTTTGAGGGATATCAAACAAATTGTTTTCATTATACTTCTGCTTTACCTCCGAAAATGTTTTAGTATCTAACTCAAGGTTAATATTACTTATTTTTGTTTCAAGAGTTTTAAGATCAGACTCAGTTCCTAGCAAAACAGAATTTGGATTATTTGATTTTAAAAAAATAAAATCAAATTTAATTTTTTCCGTTGGCGCATACTTATTTATATTTTTTTTAAAATAGTCTCTCACATCAGCTTCAGTTATCTGATTATCTTCAACTTGAATAATAAAATCGATTACCTGAGTAATCATTTCCTTTCTTACACCAATATCTTTTTTGTGAAGATTAAGTTCTATACCTCTTTGCACCAAAAGTTCCTCCTCAATCATACGTTCAAGAAGAAGATCGAGTATTTCAAAATCGTTACTAAGGTCTAAATCAGCTCCAAGATTTGTTGCATATCTGAGGAACTGGTCTTCTGTGATGACTGTCTCATTCACTAAAGCAACAGCTTTTTTATTGCTGAGAGATAAGTTGTCATTAAAACTAATTGTATCATAAAAAATCAAAAACAGTCCTGCTAGGATGGCAGTAAAAAATAATACATTTAATTTATTAAAAATTTTCATCATTTCAGAGAGATTACCATAGGTTTTTTTATCATTATAACGAAAATACTTTTGACATAAGCAGTGCCAGAACTATACTTTTTTTATATGAATATTTTAAAAGTTATAAGATATTTTTTTATTCTATCTATTCTCTTTATCATTAGTTGTCTTGTTGTTTTACAATTTGGTTTATTCAGTGAAGACCTTGGGCCCGGTGAAATCACTGGAAAAATAAATACAGTTGAATTTGTTGAAGATAAGAAAAAACGACAACTTCAGGCCATGGAGTCATTAAATGAAATACCGACAAAGCAAATCCTATTTGGTGATTTGCATGTTCATTCTACTTTTTCTGCAGACGCGCATGCAATGAGCTTACCTATTACTGGAGGGAATGGCGTACATCCTGTTGCAGATGCCTGTGATTTTGCAAGACACTGTTCAGCATTAGATTTTTGGTCAATTAATGATCATGCAGAAGCAACAACTCCAAAGAGATGGATGGAAACAAAAGAAACTATTCGAAAATGTAATGCCTTGAATGTTGACCCAGCAAATCCTGACTGTGTGGCATTCTTAGGTTGGGAGTGGACACAAGTTGGTGTTGTCAGAGGCAATCATTGGGGACATCACAATGTAATTTTAAAGGAAGAAGATGATCAATTGGTACCACCTCGAGCAATCGCATCATTATCTGTAGCACGACAAGCAATGACTGCAAGACCATTGCTGCCAGGGACACTGTACCCTTTTGTCGATCTTGAAAATTTCAAACGTTACAATGACTTTCAACGTTATCAGGTGGAAACAGTTAAAGTACCTGATTGTAATTTAAGAACACCGTCAAAAGATTTGCCGCTTGATTGTTACGAACAAGCGGTCACGCCACTTGATTTAGTTACAAGATTAGAGATGTACGATAGTGACTATATGGTTATACCTCATGGCCAATCATGGGGACTTTATACACCCGCTGGCTATACTCTTGATAAAAGTTTAGAGCACTCAAAAAAATTTCCAAAAATGTTTGAGCTTCTCGAAACCTATTCTGGGCACGGTAACGCTGAAGAGTATCGCTCATGGCGTGGTGTTGATGTTGTCAGAAATGGCCAACAAGAGTCAAGGCCTTTTACTTTTACAATGGGTGATATTGATTTAAATCAAGGAACTTTTACCATTGAAAACCCTGATGGTTCGGAAGAAGTAATCGATATTGGAACTCAAACATGTCCTGATCCATCTGACAATTACATTCCTCAATGTTGGCAGGCCGGCAAGATAATATATGAGAGATGCATCGATGAAGGCACAGATGAGTCTGAGTGCGCATCAAGAAGAGAAGAAACAAAACAGTCAGTGGTAGATAGGGGTCGAGCTGGTTATCAAGTTGTCCCAAAAAATACTTTCTTAGATCGTAATATTTCTGGCCAATGTACTGATTGTTACAGTCCCCCAATGAATCACGTACCTGGAGCAAGCGCTCAATACGGTTTGGCTCTTACTAAATTCAAAGATGATGGCACAAAACATAGGTTTCGATACGGCTTCATAGGCTCAAGCGACAATCACTCTTCTGCGCCGGGAAGTGGATATAAAGAATTATTTGGAAATAACATTGATGGAAGCGGTCCACCCACTAAATTTTTTGACAGACTACTTCACATGGATCCTTGGTATTTTCCAAAAAGTCTGAGCCCCACTGGCAAGAATTCAAACCCAGTTAAAGACTCATACATATCTGACTCTCAACCTCAACAATATGAAATCCCAGAGTTGATTGTTGGATTTAATACAATTGAATGGGAAAAACAAAGAGGCTTCTTCACTACAGGTGGATTAGCTGCTGTACATTCAGATGGACGTTCAAAAGAAGAAATATGGGATGCTCTTAAAAGAAAAGAAACCTATGCAACAAGTGGAACTAGAATTCTTCTATGGTTCAATATGATTAGTGGTGATAAAAAAATTCCTATGGGCTCATCTGTTGAAATGTATGCTGTACCAGAATTTGAAGTCAAGGCTATGGGATCATTTGAACAAAAGCCAGGATGTCCAGAAGATGCGTATAATGCTCTTGGAGAAGACAGAGTAGATGAATTGTGTTACAACGAATGTTATAATCCAAGTGATAAAAGAAATTTTATACAACGCATTGAAGTCATAAAAGTTTTACCTCAAGAATATTCTGATCAACCTATAGATGACCGTATAATTGATACGTGGAAAGTGCATTATTGTAATCCAGATGATGTTGGGTGTACGTTTAGATTTAAGGATGAGGATTTCCTTAAAGATCAAAAAGACGCAAGTTATTATGTCCGCGCTATTGAATTGCCATCACCTCAGATAAATGTGAAGGGTGGTGTATGCACGTTTGATGATGAAGGTAATTGTGTAGAATTTAAATTGTGTACGCAAGACTGGAGACATCCGAGAGATATCGAAACTTGTTCTGAAATTGATGAACATCGCGCATGGTCGTCACCAATCTATGTAGATTTTCTCTCTTAATCAATTTTCTGAATTCATGAAATTTTTAATTCCAAGCATAATATCTGTTGTCGTAGGTTCCTTGTTTAGCTGGGCATATTTGACTGCATATGGACTCACTATTTTATACTTTGTCTACTTATCGATGATGATTGGTGTAGTTTTTCTTGCTGCTGATGCTTGGAGGAATCGAGATAAATGAATATTTAGCATTAGAAAGTCATTGCTAAATTATTGATTTTATTAAATATTAATTTTTTTCCACACGTTGTCATATTGGCATTCAACCATAATTGTGAATCCCGCCATTTAATAAATGATGCCGGTATCAAAAAAAAATAGGGAGAAAATACATGTTTAAAAAAGTTATACTTTATACAGTATTATTTTCATCACTATTATCCGCTAATGCTTTTGCAGCTGTCGATGACGAAACGGCATATGCATTAAACACACTTTTGTTTTTAATTAGTGGTTTCCTAGTGATGTGGATGGCTGCTGGATTCTGTATGTTAGAGTCTGGTTTAGTTACATCAAAAAGTGTATCCACGATAGCCGCAAAAAACATTGGCCTTTATTCAATTGCTGGAATCATGTTCTGGCTAGTAGGATATAATTTGGCTTATGGAATACCTGAGGGTGGATACATCGGATCATTTACAGCTTGGAGTGACGGCTCTGCCATTGCTACAGGTTATTCTGATGGATCTGACTGGTTCTTTCAGATGGTCTTCTGTGCAACAACAGCATCAATTGTTTCAGGAACATTAGCTGAAAGAATTAAAATTTGGCCATTCTTTTTATTCGTAGCAATTTTAACTGGCGTAATTTATCCAATCGAGATGGGTTGGCAATGGGGTGGTGGATGGTTATCTGCTGCTGGCTTCTCAGACTTTGCTGGTTCAACTCTTGTGCACGCAGCAGGTGGTGCTGCAGCATTAGCAGGTGCGATTGTTCTTGGTCCAAGACTTGGAAGATTTGATAACGGTAAATTAGTACCGTTTGCAAACTCATCTATACCTCTTGCAACTCTAGGTGTATTTATTCTATGGCTAGGTTGGTTTGGATTTAATGGTGGTTCACAGTTGGCATTAGGATCATTTGACGATGCTACAGCCGTTGCTACAATTTACATTAATACAAACCTTGCTGCTTGTGCTGGTGTACTAGTATGTGCTGCGATCACAAGATTGGTTAGAGGTAAAACTGATGTAGTAATGATGTTAAATGGTGCGCTTGGTGGTCTAGTTGCAATAACTGCAGAACCATTGATGCCAACACCTTTAATGGCAATCATTATTGGCGGTATTGGTGGTGCACTAGTATTTGCTGGTACTGAATTACTCACAGCCATGAAAATTGACGATGTTGTAGGAGCGATTCCAGTTCACCTTATTGCAGGTGTATGGGGTACTCTTGCTGTACCAATTACTAATCCGGATACTAGCTTTGGAACCCAATTCCTAGGCACAGCATCAATTTGTGTGTTCGTATTCGTAGTGTCCATAATTATATGGTCAATTATGAAAGCCACAATCGGTATAAGGATTAGCGAAGAAGCTGAAAAAGAAGGAACGGACGTAGCTGAGACAGGTGTTATCGCCTACTCAATTAGAGACTAAGTTCACTCTTTTAAACTAATAAAAAGGGTCCACTTTTTTTCCCCAAAGATTATTCAAGTGGACCCTTTTTTACATTTGTATTCGCATTCTATTTCCTTTAATCTCTCCCCGTTATGTCCGACAAAATAAATCCATTTGAAAAGAAAAAACAAGGCGTCTTTTTTTTTAAGTCATCTAATCCATATGAGTTCTATGATCTTTTAAATGGTAAGAACATGGATGATAAACAAGATGTTTGGGGTACACTTATTTTTCCTGAAAACGTAAAGAAGCCATGTCCTCTAATAATACCAATTCATGGTAGTGCAGGCTTGAGAGAAGGTCATCACACTCACATGGTCAATTTATTAGATGCCGGATTTGCTATTTTTAGGATTCATCATTTTGAATCTAGAGGAGTTATTTCAATCGTTGAAAATCAAACAGAAGTAACTCTTGCCTCGATGATTACTGATGCCTTTCGTGCATTAACATTAGTTTCTAAACATCCTGATGTTGATAGTGATAAAATTGGTATCATGGGGTGGAGCCTTGGTGGCAGCACAGCTTTTTACGCAGCTTGGCAGCCGATCATTGATACTCTCACTCAGAACGGTGAAAAGTTTGCTGCGCATTTACCTATTTATCCCGGGACACTACTTAAGCCTGAGGATAATCGTTGGTCAGATGCTCCAATGCATGTTTTATTTGGAGAAGATGATGACTATACTCCTTTAAGTCTTTGTAAGAAAATGATTGATTATATGAAGCCAGTTCGTAGTGTTGAGCTTACAACTTATCCAAACGCTCACCATTCTTTTGACTCTATTGACCCTGTTGAATTTATTCCTTATGCCATTAGGCTGAAAGATATGTTTATTGATTTAAAAATGGACGGACGACAAATTTTTACTGATGAAAACAATAATACTTTTCATCTAGATTCACTTGAAGAAAGAATGCGTTTGTTAAAAGAAACACCCGATATTCTCGGAGCTCACGCAGGTGGAAATTGGGCAGCTCGTAAGCAGTGCCACAAAGACACGGTTTCATTTTTTCAAAAACAATTTTTTTCATAAAAATTTATTGAGTGGTATTGACTCTTACCTCCACTAGTGCAATAATTAGAACAAAACAAGAACAAAATAGAATTTATCCAATGTTTTTAACATTTTATAAAGAAGCAGTAGAGTGCGGTTTTCCCTCTCCAGCGAGAGATTTTACAGAGGGGACAATTGACTTAAATGAGGAACTTATTCCACATCCAAATGCGACTTTCATAGTCCGAGCACGCGGTGACTCTATGATCGGTTCAGGTATTTATCCAGGAGATCTTCTCATTGTTGATCGGAGCATTAAGCCTCGAAATAACTCTATAATCATAGCAGTTTTAGATGGCGAGCTGAGTGTTAAAATTTTAAAAATGGAAAATAAACAAGTTTGTTTGTCGTCATCTAACAAGAACTATGTTGATGTCCTAGTCTCTGAAGAAATGGATTTTACCATATGGGGAGTGTGCACAAACGTTGTTCATAGTTTAAGTCCAAAGAATAGATAATTAATGAGAGATAAAGTTTTTGCACTAATTGATTGTAATGCGTTTTATGTTTCATGCGAACGCGTTTTTAATCCAAAACTTAACAACAGACCAGTTGTAGCTTTATCAAATAATGATGGTTGTATAATATCACGTTCCAAAGAAGCAAAGGCTCTTGGAATAAAAATGGGTGTTCCACTTTTTAAGGTGAAAGATATTGTAGAAAAAGAAAAGGTGGTTGTATTTTCTTCAAACTACACATTGTATGCAGACATGTCGCGCCGAGTAATGAATATTATTTCAAGTTCTTCCCCTTATACGGAAATATATTCAATTGATGAAGCATTCGTAGAGTTGAGCAGTTTACCAATTGACTATGAGTCTTATGCCCATCAACTGAGACAAACTATCTTACAGCATACAGGAATTCCAGTCAGCATAGGTATTGCCTCAACAAAAACTCTTGCAAAGGTTGCAAACCATAAGGCTAAAAAAGATGATTCTTTGAACGGTGTATGTTCACTTGTGAATTATAATAATATTGACCAGATACTTGAACTAACTGAAGTGGGTGATGTATGGGGAGTAGGAAGACGTTTATCAAAAAAATTAATTAACCATGGTATACATAATGCAAAACTACTAAAGAATTGCAGTGACTCATGGATAAGAAAAATGATGAGTGTGAATGGCTTGAAAACAATTACAGAGTTAAGAGAGATTTCTTGTATTCCTCTTGAAGAATACTCAATGACAAGAAAAAGCTGTTGTACCACAAGATCATTTGGAAAACTTCTGACAAATTTAGAAGACATAGAGCAAGCTGTTACAACTTTTGCGCGAAGAGCTGCTGAACGTATACGCTCTGAAAGCCTTGCGGCGTCTTGTGTTTCGGTCTTTGTAAGAACTAATCCTTTTGACAAAAAAAGTGCTTATTATTCAAACGGGGCATCAAGAACGCTTTCTTATCCAACGCACGATAGCATAACAATTATTGAAACATCTTTATTGCTTACAAAGAGAATTTTTAAAAACAACTATCAGTATAAAAAAGCAGGTGTGCTTCTTAGTGGTTTGTGTGATGAGTCAGAAATTCAAGAGACACTGTTTGAAAAAAATTATAATCAAAATTCTGATCTTATGTCAGCAATCGATGCCATTAACTATCGTTATGGTCGGGATACACTCCAGATGGCATCAGAATGTAAAGTTGGCAATTGGAAACAAAAAAGAGAAAACTGTACAAGAAACTATACAACGCAGATTGATAGATTGCTCTTAGTTTAAATTTTTATTAAGGAAGTCAGTAAATATATTATTGAGCTCATCAACAATAAATCCACCACCACCGTGACCACCGGTAAAAACAAAACTTTCAGCTCTTGGAATTAAGTTTAAAACCTGTTGAACAGTTTTCGGATCAATTTCATCATCATCACTTGCATAGGCTATATGAATAGGAATATCGGATTGTGAGAATTTTTTATAATCAGGAATAAAGTTTGTATTTGCAATATTACGTATTGAAGAAAGTAGTGATTGCTCTGTTCCAGGTAGTGTAAGTTGAGCAATGTATCTGTCAACCAAATCTCTCTGTTCAGGATTATTGGTTACCCATTGTTCAGCTCTATTTTTTGAAAAAGGAATCCCAAAAGTTCTTAAAACAAAATTTCCTAAGAGTGGAGTTTTTAGAATACTGAGTATTTTACTGTTACTATTTACTAGAGGAACTTGTAAACCAATAGCAGATACTTGATTTGGATATTTGTTAGCGTAATTGATTGCAATAGGAGCTCCCATTGATGAACCATGTAGAATAGATTTCTTTATTTCTAAATAATCTAATAATTCGTTAAGTTGATCTAGATAAAATTCCATGTTGTAATCAGAAACAGGTCTGTCAGAGTAACCTCTTCCGTATTGATCATAACAGATTACTCTATAGCCTTTTAGACTTAATCCCTCACAGAAACCAACATATCCTTCTGAAGGTAAAGTTGCGCCATGAATAATAATTATTGCAGGATCATTTTTATTTCCATAATCCTTATAGGCTGTTTTCCCTTTAGAAAGGTTGACAAAATTATAGTCAGATTTTTCCTGATAGGATTTTAAGTTCCCTTTTTCAAAGCTGTTAAATGCATAAATAACTGTGAGTACAACTATAATAAGTAGAAGTATAAAAAATGTGCTTGTAAATATACTTTGGAAAATGGTCATTTTTATCAACTATAATAACTTAATTAATAAAATCAAAGTTGATCCGAATTAGCTGATTTGCTAGCATATAGGCCAATTAGAATGGGAGATTATTAATGAAAAAAACGATATTCAGTTTAATCGCAGGGGTGTTGGTCTTAGGACTGTTCTATGGTTGTGACAGACAGTCAGATCAAGCATCTACTGACGAAATAAAAATCGGAGTAATTCTTGGATTTACAGGTCCAATTGAGTCACTCACACCAACAATGGCCAGTTCAGCTGAACTTGCGATGAAAGAGGCAAGTGACTCTGGATTGCTTTTAGGCGGAGCAACAGTAAGTTCTGTTCGCGCTGACTCAACATGTGTTGATGCTGGTGCGGCAACTTCAGCGGCCGAAAGACTCGTAACATCAGATAATGTTGCAGCTATAATGGGAGCGGATTGCTCAGGAGTTACAACTGCAATTGCAAATAATGTGGCAGTGCCTAATGGGGTAACAATGATTTCCCCATCAGCTACTTCGCCGGCATTAACGGACATTGATGATAAAGGTTACTTCTTTAGAACCGCTCCATCAGATGCAAGACAAGGGCAAGTATTGGCTCAAGTAGTTATGGATAGAGGTATCAACGAAGTTGCTGTTACTTATACTAATAATGACTACGGTAAAGGACTGTCCGATAGTTTTGTAAATGCATTTAAAGCGATGGGTGGATCTGTTACTACTGAAGTACCTCATGAAGATGGCAAAGGTGATTACTCAGCAGAAGTATCAACACTATCAGCTTCAGGTGCCTCAGAAGTTGCTGTTCTTGGTTACGTAGACCAAGGTGGTCGAGGAATCATTCAGAACTCAATGGAGACTGGAGCATTTTCAAGATTTATTCTTGCCGATGGAATGATTGGCGACAGTCTGATTGAAAATGTAGATGGTGATTTGACAGGAACTTTTGGAACTTTACCAGGATCTGAGTCAGAAGGAGCAAACATGTTTAAATCAATTGCATCTTCAAACGGCATCCCAGGTGATGGACCATTCGAACCAGAGTCCTACGACGCAGCTGCTTTAATATTGCTTGCAATACAAGCAGGTAATTCTGCAGACAGATCTTCAATCGCTCAAAATGTAATGGGAGTTGCAAACGCTCCTGGAACAGAAATTTTTCCAGGTGAATTAGGCAAAGCATTACAAATTTTAAAAGATGGAGGCCAAGTTAACTATCAAGGCGCAACAAATGTTGAGTTCTCTGATGTTGGTGAAGCTTCTGGTTCTTATAAAGAGCTTGAAATAGGTAACGGTAAATTTAATACAGTTACAGTTCGTTAAGATCTTAACATTTTAATTAATAGGGGCCGATTTTGGCCCCTATTTTTTTTGGATTTTCTCAGGTATTACCCCTCTTGGCATAAACCTCAGCGCCAATAAAAGTAATAACCCCATTATAAATAATCTAAGATGTGCTGCGCTTCCCAATAGATGCATCCTGAGAGGATTGTCGTATTCGAGCCCACCAGCCAACATGTTCATGAAACCAATGGACAATGGTTCCGCTTCAATCCAAATAAACCAAATAAAGAATCCTCCAAAAATTGATCCTAAGTTATTACCCGATCCACCAATGATAACCATTAGCCATATAATAAATGTAAATCTTAATGGACGATAAGACCCGGGTGTAAATTGGCCATCTAAGGTAGTGAGCATCGCTCCCGCTATTCCAATTATAGCTGAGCCAATAATAAAAATTTGTAAATGTTGTGCAAAGATATTTTTACCCATTGCACTAGCTGCTTCTTCGTTATCTCTTATGGCTCTTAACATTCTTCCCCATGGTGAGTTTAAAGCAAGTTGACTTAGATAGAAGATTAACAAAAGAACAGAAAAAAATAATCCTGCATAACAGAGTTTTACAAATATTCCTGAACTATCAATAACAAGATCGTTCAGCAAATCTTGTCTTGATGAAAGAGATTGCATAGCTTCTATTTTTGAAAAGTTTATTCTCTCAACTAGATTAAGGAACCATTCAGATTGTTGAAGTTCAATTTCATATGGAACAGGTCTATCTAAACCTGAAACATTTTTAACTCCTCGAGATAACCAATCTTCATGTTTCACTACTGCGATTACAATTTCAGAAATCCCAAGAGTTGCGATAGCTAAATAGTCTGACCGTAATCGGAGAGTAATTTTTCCTATTACCCATGCAACAAGTCCGGCGACTACTGCGGCAATCAGCCAAGAGAAAATAATTGGTAACCCCAAACCTCCAAGAAAACCTGTTTTAGCAGGATTAATCGACTCGATAATATCTATTGAAGGCCCATAAAAATTATTAATTCCAATTAAACCAATAACAATTATTAAGATTATAAGAGTGTTTCTTATTTGTTTATTTTCAATATTTCTAAATACAAATAAGAGAGCAGTAATTGATAAAACAAAAATTATTGCACTAATTACAATTCCAATGCCCGCTTTATCCCATGCTTCGTAAATTGGATCGTGTGAAACCAATACTGCCGTTAAGCCTCCAAGCGCAGTAAAACCCATTACTCCTGCATTAAACAAACCTCCATACCCCCATTGCAAATTGACACCAATCGCCATTATTGATGAAATAATGCAGAGATTAATAACACTGAGAGACACAGACCAGGACTGAGTAAAGCCCACAATTGCAAGCAAAACTGCCATTACAGTGAATGCAACTGGTGCTCTTAAGTCTTCGCTCATATTATTTTACCCCTCACAATTCCTGTTGGTCTGACAATCAGTACAATCACCAAAATAATGAAAGAAATAGCAAACTTATAATCTGTTGAGAGAACTTGCATTAATCCTGAAGGCTCTAAATTTTCTGGAAGAAGATATACAAAGAATTTCTTATAAGCATAGGTTAATGTAATTTCAGAGAATGCAATGACATAGCCTCCAATTACTGCACCAATTGGTGACCCTATTCCACCTACAATTGCAGCCGCAAACATTGGTAACAGCAAATTAAAATATGTAAATGGTTTAAAGCTCTTATCTAGCCCATAGAGAACCCCAGCAGTAGTAATTAAGATTGAAGATATAACCCAGGTAACAATCACTATCTTTTCAGGATTAATTCCTGATAATAGTGCCAGGTCTTCATTATTTGAGTATGCTCTCATTGACTTGCCCAGTTTAGTCTTCTGTAAGAAATAAAATAAACTTATCATTGCAATTAAAGCTACAATGACTGTGATTAATTGAGTTGATTTAATTGTTAATCCTTCCTCTAATCCAAAGTAATTTTTAAAATCCAAGGCGTGTACTATATACTTTTCACCATCAAAAAACTTTCTATCATTTGGTCCTATAATAAATCTGACTACTGCTTGCAGAATAAACATAACTCCTACAGAAACGATCATGAGTACTATAGGTTGGCTTTTTTGTTTACGATAAAAACTGTAAACTGATCGGTCAATTAAAAGACAAAACAAAGCTGTTACTATAATAGCAAAAGGCAGAGCAAGTAATGCAGTAGGAAGAATTCCAGCAGTGATCCCTATACTTTGAAATAACCAAGTAAATAAAATAGTAGCCATCGTTCCAAATGACATCCAATCAGCTTGAGCAAAGTTTGAAAATCTTAATACGCCATAAATAATTGTTAAACTTAATGTAGCTAACGCAAGCTGACTTCCATATGACAAGGCTGGAACAATTACAAAATTTGACAACAGGACTATCGCATTAATAAATTCAAAATTTTCCAACTTACCCTCCCAAGAAACTTTTTCTTACTTCTTGGTTATTTAAAAGCTCTTGTCCTTCGCCACTAAATTTGTTTTCTCCTCCGACCAAAACATAACCAAAATCTGCTATATTTAGTGCTTGTTTAGCATTTTGCTCGACAATGACAATTGCAACACCTGAGTTTTTAATAGTTATAATTCTTTCAAAAATTTCCTTCATAACGATTGGTGAAACGCCAGCTGTTGGCTCATCGAGCATGAGAACCTTAGGTCTTGTCATTAATGCGCGACTAACTGCAACTTGTTGTCTTTGTCCACCTGATAATTCACCTGCAAGCTGATTTCTTTTGTCTTTCATTGATGGAAATAAATTATAAAGCTCCTCAATTGTTTCTTGAACATTATCTTCCCTAAGAAAGGCTCCCATTTCTAAATTTTCTTCTACTGTAAGCTCACTGAATATGTTCATTGTTTGTGGCACAAACGCAATCCCCGCTGCCACTCGATCTTGAGGCGTTAATTTTGAAATATCCGAACCATCTAACATCAAAATACCTTCCTTAAGAGAAATCATACCAAGCATTGCTTTCATTGCCGTTGATTTACCAGCGCCATTTGGACCCACAATTACAACAATTTGATTTTTATCTACTTCAATATCGCATGCATGAATAATATCTTCACCGCCATAACCCCCTGTCATATTAGTGCAACTTAAAAATTTACTCATTTGATATCGTCTCTTCCCAAATAGGCTTCTATTACTTTTTCATTTTTTTTGATTTCATCAATATTACCCTCTACGAGAACAGACCCTTCGGTCATAACAATTACTTTGTCGCAGAGTTGACTTAAAAAATTCATGTCATGTTCAATCATAAAAAAAGTATAATTTTTTTCAGTATTCAATTTTTTAATCGTATCCGATATATCATTTAACAAGGTCCTGTTTACACCCGCACCAACTTCATCCAGCAATACTATTTTGGCATCAACCATCATAGTTCGACCAAGTTCAAGTAATTTTTTTTGTCCACCAGACAAATTACCAGCTAACTCAAACATTAAATGTTCTAGCTTAAGGAAATTTACGACTTCAATTGCTTTCTCTTTGATAATAGACTCTTCTTCTTCAATAACTTTTCTTTTAAACCATGTATTAAGAATTTTCTCTCCTGATTGAGATCCAGGAACCACCATTAAATTTTCAAGTACGGTCATATTTGAAAATTCATGTGCTAATTGAAAAGTTCTCAGCACTCCTTGATCAAATAGCTCATGTGATTGAAGTCCTGTGATGTTCTTTTTATCAAGAAATACAGTACCATTTGTTGGAGCAATATTACCTGCAATGATATTGAAAAGTGTGGTTTTGCCTGCTCCATTTGGGCCAATTAAGCCAGTAATTTTGCCTTTTTCAACATCCATAGTTGCATTATCGACCGCTTTAATACCACCAAAATTTACCGATAATTGATTAATGCTTAACATTTAAATAATTAATAAATTTCCTATTTTTAAACCTCTTGCACTTACTTTGACGATACATGATTGAGGTAAAGTGCAAATAGTATCATAGCGAGAGAAACTAGTACATTCACTCTGATTATTTCGTTTAGAAATAAAACTCCTGAAAAATAGGCGATGATAGGTATCATAAAATTAATTAAAGATAAAAATACTGGTCCTTGAAGCTCAATAATTTTAAAAAATAATAAATTAGCAATTGCTGTTGCAAATAAGCCCTGAATAACAATTGCTATAGTTGAAGGGCTGGTGAAACTCTCTAGCCAGAACGGCTCATAAAAAAAAGCAAATGGACTGATAATTATTGTGCTTGCCATAGTTGTTCCTGTTGCTAAAGAAATAAAATTTATTTTTGGTACTAATTTTGAAACAATAGAATTTACACCATAGCAAATCGCAGCTAGCAACACAAAAATCTGACTAAAAAATTCAACTCTATTGTTTCCACCTAATTTAGATAGATTCTCAAAACCAAAAAGCACAACTAATCCCAATGCCGCTAAGATAAAACTAAGTACTTTAATTATATTTATGTTTTGATCCTTTAAAATTATGGCTGACAAAGCAAGAGTTATAAGAGGCATAGGGCTCATCAAAACTCCAGCAATACCAGCATCAATAATTCTCTCCGCGTCTGATATTAAATAAAATGGAATTGCTGAACCCAATGCTCCTATAGCAATATAAAATGTCAGATATGTACGAGTAAGAATGAGTTTATTTCCAGTATACTTCATACAAACGTATAAAATAATGGACGCCATAAAAAGACGACAAAACACATTAGTTATGGGACCAACGTCTATAACAGCAATTTTTATAAATAAAAAATTTACGCCCCATATGATAGCAAGTGAAAAGAGTAGTAGCCAACTAATAATACTTGGTTGATTTATTTGTTTCATTTAGTGTTTGAGAAAGGTATTATTTTAAACTTTCAAAGTAAATGAATAAAAAATGAGATTATTTACTCTTTTGTTTTTTAGTTTTTTAGTTTTTTATGGATGTGCCAGTAAACCTCCTTCTCAGCAGGAAAATATCTGTTCTATTTTCGAACAAAAATCTTCATGGTATAGACTAGCCAATAATTCCTCTGAAAAATGGGGCGCACCAATTCATGTTCAAATGTCAATTTTAAGACAAGAGTCTGCTTTTCAAAATAGGGTTAAACCTGAGAGAACTAAATTGTTAGGTGTCATTCCTTGGACAAGAAAATCAAGTGCGTTTGGTTATACACAGGCAATAGATGCAACTTGGGATTGGTACCGCGATGAAAACAATAAACCCCTTGCATCAAGAGTAAATTTTGCTGACGCAATTGATTTTACGGGTTGGTACATAAATAAATCTCATCAAATCAATGGCATTAATAAAAGTGATGCATACAATCAGTATTTGGCTTATCACGAGGGCCATGGTGGTTTCAAAAAAAAATCATACCAAAGTCAAAGTTGGCTAATTGATGTTGCAAAAAAAGTAAAAATTCGTTCAGATAAGTATAAAAACCAGTTAGATAAT
Organism: uncultured Pelagibacteraceae bacterium; assembly: GCA_902588785.1. Classification (GTDB taxonomy): domain Bacteria; phylum Pseudomonadota; class Alphaproteobacteria; order Pelagibacterales; family AG-422-B15; genus CACNXQ01. Next base: position 65,560 of record CACIQL010000005.1, read on the forward strand.
TGTGAGCACAAGTTTCAAAAGAAATTTCTAGGAATATTTTAATGAGTAAGAATTCAAATATTATAGCCGTAACGATGGGTGATCCGTCTGGCGTTGGTACTGAAATTGCAATCAGAGCAAAAATAAAAAAAATAAAAAAACCAAATTTTTTTATTATACATGATCCAGATTTTGTAAAAAAAATCATAAAAAAAATGAAATCTAACTTAAAGGTTAGAAAAATAAACAGCCCTTCAGAAGTAAAAAAATTACCTAAGAACTATTTAGCGGTTTTGCCAATAAAAATTAGTAAAAGCACACAATTAGGAAAAAAAAATTTATCTAATACTAAGTCTATTTTAAAATCAATTGATCTTGCAGTTAAACTAGCAAAAAATGGAGAGGTTGCAGCAATTGTAACGAACCCAATTAATAAAGATGTAATTGGAAAAAAAGTTAAAAATTTCAGAGGTCATACAGAGTACCTTGCTAAAAAAGATAGAACAAATGACCAATTAATGGTGATGATGAATAAAAATATGAAAACTATTCCCCTGACAACTCATATTGCAGTAAAAAAAGTTTCTAGCAAAATAAATAAAAAAAATATCATCAAAGCTATCGTTAATGCCAATATAAGTTTGAGGAATGATTTTAAAATCAAAAAACCTCGTATAGCTGTTACAGCACTTAACCCACATGCGGGTGACGGTGGACTTATTGGTGATGATGAAAAAGTAAAAATTATACCTGCTATTAATTATTGTAAAAAAAAGAAAATATCCGTTGAGGGACCCTTGCCTGCTGACTCAGCATTTATAAAAAATAATCAAAATAAATATGATATTTTTATTTGCATGTTTCATGATCAAGCTTTGATACCCGTCAAGATGATAAGCTTTGATGAAACGGTCAACTTTACTGCTGGACTTTCATTTGTAAGAACGAGCCCTGACCATGGAACCGGACTTGATATTGCAAAGAAATTTATTGCATCACCTAATAGCTTAATAGCAGCTATGAAATCAGCTTCAAAAATTGCTCAAGCTAGAAGAAAATGACACTGTCACTTTATTCTGCATTATTCATTTTTGCGACCATTATGGTCATAACGCCAGGTCCCGCAAACTTATTACTTATGAGTGCTGGAGCGCAACATGGATTTTATAAGTCAGTACCCTTTGTAATAGGTGTAACTTGTGGAAAATTATTTTTAACAATTGGTTTAGGAATTGGATTTTTAACTATTTTGAACTCAAATCCGATATTGGTTAATATTATAAAAGTAATTGGTACAGCCTATATATGCTGGCTTTCGTGGAAAATACTTTTTTTAAGTTTGCAATCAACAGAGAGTAATCAAAATGAAAACGTACCTAATTTCTTGAACGGTTTAATGGTTCATCCATTAAATCCTAAAGGCTGGGCAATGGTAATCGCCGCTTATACACAATTCACTTCCTTTGGTAATACATACACTTCTTCAAGTTGGGCATTAGAAGTTATTATTGTAGCAGGAACCTTTTTTTTCATTCAATCAATTTCACATTCTATATGGTGTTGGTCTGGAAGTTTAATATTTAACTTTTTGAGTAATAAAAATCTAATTAGACAAATTATAGTTACTATTCTTGCGACTCTTACAATTGGGACAGTAGTGTACAGTAATTTTTTTATCTAATTTTACTCAGACTGTTTTCTTCAACTGATCTGCTGAAGCTAGCAAATAATTTTTTTGAAAAATCATCTGTGGTTGCTGAATATTCTGGATGCCATTGAACGCCATAAAAGTATCCGCTGTAATTTGATAAACTGATAGCTTCTACTGTTTCGTCTTTAGCAACACCTTCAATAACAAGATCATTTGCTATTTTATCTATTCCTTGAGTATGAAGTGAATTTACCTCAATAGTTGGCGTGCCGGCCAACTTTTCAAATTTTCCATTTTCAGTTAAATAAACTTCATGTTGTTTTGAAAACTGTACTTCTGGGTCATCAGACTCTGGGCATCTGTGATCCATTCTTCCTGGTACATCATGAATATCCGCATGAAGAGAGCCTCCCATTGCAACGTTAACTTCTTGAAAGCCCCTACAAATAGCTAACATAGGAATTTCATTTTTAAATATGAAATCAATCATAGGAAGAACAGTCTTATCTCGATCTATGTCTAATGGCTCAACTATTTTGTCTTTATTATAAAATTCAGGATAAACGTTTGAGAGACTGCCCGTTAGCATTACCCCATCAAATTTTCTAAGAGTGTTTCTGTAGTCAATTGTTGAACCAAGGGCTGGCAAAATGACAGGTATACAGCTTGTAGCTTCAGCCACAGCTTTTATGTAGTTCGTTCCTGACGCATGATATGTCCGATGCAATTCTGCTTTTTCAATTACGTCGGCAAATACAGCAATTAGTGGCTTATTTTGAGTATCCATAAAAAAATTAGTTTACTAATATCAGGATAATATCATATAACAACTTTAATGGTTATAAATATTCAAGATAAACAATCACAACATAAGGCAATGTCTGCGTGGGATGACATCTTAGTCATCGACGATCAACTTTCAAGTGAAGAGAAAATTTTAAAGTCGTCAGTGAGATCTTATTGCCAGGAAAAACTTTTACCTAGGATCATAGATGACAACAGAAATGAAAATTTTAGTAGAGAGATTTTCAATGAAATGGGTGAGCTTGGAATTCTAGGCTCTTATTTACATGGATATGGATGTGCGGGAACGAATTATGTCTCTTATGGGCTTATTGCTCGGGAAATTGAAAATATCGACAGTGCATACCGATCTATCATGTCGGTTCAAACAAGCCTAGTCATGTTTCCTATTTATCAATTTGGCACTGAATCACAAAAAGAAGAATATTTACCAAGACTTGCAAAGGGTGAAATCATTGGAAGCTTTGGTCTGACAGAGCCTGATGCTGGTAGTGATCCTGGCGCAATGAAAACTAAAGCGATAAAAGTAAAAGGGGGTTATGAATTGACTGGTACCAAGACATGGATCAGTAATGCACCCTATGCAGATGTAATTATTGTTTGGGCCAAGGATGAAGATAATGTAATCAGAGGATTTATTGTGGACAGAGAGTCCAAAGGACTATCAACCCCCAAAATTGAAGGTAAATTATCTTTACGCGCTTCAGCAACGGGGCAAGTTGTTATGGAAAATGTTTTTTGTTCGGAAGATAAAGTTTTACCAAAAGCATCAGGTTTGGGCGGACCCTTTCAATGCTTAAATAGTGCAAGATACGGAATTTCATGGGGCGCTCTAGGAGCAGCAGAGTTTTGTTTTGCAACAGCTAGACAATACGCATTAGATAGAATGATGTTTGGAAAACCTATTGCTGGTACTCAGCTTGTTCAGTCTAAATTAGTTGATATGCAAACAGAAATTGCTTTAGGTCTACAGGCTGCACTTAGAGTTGGGCGTCTGATGGATGAAGATCAGTCAGACAGCAATATGGTAAGCCTCATAAAAAGAAATAATGTTGGAAAAAGTTTAGATATTTGTAGGAGTGCAAGAGATATTCTTGGTGGCAATGGTATTTCAGATGAATATCATGTAATGAGACATATGGTAAATTTGGAAACCGTAAAGACATATGAAGGTACACACGATGTGCATACTTTAATTATGGGAAGAAACTTAACTGGTATACAGGCTTTTAAATAATTATGGCTTATCTAAATCGTACAACAAAGCAATGGCAGGAAATCGATACAGCTCATCATCTGCATCCTTTTACTGATTACAAGTCGCTTGCAAAAGAAGGCAGTATCATCGTTACAAAAGCAGATGGTGTTCACCTTACTACATCTGATGATAAACAGTTGCTTGATGCCATGTCTGGCTTGTGGTGTGTAAATGTAGGTTATGGAAGAAAGAATCTTGCAGACGTTGCTTATAAGCAAATGCAAGAGTTACCATATTATAATTCTTTTTTTAAAACAGCGACACCGCCGTCAATTGAACTTGCTAAAGAGTTAGCTGAAATTAGTCCACACGATTTAAATCATGCATTCTTTTCTTCAAGTGGCTCTGAAGCCAACGATACTGTTGTAAGAATGGTAAGGAGATATTGGGATTTAAAAGGTAAGCCAAATAAAAAAACATTTATTAGTAGAGAATATGCTTATCACGGAAGTACGATGACTGGGATGAGTTTGGGCGGTATGACAGCTATGCATTCTCAAGGGGATATGATGCCTGGTTTTGAACATGTGTTGCCTCCTTATTGGTACAAGTATGGAAGCGATATGTCTCATGATGACTTTGGTATTCATGCAGCTAATAAAATTGAAGAAAAAATAAATGAAATTGGTCCAGATAATATTGCGGCGTTTATAGGAGAACCAATTCAAGGAGCTGGAGGAGTTATCATTCCTCCGGATACCTATTGGCCAAGAGTTCAAGAAATTTGTAAAAAATATGACATTCTTCTTGTTGTTGATGAAGTCATTTGTGGATTCGGTAGAACTGGAAACTGGTTTGGATCAGATACTTATAATATTAAACCTGACATTATTACTATGGCCAAAGGAATTACCTCAGGATATATCCCACTGTCTGGAATCATGATTTGCGACAGAGTTTGTGAAACTTTAATCAATGAAGGTGGTGAATTCTACCATGGTTATACTTATTCTGGCCACCCAGTAGCTTGTGCGGTGAGCCTTGAAAATCTTAAAATTATCAAAGAAGAAAATCTGATTGAACAATCACGAAATGTCTCAGTTTATCTGGAGCAGCAAATGCGCGAAATTGAAAAGCACCCTTTAGTTGGTGAAGTTAGAATGAAGAGCTTTATTGGAGCTGTAGAATTGGTGAAAGATAAAGAAACTAGAGAAATGTTTGAAGACACTGGCACAGTTGGAACGATTTGCAGAGACTATTGTATTGAAAACGGTTTAGTAATGCGAGCTGTAAGAGATGGCATGATTTTCTGTCCACCTCTTATATTTAATAATAACCATGTGGATGAACTTTGTGAAAAGCTAAAAACCTCGCTGGACCAAACACTAGATCACATTTCAAAATAAAACTTACTTAATCTGTAGATAGTAATCGTAGTATTCTGTATCTCGTTGATAGTTTAATGACTCATAGAGACTTTGAGCATTTTTATTTGTTATAGCAGTCGACAACTCAACACTCGTTACACCTTTTTCTTCAGCAAAACTTTTTGCAGCATTCATCAGCATACGTCCAATACCTTTATTTCTATATTCAGATCTCACATACAAGTCGTAGAGTATTATTTTTTTACTCAACTCCAGTGAGTCAAAAGTTGTGTACAACTGGGTCATGCCCATACATTCTTTTTCATTTTCAATATAAAATATTTGTGCCTCTTTATTACTAAGGCGTTCCTTAATATAGTTTTTACAGGCTTCTACATTAGACTCCTTTTTATAAAACTGCCGATATAAATCAAAGACCTCACCAATTTTTTCGAAATCATCTGGTTGAGCAATTTTTATTTGTAAATCTTCTGACATATACTTTATCTCCAAATCGTTCGATATATTGATATCACTAAGAAAATAAAAGTAAAAGATGTAACTGTATAGATAAAGCCCATTGGTCCAACTGCATCCATGACTCTTCCTCCAATTAAAGGACCAATAAGTGAGCCAACCTCAAAGACCATCACAAGAATTGCTGTAGCACCTGCAACTTGAGATGCGCTATATCTCTCACCAAGCATAGTGAGTGAAATTGCAAAAAGTCCACTAGCAGCGCCACCCCATATAAAACAGCTCGCTGCCATTACATAAAAATTATCTAGATAGATAGCGAATAGAATTGGACAAAAGAACGTAATTAAAACTGCTATATTCAATAGCATTCTTTTATTAAATTTGTCCAGCAATACGCCAATCAAGGGTTGGCACATCACACCTCCTACAAGAGTAATAGTTACATATTGCAATGCAATCTCTTGAGTAAATTGGTTCTTAATCATGAAAATGGGAAAGAAAGATACAAACATTACATCATCTAAACCGCATAGAATAGCTGCTCCAAAAATAGTTGGAGCTGCAATGATAGCCGCAAATACTGGAAGAGACTTTTTATCAGGTAATTTCGGATCTTCAATCTCAAGCATAATAAGCGGTAAAATGGCGATAAAAGAAAGAGAAGAAATAACAATAAAAGGTAACCAGCCTTCAATTCCGGTTAGGGACAATACCATCGGGCCACTTGCAAAACCGATTACAAATACTGTGTTATAAATCGTTACTATTTTACCGCGATTTGTATCATCAGCCATTGACAGCATCCATGTGTCAAATGCATTCCAAGCAAGCGCTCCAGCAAAACCAATTATGAATCTGATAACAAACCAAGCTGTCAAACTATCAAAAATTGGAAAAGTAAAATAAAGAATTATTGTAAATATTTGAGCAATGATAATTGATTTCGCTAAACCTATCTTGTGAATAATTATTGGTGTTATTCTTACAAATAATATTACAGCAAGGGGTTGTGCTACTACATTGAGGCCAATTTCAGTATTGCTATATCCTCGTGCTTCTAAAATAAGTGCAAGTAGAGGAATTAAAGTACCAAGCTTAATACCAATAATTAATGCGCAAAGAAACAGGACAATATATGTTTTGTAATTTGCACCTAAAAGTTTCTGAACTGTAGTGTTCATGCAAACCTATCTTCATTAACATAGATACTTTTAAAATATTTAAGCACTAAATTTTTACAAAATTCATTTGTGTATATTTTTGGATCAAACAATATGCGCTGCCATAAACCATCAACCATGGAATGATAGGTTTCACTTACTTCTTTTGGAGTAAATTCCTTTTGATTGGCAATATTATTAATTTCACTTACTAACTTTTCCATTTGTTGAGAATAAATTTCATCTTGTCTTTGGCAAATCGCCAAATAAGAAGGTCTAAATTTCACTTCACTATAGAACGCAATCCATACTGAAATTTTATTTCTGTTGGCAATTTTTGAGCTGAAATCATTTTGAATTATACGTATTATTCTATCAATTGGATCTATATTCTTTTCCTCAAAAATCTTTTGCCATGACTTTTTGTATTCATCAGATAAATACTGCAGCGAACTTATTAATAAATTATCTTTCGACTTAAATCTAAAGTTTGCGTAACCTTGAGAAACTTTAGCTCTTTTTGCAACATGAGCAATCGTAGTATCCGCTAGGCCTCTTTTTGCAATTGTTTCTATCGTAGCGTCAATCAACTTTTGATGATTAACAGAAATCTCAGTTTCACTGGCCTGTCCTGAAGATTTTTTATTAACTAAAGCCTTCATCATATTGAATAAACAATACACAAAGATAACTATTAAAGATAGTTTTGTATTGAATAATCATTCAATTTTTATTATCATGATTCCTAAATATTCTTTATTTTATGGCAAAAAATACACACGATGTAATCGTAATTGGCGCGGGTCATAATGGTTTGACTGCTGCCAGTTATATGGCGAAGGCAGGACTAGATGTTGTTGTTCTAGAAAAAAATGAATGGATTGGAGGTGCCGCTGTTAGTCGTGAGCTCTATCCTGGATGGAAATATTCTAACTGTTCATATGTTTGCAGCTTACTAAGACCTGAGATCATGCGTGATCTTGAACTCTACAAATATGGTTTACAAATTATTCCATACGAAGGCAGCGCAACAATGATGAGAAATGGGGACTACTATGCCCACTATCATGATCATGATATGACGATCAATTCTATCAGAAGACATTCTCACAAAGATGCAGAGGCCTATGAAAGGTACAGTCGTGATGTATTGAGGCAATGCAAAATTATCAAACCGCTATTAAAAATGACACCACCTGATTTAACTTCTTTTAAACCAAAAGATTTATTTGGCGCCCTGGAGTTTGCAAAACATTTTGCAGCTAAAGACGAGTTAGGTGGACTTGGTGAAAAAGAAATTTATGACACTATTCGATTTTATACAATGAGCATCAGAGACTATTTAGATGAATATTTTGAAAGCGATATTACAAAAGCACACTTAGCTGGAAGTGCAATTATCGGAACTGCTCTTGGTCCTTGCTCACCTGGCTCTGCTTACGTATTACTGCACCATTATATGGGAGAAGTAGATGGTTCAGTTGGAGCGTGGGGGTATTCAAGAGGAGGTATGGGCTCTATTACAAAAGCAATGACAGGCTGCCTCAACGCTCACGGCGGTGAAGTAAAACCAGATAATGAAGTCGTTAATGTCATTACTAAAAATGGTCGTGCGATTGGAGTTGCTACCAAAAAAGGTGATGAATATTACGCAAAAAAAATTGTATCTAACTTAGATGTTAAAAGAACATTCTTAAAAATTACTGAAGAAAGCTCTTTACCAGGTGAATTTGTTGAAAGAGTTAAAAACTTTAAAATTAGAGGCTCATCGGGAAAACTTAATATTGCCCTAGACGGCCTTCCTGAATTCCCATGTATTCCAGAAGGTGATCCAGGTGGTGGAGGCGATATGCACTTCACAGAAACTATTGAAGAAATGGAAGGAGCCTATGATGATTGGAAACGAGGTGAATGGTCAAGAAATCCTTATGTAGATATGTGTATTCCTTCTAAAAGCGATCCAACAATGGCAGCTCCGGGAAAGCATTATATGTCTGTCTTTATTCAATATGTTCCATTCAATCTTGCAAACGGCGGATGGAGTGAAGAAAGAAAGCAAGAATTTGGAAGACATATTGTTGATTGTATTGCAGAGTTTTCTCCTAATTTTAAAGATTTAATTAACCACTACGAAGTTCGTACTCCATTAGAATTAGACAATGAAGTAGGATTGACAGAAGGCAACATCTTTCAAGGCGAATTAACAATGGATCAACTCATGTTTAATAGACCTGTGCCTGGATATGCACAGTACAGAACACCACTTAAAAATATGTATATGTGCAGTTCATCAACTCATCCAGGTGGTGGAGTTATGGGTGCACCAGGAGCAAACGCTGCAAGGGAGGTTCTAATTGATATGAATATCCCTCAAACAGGTAATTATTATTAATGTCAGACAATTACGACGTAATAGTCATTGGCGCAGGCCATAATGGTCTTGTTTGCGCTAATATTCTCGCAAAAAAAAACCGTAAAGTTCTGATTTGTGAGGCACGTGAGAATTGCGGGGGACTTGTTGAAGAGAGTATAACTAACTTCGTTCCTCAGATACCGCTGAGCGTATCAAGCTCTCTTGGTGGACTGCCAGTAAAGTATAAAGCAAAGTCTACGATCGCACTGTCAGAGTCTGGTCAACATATTCGCCTAGTTGGAAACCAACATATTGACCATAAAGTTATTTCTGGTTTCTCTTCGAAGGATGCAGACAGATATGTAGAATTTCATGATAAAATGTCCTCCTTTTCAAAGGCTTTAGGTTCTTTCATGATGGCTTCACCACCAAGGATCATGAATAATACTTTCTCTGATTATTTTAAATTATTCAAACTAGGCATGAATGTTCGAATGCTTGGAAAGAAAAAATTTAATGAGTTTGCAAGAATGATAGGGCTTAATATTGCGGATGAATTGGAAGACAATTTTGAAAATACTCTTTTGCAAGGCCTAATCGCCCATGACGCGGTGCTTGGTTCTAACTTAGGTCCAAGATCACCCGGTTCATTGATTAATCTACTTTATCGCATGGCCACACATGACAACTCAATCTTTGGGGGAATATATGAAATTGATGGTGGCAGTAAAGCTTTTGTAGATACTTTGCTAGATATCAGTAATAAAAATAAAGTTGAAATTAAAACCTCTTCATCAGTTAAAAGATGCATTACTGAAAATGATAAAGCAATAGGAGTTGAACTTCACAGCGGTGAAAAAATTTATGCAAAAAAAATTATTTCTAATGCAGATCCAAGATCGACTTATTTCTGTCTTTTAGGAACTGAGAATTTAGATACTGATGTGAAAAGAAGAATCAAACATCATCGATCAAAAGGAAAAGTTGCAAAATTATCATTAAGTCTCAATAAACAACCTGAATTTATTAACTGCGATAAAAATGATTTAGAGAGTAGAATGGTAATTGCTCCTTCAATTGATTATATAGAAGAGGCATTTAATCCAAGTAAGTTTGATAAACTTTCAATGGAACCTATTTTAGAAATGAAACTAAAAAATTCTGACCAGAGTAATCCTGTATTAGATATTCAAGTTCAATATGCTTCCTACGGTGCGCAGGAGGGTTGGGATAAAATTAAAGATAACTATGTAGATGCCGTTATAAAATTAATAGGGAAATATGCACCTGATATTCAAAGCTGTATAGAGACTAAAACAATTGTTACTCCCGACGATATAGAGAAAAATTTTTATGTCTCAGGCGGACATTGGCATCATGGAGAAATTCAAATCGATCAGCTTTTTATGCTCAGACCAATTCCTGGGGCATCACAATATAGAACTCATCTTGACGGACTATATATGTGTGGCGCAGGTACTCATCCGGGTGGAGGCTTAACTGGAATTCCAGGAAAAAATGCAGCTCAAGCTATCTTGGAGGACGCATAAATATGAATAGAGATTTAAGATTTACAGCACTTAAAAAAACCCCTTTTCACTCAAGAACAAGCTTAGCCTCAAGAACAAATAAATATTATAACTGGAACGGTTTTACCGTACCCACAGAATACTCAACAACTGAGTTGGAATATACTGCTGCTAGAAATGGCACCTCAGTTATGGATCTCACGCCTATGTGCAAATATATGATCAATGGCAGCGATGCTAATAAATTTGTTGATTATCTTGTAACAAGAGATTTATCACAGATGGAAGACAATACAGTAGCATACATAATTTGGTGTAATGAAGATGGTAAAGTAATGGACGATGGTACCATATTTAAATTTTCGAATACAAAATTTATGCTTTGCTGTGCAGTAAAGATCTATAATTGGCTACATGACTCTGCTGAAGGTTTTGATGTTTCTTTTGAGGATGCAACAGACACAACGGCTGCATTAGCAATCCAAGGACCTACTTCTTGTTCAACACTAAAAAACTACGGAGCAGATGACCTTGAATTATTAAAACCATTTGGAATGAAACAATATAATATTAATGGATATGATGTTTTGATCTCACGAACAGGCTTCACAGGTGATTTAGGATATGAATTATGGACTGATCCAGCTAATGCAGAAAACATGTGGGATAGTATCATGGAAGCTGGAAAAGAATTAAAGATAAGACCTTTTGGCATGCATGCTCTTGAGATGACAAGGATTGAAGCTGGCTTTATTCAAACCAATACTGATTTTATGGCAGCTGAAGATTCCTTAAGACCAGTGAGAATGCGTTCACCGTATGAAATTGGAATGGGTTGGCTTGTTCATCTCAATAAAGAAAGTTACTTTGTCGGTAAACGCGCTTTAAAGAAAGAAAAAGAGACAGGTAATTCCGAAAGATGTTTAGTTGGACTGGACATAGATGGCGATAAGCCCGCAGTAGGCTCTGTGATTTATAATGAAAAAAAAGAAGATATAGGCATTGTTACGGCAGCAATGTGGTCACCTACTATGAAAAGAAACGTTGCGCTTGCGTCTCTAAAGCGTCCCTATGGAATTAAGATTAAAGAAAATATTTTTGCAGAAATTTATCACCCAGAGGAATTGGAATATAAAAAAATATGGGCAAAGTGTAAGGTTGTAAAAAGACAATTTTTTAGCCCTGAAAGACGTAACAAAGTACCTGCAGACCTTTATGAATAGCCAAAAATAGGCTGTTTTTTTAAAATTCAATTATTGAACAGCTGTTCAATATAGGCTATACTTCACTATGCCCAAATCAACTCCGATTCCCGAAAAAAAAGATCTCCTTAATACTCTCGACGATAGAATTCTATACCCATGGCAGTATCTTGAGTATCGCGGTGAAGACAGCAGGACATTCATTGATAAGTCAAAAGGAATTTATCTTTACGATCAAACAGGAAGACAGCTCATTGATGGTCCTGGAGGAATGTGGAATGTTAACGTAGGACATGGCGTAAAAGAAATTGCTGATGCTGTTTATAATCAGATTACAAAAATGCCCTACGCCAGCCCATTCACGGAGTCCACTGAGATTGCATATAACTATGCCTCACGACTTGTTAAATATGCGCCCGGTGATCTTAAAAGAGTATTTTTCACGTCCGGAGGATCTTCAGCGGTAGACTCTGCATTAAGATTTGTAATGTTTTATAATAATGTTCGTGGGTTAAGAGATAAGAAACAAATTATCTCACGTCATGATGCATATCACGGTAGTACATTTTTAGGGGCTTCATGCTCAGGTAAAGAAAGAGATAAAAACAACTTTGATTTTGCAGATAACTTAGTTCATCATTTGTCTGCACCAAATCCGTTTAAAAAACCAGATGATTTAAGTGATGAAGAATTCTGTGATTTAAAAGTTAAAGAGTTAGAAAATAAAATTTTAGAACTTGGTCAAGATAAGGTCGCAGCATTTATTGCAGAGCCAATCCTAGCATCAGGTGGGGTAATTGTTCCTCCTAAAGGATATCATAAAAAGACAAGAGAAATTTGTACTAAGTACGATGTTATTTATATTTCTGATGAGATAGTAACTGGATTTGGAAGGTTAGGTCATATATTCGCTTCAGAAAATTATTTCGATTTAGAACCTGATATCATCCTTTTAGCAAAAGGGATTACTTCAGGATACGTACCTTGCGGTGCAGTTGTTATTTCTGAAAAGCTTATGTCTCAACTTGATAATAAAGAAAAAGTTATATTTTCAAATGGATTTACTGACTCGGGTCACCCAGTGAGTATGGCAGCAGCAACAGCAACACTTGATTATATTGAAAAAAATAATCTCCTTGAACATGTACAGGAAGTCGGCCCTTATTTTCAATCTAAATTAAGTGAATTAATTGATTTACCGATTGTTGGCGATGTACGTGGTGAGGGATTAATGGCGGCTGTTGAATGTGTAATCAGTAAAGAAAAAAAAGATCCTCTGAATTTACAATACGAGATCGCTTCTCGCATCAATTCTCATTGTCAAAATCTTGGTTTGATTGTTAGACCGCTATTTAATACGTGTGTCATGTCTCCTTCTTTGATCATCACTAAGGAACAAATAGATGATCTCGTAAGTATACTTAGAAAAGGAATTGAGTTAGCTACAGACGACATCAAGAAAGAAGGCCTTTGGTCTGCATCTTAAATAAATGCTTGAGTTTAACCATCTGCTAAAAAACTATCAGGAGGGTAAAACCTTACCCCAAGACTTTTATACAGATTCGAATATTTTTTCCGAAGAGATGAAGCGAATTTATTTCAAACAGTGGTTAATGGTAGATCACATCAGTCGTATTCCTAATCCAGGTGATTATTTTGTTTTTGATGCCGAAAAGGAGTCCATTATAGTTATTAGAGGAAGAGACAATGAAGTAAGAGCATTTTATAATGTTTGCACTCATCGAGGATCAAGAATTTGTTTAGATGAAGAGGGTTCAAAAAAACTTTTAGTATGTCCCTATCATGCTTGGAGTTTTTCAGCAGAAGGTGAGCTTAAAGCTGCACGCTTTATGCCGGAGGATTTTAAAAAAGAAGAGTGGGGTCTTAGAGAGTGTCATCTCAAAATTTATGAAGGATTAGTATTTATTAATTTATCTTTAGACGAACCGATGAATTTCGATGAATTCATTGAGCCCTTAAAAGAAATGATGGAATTTCATCAGACGAGTAAGTCAAAAATTGCGATAAGAAAAAAATATCCCACTCATGCAAATTTCAAATTAGTTCTTGAAAATTTTCAGGAGTGTTATCACTGTCCTACAGCACATCCTGAGCTTTGTGCAGTACAGGATAAAGACTGGGTTGTCGCAATGGGTGCCGGAATAGGTACTGCGCCTCAAAAAGAGACTGATGAATATTTAAATAAAATTAAACCTTGGGTCGAGGAATGTAAAAAAAATGGAACTCCGTCTGAGGTTTATCTTGAAACAGAAGAAGGATTGAAAAAAGGCTTAAACAGATATGTTGATAGAACTCCAATTGGAAACGGAAACTTATCACAAACCAAAGATGGAAAGCCAGCTTCTTCATTAATGGGGCAGTTTAAAGATTTTGATGGAGGATTAACCCAAGTAAGCTTTAATCCATTTGGCTGTTGTTATTTCACAAATGATTTTGGCGTCATGTTTATTTTTAAACCCATCTCACTTCTAGAGTCTGAAGTTGAACTCATATGGCTCGTAAACGAGAAAGCTGAGGAGAATAAAGACTTTAAGCCCGAAGAAGTTAGCTATATTTGGGATGTTACTACGGCGCATGATACAACAATAATTGAAAATAACCAGGAAGGCCTTCTTTCTCAGTCTTTTAAACCTGGAGTTTTATCTGAAAATGAGTCAGCGGTAACTTACTTTTATAATTGGTATTTTACCAACATGCAGTTACCATAATCTCTGAGCAAGAGAGTATGAAGCAACTTTATAACAAAGATATTTACGACGTTAATAAGCCAGTTAAAAGTTATTGGGAAAAAGTCAGTCAAATAGAACAAGACAAATATCCTAAGCTCACAACTGATGAAAGTTGTGATGTTTGTGTAATAGGTGGCGGCTTTACTGGAATAAGTACAGCTTATCACATTGCAAAAAATTATAGCGGTGACGTAAGATTACTAGAGGCAGGGCATTTTGGATTTGCAAGCAGTGCAAGGAATGCTGGCTTTTGTTGTTTGCCTGCAACAAAACTATCGGTCAATCAACTGATTGCAAAGTTTGGCTTAGATGAAACAAAGAAATTTTTTTCTTCTCAAATTGAAGGCGTTGAACTTTTATCCTCACTCATTTCTGAAAATAATATTGAATGTGAAAAAACTGGTACAGGCAATCTAGATGTTGCTCATCACCCTGATAGCAGTGAGGAACTAAAGGAGTGGGGCAACGATCTCAAAAAATATTTTGGTATTAACACCAAGTGGATACCCAAAGAGGAGTTTGATGAAGTTGGACATCAATCAACAGAACAATTTGGAGCTGTTTTTACTGAAGCAGGATTTGCAATGAACCCAATGGCTTTTATGAATGGTTTTGCATCAGCAACTGTAGATGTGGGAGCGAAACTTCATAGTTTTTCTAGAGTGAAAAAATGGGAAAGAAACGGTTCACATAAATTAATTACAGATAGCGGATCAATTACAGCAAATAAGGTTGTTGTTGCAACAAATGGATACACAGATGAGTCTCTCCATCCAAGTTTTGCAAATAGAATGATGCCTGTTTTATCTAATATAATTGTCACTAGAGAAATGTCAGAAGATGAATTTAAACTACAAAACTATAAAACTCTTAATCCAATCTGCAACTCTAGAGAGATCTTGTATTATTATAGAAGAATGCCTTCAAACAGGATGTTATTTGGAACAAGAGGCGACACCTATGGTGATGAAAAGAGCGCAGAGAGAATGCAAGAATTCATGACAAAAAAATTTCGTGGGGTATTTCCAAATTGGGACAATGTCGATATTGATCATTATTGGAGAGGCACTGTTGTTATGACACGTGACTTTGTTCCCGCATTTGGTGCATTGGAAGAAGATAAGTCTGTATATTTTTCATACGGCTATCAAGCTAACGGTAATAATACAACTGTGTATTGTGGTAAAAAATTAGCTGAAATGATTTACGAGTCAAATAGTGGGGAGACAAACATTTCAAAAGTCTATCAGGGCCTATCACCTAAAATTCCATTTGGATTTTTAAGACTCTGGTATTTAAGATTATATTTGTGGTATGCTAATCTCACGGATAGAAGCAAAAAAGAAATATAAATTGCATCTATTATTTATATAAATTAAAATTTTCTTATGTTTCAAGCTTGGCGAAATTTATACTCTAAGAGTGATAATGCAAAAGCATATTCATTATTGTCTCCTGCATTATTTTTAATAATTCTCGTAATGCTTATTCCTATGGCATTAATGCTTAGTTTTAGTTCTTTTACACAAGTAAGCATGATGGAGATTGATTTCACTCCAACATTTCAGCGATACATTGACTTTTTTGAAAAAAGTTTGCTTGTCTCACTCCTCATTAAGTCGGTTAAAATATCATTTATTGTAACACTGATCACTCTTCTAACCGCGTACCCTGTATGCTATTACATCGCTTTTTATGTGAAAAAAAATAAAATGTTATGGTTAGTTTTATTAACCTTACCTTTTTGGACTTCATACCTATTAAGAGTATTTTCTTGGAAAATCATACTGGGCACTAAAGGAGTTTTCAATTCTACATTATTAGGCGCAGGCATTATTAGTGAGCCTCTTACATTTCTTATGTACTCAGAGGAAGCTGTTATTATTACTCTAACACATGCTTGGGCAGCATTTGCTTTATTACCACTTTACGTGTCTCTTGAGAAAATAGACTTTTCATATATTGAAGCTGCAAGAGATCTCGGTTTATCAAAATTTGAAGTATTTTGGAAAGTGACATTTCCTCTATCCTTGCCAGGTGTCATTGGTGCGATTTTAATAATATTTATTCCAACTGTAGGTGATTATGTAACGCCTGCCTTAATTGGGGGCACTGAAGGAAGAATGTTATCAAATATGATCCAAGCTTATTTCGGAAAAATAAACAATATACCGCTTGGAGCGGCATCAGCCACAATCATGCTGACGACCGTTATTCTCATAACAGCAATTGTCTCATACACAACAAAAAGACTTACACAGAGGCTTTCTTAAATCATGAATGAAAAAAACAATTCACTGCTAGTTTACACATTAATATATTTTGGTTTTCTCTATATACCGGTTCTTTTTTTACCGATTTTCAGTTTTAATGATGCAAATTATATGTCATTTCCATTAGCAGGATTTACCACAGATCATTATGAGGAAATGTGGTCAAAGCGGAACTTACATAAAGCTTTATGGGCGAGCGTTAAAGTTGGCGTTGTTGCAAGCGTTGTGAGCACAGCAATTGCACTTCTCGCTGCAAAGGCATTTGTTAGATATAAATTTAGGGGTCAGAATGTTTCTTACGGAGCCATCATGATGCCGTTTTTAATACCAGAAATTATTTTAGCAGTATCAATATTAATTATATGGATCAACCTTGGTTTTCCATTGGGTCTGGTTCCAGTAACAATAGGACACATATTGTTTTGTACTCCATTTGCAATGTTGATATTGATTGCGCGTATAGAAGGTTTTGACTTTTCTTTAGAAGAAGCTTCACGTGATTTAGGAGAAAATGCATGGGGAACTTTTTATAGAGTATCACTTCCTCTATATTTGCCAGGCATAATAGCAGCTTTATTGTTAAGCTTTATTATATCCTTCGATGAATTTATTCTGGCATTCTTTTTATCTGGCAGTGATGCAACTTTACCAATGTACATGTGGAATCAAATGCGATTTGTGAAAAAACTCCCACATGTACTTGCTTTGGGGGCAGTGATAATTGTGTTTACTACTTTTATTGTTTTGTTAGCATTCTGGTTGAGAAATGTTGGACAAGGTAAAGAGAAACAGGACATAGCTATTAAATTATAAAAAATATGAACGAAAATTTTATTCAGATAAACGGGATTTCAAAACATTTTGGAAATGTCAAAGCAGTTGATGACGTCTCTTTTTCAATTAAAGAAGGAGAGTTCTTTTCTTTGTTGGGTCCATCAGGATGTGGAAAGACAACTTTACTCCGATTGTTAGCAGGATTTGAATATCCAACAAATGGTAATTTATTAATCGATGGTAGTGATATCACGGCTTTGCCTCCTGATAAAAGACCTACAAATATGGTATTTCAAAACTATGCCATATTTCCTCACATTAATGTTGAGCAAAATATAAAATTTGGATTAAGAAAACTTGGTTTGACTGATGACGAAATTAAAAAAAGAGTTGATGATGTTTTAGCCCTTGTAAAGCTTGAGGGTTATGAGGAAAGATTCAGTGGGCAATTATCTGGTGGGCAAAGACAGCGTGTTGCGTTAGCAAGAGCTTTAGTTAGACAACCAAAAGTTCTTTTATTGGATGAGCCTCTTGGAGCATTAGATAAAAAACTAAGAGACGAAATGCAACTTGAATTGAGAACGCTACAGAAAGAAATTGGAATTACCTTTGTATTTGTTACTCATGATCAACAAGAAGCTATCAGCATGTCTGATAGAGTTGCTGTAATGAGTGAAGGCAAGATACAACAACTTTCTGCTCCAAATGAACTTTATAAGAACCCAGAAAATATTTTTGTAAGTGATTTCATTGGAGAAACAAACTTTTTAAAAGCATCTACAAGGTCAAAAGATGGTGATCACATCAATGTTGCGATTGAAGATCTCGGTGATTTCAAAGTCAAGAATAACCTAAATATTCCAGAGAATTCATCTGATGTTGTTTGTAGTGTTCGACCAGAGTCAATGATGATTTCTAGAGATAAATCTGATTGGGATATTTGCTTAGAAGCAAAAATAAATCAGACTTCCTACTTAGGAGAAATGACAAGATTTTATGTTGAGGTATCAGGAATAAATAAAGTAATAACTGTATCATCCCAGCACTTTGATAATCAGTCATTTGAGAATAATACTTGTTTTATAAGTATCAGTTTAGAAGATATTAGCTTACTGCAAAAAAAATAGCCTGCTCTCAATAAGAGAACAGGCTATTAATGATTTCACAAATTTAAGATTAACCGCCAGCAGTCATTTCTGCCCACTGAGCTTCCATGTAATCTGTTACATCATCTGGTGGCATTACTGAGAACGCACCATTCGCTAAGTGTTCAGCTGGGTTTGGAGCAACTCCTCTTTCAGCTAGCTCATCTGCAGTAAGTGAGCCAAAGCCTTTTTGGTTAGAGTGTCCATAACCCCATTCGCTTAATAGATAAGCTGAAGTTTCGGCACTAGTTGCAGCGTTAATCATGTCATAAGCAACATCAAGATTTGCACCAGTCGCAATTGCAAGTCCGCATGCCCATGTCATTGTACCTTCAACAGGACGCATCATTGGGTAACCAGTCTCCCATGATGTTTCATTCCAACAAATTGAAGCCCAGACCTCTTCGTTTCCAATTGCTTCAGCAATAGAAGCAGAGTCAGCGAAGAATGTTCTAATGTTTCCATTATCTCTGAGTTCACGGAACTTATTGATACCTTGATCAATAGCCGCTTTATTTAATTGGTTAATGTCCTTAATGTCTGTTCCTAGATAATGCATCATCAAGAATAAACTATCTGCAGCACTATCAAGTACTCCAACTTTACCTTTCATTCTTGGATCTTCTAAGAGATATAGACTTTCATTACCTGGTTGCATCCAAGTGACTTTATCAGTGTTGTACACAATGCTTGTGTCTCCCCAGTCAACCGGTGCAAAATAGTTTTGTCCGTTAACTATACCACTTGGTAAGTCTCTAACTTCTGGGAACATATCTCCCCAGTTTTCTAATCTTGATGTGTCCAGTGGCTGAATAACACCAGCTCTTACCCATCGTGCAATTTCACCTTGGCAAGGCCAAGCAACATCAACTTCAAAACCAGCTTTTAATTTTTGAAGACCTTCTTCCGCATCTCCAAAAGTTGAATATTCTGGTGATCCGTGTGCTTCAACATATGGTCCAAATAGACCATCGTCATCATAACCGCCCCAAACAAAAGCACGTCCAGTAGATGCAAATGCATTAGTAGCAGGAACAAGACCGGATGTTAAACCTAGAACACCAGCTGCACCCATACCCTTTACAAAAGACCTACGACTTACCTTGCCTTCTCGCAAGTTATCAATGAACTTTTTAGTTACATCGTATTTTGGCATAATTAATTATCCTTTTTTTTGTTTAATCTGAAAAAATTGTACACCTCTGGATAAACTGGTCAATACTATATCAATCAAAAACTGGCCGATTTTTCGCATTATTTAGCCATGGATCGACCATTTCGTAGTTGTATCCTCCTTGAAATACTAGTTCATCACTGTAGGAGCGTGAAATAATCTGAATGCCAGTAGGCACTTGATTTGAACTAAAGCCAGAGGGTACGGAAAGGACTGGCAGTTTACCCAACATATTGAATGGGTGAGACATGCACCATGCAAAGTCAGCACATTCTTGTTCTTTTCCATTAATAATGACGCGTTCGTTAACTATATCAATATCAGCTTTGATTGCCGGTAAGGCATTGGTAGGGCAAATAAATAAATCATATTTTTCCAATATTGGACCAATTTCTTCATACATTTTTCCAGTCACCACTGCACTTTCTTCAACGCCATAACCCAAGTGAGCACCAATTTGTTCGTGATAAATTTTTTTATTATTTTTTAAGGAGTCAATGTGCATTTCAGTAACACCACTGAACATTTTTGTGTAATCACTCAGCTGCTCTTTTTCAGAATCTGAAAGCTCAGAAATTTCTTTATAAAAAGAATTTGCGTAATGACTAAAGCAAACCGAATTTACTTCATCTTTTTTCCAATTAAGTTTCACCTCTGTGACCTGACATCCAAGACTTTCAAATTTTTTTAATGCCGTCAGCGTATTCTGTTCTACTTCTTTATCAATCTCAAAAAATCCTAAGTCCATTGAATAAGCAATTTTCCAATTTTTAATATTTTCGTAATTTAATGGTAATGTTTTTTTTGGACGTAAAGATGTTATGTCTTTTTGGTTTGGTCCACACATAATGTTTTGCATCATTGCAGTATCAACCACTGTTCTTGCGAGCGGTCCCGTTACACAGTAAGGGTCATGATTGAATGGATAACTTTGAGCATTTCTTCCATGAGGTGGCTTGTATCCAACTACTCCACATGCGCCTGCTGGTATTCTTATTGAACCTCCAATGTCACTTCCTGTTGTCAACATTGCACAACCTGAAGCTAATGCAGCCGCACTGCCTCCACTTGATCCACCAGGTGTCATATCTAAGTTCCAAGGGTTTCTTGTTACGCCATTTAGTTTTGAGTGACAAAAAGAAGTGAGAGAAAATTCTGGATTGGTTGTGCGACCGTGAAGTATTGCGCCAGAATTGACTATTGTTTCAACATCAATATCAGTTTTCTTTGCGATATTATTCTTGAGAAGTAAGCAACCATTGCGATTTGGTTGTCCTTTTATATTCACCTCGTCCTTTATTGCTAAAGGTAATCCTTCAAGAGGTAGAACGTCATTATTATTGGAAAATTTTTTCTCAGACTCTT